>JAGOOB010000029.1 GCA_017992725.1 Candidatus Woesebacteria bacterium | reverse complement strand
AATTGAAAATGAAGCATTAACGAAATAATTACAGCCAAAATGATTTGTAAAAGTAATTTTTGTCTTAGTCTCAAACCAAAAAATTTAGTTTTTTCAAAAGAAAAAATTTTTTTCAGATCGTCATATAAACCCAAAATCGCAAACGATAAAAAGGTGAAAAACAAAACGTTAATTTCTACTTGACTATTTTGGTGCAGTGATGTCACTTCAATGCCAAAATAGTTTAAGAGAGGAATCATCAGCGCAAAGAAAACTGACACCAAGACCACAATTAACAAACCACCACCGACTGGTACTCCCGCTTTGTTCTTATGAAACTTATCATAGATTGGCGTTCGTTTACCAAAAGCATCTTTGGTTTGCTGCTGAGCTCGACGAAACTTGAGTTTATAAAGTAAATTAATAAAAGGCACTACCGCCATACTAGTCACAATAAAAGAAAATAATAAAATCCCTAAAAATAAAACGATTGACCCCATCTCATCTCCTTTCGATGTTGGCACCCATTGACACTAATTTTTCTTCAATGTCTTGGTAACCGCGCTCAATTTGTTCAATATTCCTTAAAACAGTTTTCCCTTTAGCTGCAATCGCCGCCAACAAAATGGTAGCTCCGGCTCGCAAATCGTGGACAGTAAACTCACCGCCGATAAAATCAACTGGACCAGTAATTTTAATGGCGTGAAAATCCTCTGGACGATTGTCCGACCAATTAAAATTATAAACTTTTTCTGGGTTCTTCACTACTGGGTTGAAATATTCGATTTTGGCGCCCATTTGTCTGAGATGCTCAACATATTGGAAACGGCTTTGCATCACTGTTTCATGAATAATACTTTCACCATGACAATGACAGAGTAGGGTGGCAAACAGAGGCTGCCAATCAGTCATAAACCCAGGATGAATGTCGGTTTCAATATCCGTCGCTTGGAGAGCTCCTTTGTAAAAAAAGCGGATACCATAGTTACCAATTTCATAACCAGCTCCCACTTCATCAAGTTTTTCTAGAAAGGCAGTTAAATCTCGATGACGGGCATTTTCTACTACAATATCACCTCGCGTAATAATCGCCGCACAAGCATAACTCACTGCTTCATTGCGATCGGGCATCACCCGATGAATTGCTCCAGTGAGCTTGTCGACTCCCTCGATCTCAATTTTGCGAAAAGAGCGCCGGCGGATTTTCGCACCCATCTCATTTAAAAAAGCAATTAAGTCGTCAATTTCTGGCTCTAAGGCTGCGTTTTCCAGTAAAGTTTTACCTTCCGCCAAAGCCGCTGCCATAATCAGAGTTTCAGTACCAGTATGAGTATTCTTCTCAAAAGTATAGTGACAAGCTTTCAGTCTTTTTTTCGGCTGGTTAGTATTGATTCTTGCTTCTAGCATGTCGCCATTTTGGGAAAAAACTACCCCCATTTTCTCGAGACCTTGCAGATGTCGTTCTAGTGGTCTTTTACCTATCTGATCTCCTCCCGGAAGCGGAACAGCTGCTTCACCAAATTTTGCTAACAGCACTGGCAAAAACAAAGATGAGGCTCGAGAGCGTTTACCATACTGACCATCAACATGGCTAAAACGAAAATTCTGTGGATCAATAAATAAGGTGTGCTCACCAGCGCTATAAGCGCGCGCACCCAGTTCATTGATAATCTTTTTCACCATATCCACGTCTGCTATATCAGGCAAATTTAACAAACGACTTTCACTACTAGCGAGCAGAGAAGCGATCATTAATTTGTAAGCAGCATTTTTTGCTCCACCCACCCGCACACTACCATGGAGTGGGGTACTACCTTGGATATGAAAAGTGGCTGTGGTGTCTGAGTTCATCTAAACTTTCTCTTTTAGTCTTGACCTAAATAAAAGACTTCTTCTTTTAATTCTACCTGAAATTTATTCTTTATCTCAGTTTGAATTTTTTTAATTAATTTCTTTAAATCCTTGGTTGAAGCAGGAATCGCTAATGTCTCAGTCTTGTTAACGACGAAGGCAGCGTGTTTATCACTAACCACAAAAGCGCCTTCGCGAGAATTTTTTAAGCCTGCTTGATCAATTAAAAAACCAGCCGGAATAAATTCTTGATTGGCAAATTGGGGAAACAGTTGTTTTAGATAATCGGAGTTTCGAGGATTTTGGAAAATACAACCAGAACTAGGTAAATTCAGCGGTTGAGAGGAAACTCGTCTGGTTTGAGCTTCGACCAGTTTTTTTCTAATGTTGACTGGTTGGTCTTTCTTTAACAGAAAAGTAGCTGACAAAATAACCAACTGTTTATCTTCTTGAAAAATCGAATGTTCATACGCAAATTTACAATTTTCATGTGAAAATATCATCTCTTGATTATTTTTCACATGAAAAGATACAACTTTCTCAATATAGTCTCCTATTAGATGCTGTAAATAATGAGCATTATTGTAAATGGCTCCACCCACTCTACCAGGTACCCCGATAAAACCCTCCAAACCAGTGGCGTTTAAATAGGTTGATTTACTCACTAATTGATTAGTTTTCATGCCGGCTTCCACCTCGACAAGCAGCTGTTCTGTGGTATCTTCTAAGATCTTAAAACCTTTAGTAGCCAGCTGCAACACCACACCCTTAACTCCGGCATCAGCAATAATTACATTACTTAAACCACCAACCACCGTCCAAGGAATGGCAGCGTGATGACAAAAAACTAAAATTCTCTTTAATAATTCAGTATCGGTCACTTTATAAAAAATCTCTGCAGGACCACCTAATTTAAAGTAACTGAGACTGGCCAGCGGCAAATCAAAAGACCATTCAATATCTGGAAACTCTGTTTTTAGTAAACGTTGATTGCTTGTCATTATTAGCTATTGTACTTGTTTTTTGAGCAATTGCTCAAGAGCAATATCCAAAATAATTGCAAATAAAAAAGAAACAAAAAATTAAAAACCGGCTGGATATTCTGCTTTTTTAATTAGCTCTATCTCACTGATTGGCCAATAGCGGAGAAAAACACGACCCACTATTTCATCTTTAGTGATTGGTCCCCAAAAACGCGAATCACTTGAGTGCGGTCGATTATCACCAGATACAAAATATTCGTCTGGACCTAAATAAATTTCTTCATTCAAAGTCGCTCGGCCAGGTAAAATTTCAAAATCATCGGGAATATAGGGTTCTGGTAATTTTTGACCATTAATCCAAATGGCGTTGTCATGCACAGCGACTTTATCTCCAGGAACAGCGATAATTCTTTTGATAAAATCACAGCCAGTACCTTCCACACATCCTGCAGCTGGCGGAGCATGGAAAACCACCACTTCACCCCGCATTGGTTCACGAAACTTATAGGAAATTTTATCAGTCATCACGTGCTCGCCATCCTGAAAATTGGGGAGCATTGATTGACCATTGACCTGGTGCGGTTGCATTAAAAACAAATAAATCACCAAAAAAATAGACAACGAGATTGCTACTGTCTCTACTAAATCTAAAAAACCGCCAGCAATTTTACTGAGGAACTTTGTTGCCATAGTTTTTCATTTTAACGCTGATGATCACTAGCTGGCAAGAGCAAAAGATTGTTTTATAATGGTAGCCATGGGTTATAAACAATATGCTATTGCTGGCTTTTCTATTCAGAGCCTACAAAAAGCTTTTATCTTTTTTCTTAATTTCCTGAAAATCACGATTTTGGCCAGATTACTCAAGCCGACTGACTTTGGCCTCTTTTCTTTAGTGATGATTGCCATTGGTTTAACGGAGAGTTTTACCCAAACAGGCATTAACACTACTATCGTTCAATCCAAAAAAGATATTAATTATTTTCTTGATACGGCCTGGGTGATCGCGATTATCCGTGGTTTTTTAATTGGTGTGATTATGTTGGTTCTAGCCTTTGCTATGAGCAATTTTTATCAAGAGGATTTATTGTTTCCCCTAATCACTGTCGCCACCTTAATTCCGATCATTAAAGGTTTTATCAATCCAGCCATTGCTCAATGGCAGAAAAATTTTCGCTTTGCCAAAGAAGGGTTATATCATGCCATTCATCTTACCGCTGAAGTGCTGATGCAGATCGTGCTAGCTTTGATCTGGAAGTCGGTTTGGGCTTTACTGGGCGGGGTAATTCTAGCGGCAGTGGTTGAGGTTATTGTTTCTTTTATCATGAATCCACAGCGGCCAAAATTTCACTACCGAAGTGACCGAGCTCGTCATATTTTCAGCAATAGTAAACCGCTGATGTTAGCTAGTGTATTAACTTATCTTAATGACAATGCAGATGACTTTCTGATTGGTAAAATGCTTGATGCTCACCAATTAGGTATTTATCACAATTCCTATTCCTTAAGTCATAAACTTAATTATGAGTTATCTAAATCAGCTCATCATGGTTTAATGCCAGTTTTTTCCAATTTACACAAAGAAGATGAACAACCAAGATTAAGGCGGGCTTTTAAAAGTTCAATTTTTAGCACTTTTTTGCTTAGTTTAGCTCTAAGCTTACCACTAATTATTTGGCCCAGTTTCTTTGTCAATTTAATTTTGGGCGACCAGTGGCTCGAAGCCAGTCAAATCATTGGTATCCTAGTGCTAGCTGGACTAGTTCATAGCCTGACAAACATTGTTTACGCACTACAAATTGCTCAAAAAAGGTATTTGCCAATGAACTTTCATCTCTTAGTTTCCTTGCTGTTAATGATTGCTGGCATTATTAGTTTAACCCCAACTTATGGCCTCTATGGTGCTTGTTTAGGTATTTTATTAGCTAGAGTGATTAGCCTGCCAATTAGTTTATTGTCGGTTAAGAAAAATTAATGTTAGTCAAAAATCTAACTATCGTCATCATTAACGATCGCCGGGATCAACTGTTTGAGCAAGCGTTACTTAGCGCCGCGATTGCTGAAGAAATTATTGTTTTCGATCAAGTCAGCCATAACAATTGGTCTACTTTAGAAAAAAAATTAAAAAAAATTAATCCTAAGCTTAATTTTCGATTGATTTTTAGAAAAAATCCGATTTTGGATTTTGCTTCCCTGCGCAATAAAGCCATTGCCAAAGTTCATACGCCGTGGTTAATGTTTTTGGATAGTGATGAAATTCTAAGCCAGCAAAATTTAAAACAATTACCCACCTTACTGGAAAATGAAGCAGTTAGCGCTTATCGACTAAAAAGAGTGGATTATTTTCACCAAAAAAAATTACGCTTTGGTGAAACTGGCAACTGCTCAATTATTCGCCTAGCCAGATCAAATGCAATTAGGTATCAACGGGTGGTTCATGAAATTCCTATTATTGCTGGCCAAGTAGCGAATAGTCATTTAGAAATTAAGCATTATCCTCATCATAATCTAAATGATTTTTTAAACACGGTTAATAATTACGCCGAGCTTGAGGCTAGTTATCGCTGTAGTGAAAAATATTTTTATCCCAAACTAAAAATTATTTTAGAATTACTGATTTACCCCAATGTTAAATTCCTGGTCAATTATTTGTTAAAGCTAGGTTTTGCTGATGGCTTTGCTGGACTAGCCTACGCAGTGTTAATGAGTTTTCACTCATTATTAGTGAGAGTTTATCTGTATGAAAAATATTTTCTTAATTAGTTTCTTACTATTATTCGCGGGTGGAGAACTGGCCAAAATCCACATTAATCAATATTTGGCCATTTACCTACATGATTTTTTAGTCTTTTTTTATTTAATATTTAACATAAAAACATTAAAAAAAATTATTCTTAATTTAAAAAAAATAGATAAATTTAACAAAAAAATATTTTTATTACTTTTAATCAACATTATTTTCGCAGTTGCCTATAGTATTGGGCAAAACCAGTTTCAATTCACTAGTTTTCTCTACTTAGGTCGAGCACTGGCTTATTTTTTATTTGTGTTGCTATTGAAAAAAAATTATGGCCAAAAAAAGGTTGTGCAAGTTTTCTTAAATGCTTCCTTGCTTATACTTGGCTTAGGCTTTGGTCAGTACCTGTTCTTACCAGATTTGACTAACCTTTATTATCTAGGTTTTGATGATCATTTTTATCGATTAACTAGCACTCTCCTAGATCCTAATTTTACTGCCTTAATCTTTGTTTTTAACTGGCTCTATTATGCCAAAAAGGCTAATTTAAATAAGAAGAATCTTTGGTTCAGCATTTTGTTTTTGCTTGGTCTGGCTCTCACTTATTCTCGCGCTGGCTATTTAGCTTTGTTTTTATCTGGAATTTACTTATGGTTGAAAAGTCAAACAGCCGAGCGTCGACTAATTGCCTTGAGCTTAACTGCTTTTTTAATCCTTCTACCATTGCTACCTAAGGGTTCGGGTGGGGAAGGAGTCAACTTACAACGCACTAGTTCAATAACGGCTAGAATCATCAGCGCTCAACAATACATCAAACAAAATGAGGGATTAGCCATAATTTTTGGGCGGGGGCCTTATCAACCACATTATCAACTTAATCGCGAAGGGCTCGTTAGTCACGCTCGCTTCAGTGATAATTTTTTAATCTTTTTTTATAACAGCTTTGGCCTCGTTGGCACTGTTTTAATCTTAATTTTGTTAACTCAAGAAATTAAAAATAAATTAAAGAAAAAACAATATTGGCAACTAAGTCTACTGATCGCCTTATTAACTCATAGCCTGTTCAATAACAATTTAAGTCAAGCCTTTATTTCTTTACTATTTTGGGGTTTTTATCTTTAATTGTTGAGAAACTTTACTTTAATTTCAAGTTCACCTTGATTGCCGGCCTGATCAATCGCTACAAAACGTAATACATTTTCACCTTCATTTAAATAATAGGTAGTGGAGAATTGACCTGCTTCATCAACGACAATTAATCGATCATTTAAATACACTTTAGCGTGAGGCTCAGTTTCGCCACTGACCAGCGTGTTGCGGTTGCGTTTTAATTCAATTACACTATCTGGCTTTGGTTCAGTCACTGTGATCTGGGGTGGTTCATTATCATAAATAATGTCATATGTTTTAGTTTGCAGTGACTCGGTGCCTCGTTCATTAACGGCATAAATACTCAATTGATTGACACCTTCATCCAATTGTACTTCTTGACTAAATTCGCCTTCGTCATTAACTTCCTTTTCTTCAACTTGTTCACCATTTAAAACAAAAACCACTTTGGCATTCGGATCAGCATAACCCTTCAAAAGAATCTGCGCACTAAAAGTAGCCTCTGGTGGCGCAGCCAATAAAAGGGGAGCAGTCGGCGGTACGTCATCCTCAATAATATTTGCTTGTTCATCACCAAAAAAATTAAAAAATAATCTAATTAAATTAGGTACAATGACAAAAATAAAAACAACTAAGAGGACAATGGCTAAAAAAATAAAAAAAACGGTTTGTTTGCGCATTTCTTTCTCTTGTTTTTTGATCAAGCGCGAACTACCCCGTTTAGCTTGGCTTTTATTTTTATAAACGGAAGAATAACGACTGGAACGTGACATATTAGCTATTTAATCATAACACAATCTAAAATTGTTCTAGGAGCCAAAGGTGGGAGTCGAACCCACGACCTGCGGTTTACGATACCGCTGCTCTAGCCAACTGAGCTACTTTGGCATCTTAAGTTCATTCAAGTTAATTGACTGAGCGACCGAAGGGAGTCGAACCCTCTCCTCAAGCTTGGGAAGCTCGCATTCTACCGCTGAACTACGGTCGCAGTAGCTTTATTTTAGCATTATTATGAATAAAGAAATAAATCCTTTTTAAAACAAAAAGAGACCAGCCGGTCTCTTAATTTTCATGTTTGGCGA
>JAGOOB010000028.1 GCA_017992725.1 Candidatus Woesebacteria bacterium | reverse complement strand
GCGGAGGTGACAGGATTCGAACCTGTGAAGCCGTGAGGCTCTGGTTTTCAAGACCAGTGCAATTGACCGCTATGCGACACCTCCTAGTGTTAAGTAAGCCGTTTTTTAGCTAAAACTTATTAAAAGCACTTGCGAACCCCCCAATTATAACAAGTTTTTGCTTAAAAAGGGTTAATTCTCCCCATTGTCAAGAAAAAATGCTATACTTTTTAATGATGCCCGAACAAAGCCAAACTGCCCCAACTAAAAATCAAGCTGCCAAACCCAAAGAGGCAGAGGCTGCCAATCAAAGGGTCAATTTACCTAAATCTGCAGAACTCGAGAAATCGAAGGTAGCACCTGGTTATTATCGGCCAATTCCCGAAGAAACCTTGGTGACATGGGAGGCTCCTGCTCGGCCGTTTAAAAAGCGCAATAAACAATTTTTTAGTACGGTTCTTATTATTGCAATTTTAATAGGCTTGATCTTATTTTTTGCTGGTCAAGTTTTGCCGGTCGCCTTGGTAATTTCTGTGGTTTTTTTAGTTTATGTGACGGCAATGATTCCACCACAAAACGTTTCAGTTAAATTGACCAATTATGGTTTTTATATCGACAAGGAAGCCTACGCTTGGTATGAAATGGGGCGTTTTTGGTTTGAAAAAAAACAGGGTTTTGATACTTTGCAAATTGAATTAGGACGTTTCCCCAATCGTTTAAGTTTGGTTTTAATTGATGGAGTCACGCCCAGTAAGGAAGATTTAGAGTCGGTTTTATCTGAAGTTTTATTAAAAGAAAAACCCAAGCCCACCACTTTTGAAAAAGCTGCAAAGTGGTTGAGTGAAAAAATTCCTTTAGATTAATTAAATTGATAAATCAAGCTAACTATTTTAATTTTGTTTGATGGGGTTTGTGCTATAATTGAGCCAATTATGCAAGAAAATTCCCCCGACAGCTTGCCCCCGACTGAAACAAAAAATAAAACTTTTGTGCTGGTTAGTGCTATTTTATTATTAGCCATTGCCGTGATTATTGCTGTTTTTTTTAATAAAAATCAAGCGAATCAGGCAAATCAAGATGTGAAGCAACAGCTAGAACAGCCAGAGCCCACAACGACAGAGCCAACAACGGTGATTTGGGAAGGAGAAGTGACTACAGATGCTCAGCAAAGTGAAGTAGAGGGTACTTTACTATTTAGTGACTTAATTGCTCAAAAAGAGGGTAGCTATCATTGTCAGATTGATAATGAAGATGGCTACTATGTTTATTATCTTGATGATCAGCGGATGGCTGTTGAGGTCAAGACACCCACTGTTCACAGTAAAACGATCGTTACTGAAGATTTCACTTATACTTGGAATGTAGCGGAAAAAGTTGGGACTAAAGTGGCTAATGAAGAGGAGATCTTGGCAGGTAATCCAGACCAAGAGGCGGAAGCAGTCGGTGAGGAAATGCTGGCAGAAACACCTGAAGAAGATTTATTACCGGTCGAGGACAATGAAGCTTTTGATCCAGCTAATTTTGTTTGTGAACCTTGGGTAGTTGAAGAATCGGTTTTTACTCCGCCGAGTGACGTGATATTTCAAGATCCAAGTCAATTTCAAGAACAAACGACGAATGTTGTTCAATAATCCGTAATAATACTAATTTATAGTTAAAAATTTTTGAGCTTGTGGATTGTTTTTTTATAGTTGTTCAAGGTAATTAAGTACTTCTTGACTATGTTGTTTGGCTTTCACATTAGGCCAGACTTTAATGATTTTACCCTTTTCATCAATCAAAAAAGTACTGCGTTTGGTGCCAAAATAAGTTTTGCCCATCATCTTTTTTTCACCCCACACCCCAAAAGCTTTAATTAATTTTTGTTCGGGATCTGACCAGAGGGGAAAATTTAATGAGAAATTACTTTTAAATTTTTCATGACTAGTCTGTGAATCTTTGCTGACTCCAATGATCTGAACGCCTTTTTGACTTATTTCTTGATTAGCATCGCGGAAATTACAGGCTTCGACGGTGCAACCAGGAGTGTTATCTTTGGGATAAAAATAGAGTAAAATTTTTCGGCCTAAAAATTCCTTTAGACTAGTTTCTTGTCCATTTTCATTAATGACTTTAACATCTAAGGGGGCTTGATCATTTTCTTTAAGCATAGTACTCGTATAATATGACGGACGGCTGAATAAAGTCAAATTATTGCCCAAACTTGCTTAATTAAATTGTTGGGGATGGAGTAAATGTCGGAGAGACAGGACTCGAACCTGCGACCTTACGCACCCCATGCGTACGTTCTAGCCATCTGAACTACTCTCCGTTTCTTAGCCTTGATTTTACTGCTTGTAAGCTTTTATGTAAACTTTGACTATTATTCTATTTTATGTAATATTCTTTTAAATAACTGAGTAAAAAAGCGTAATTTGCACGAAACTATGGATAGTGTTATAAGTAAGAGCAGTAATAAAAAAGGAGAAGCTAAAATGGTCAAAAAGAGTAAAGATAAAGATATTGCTACAGTTGCTCAAGATAGCAAAACAGCTAAATCACAAGCGGTAGCTATTGCGATGTCGCAAATCGAGAAAGAATTTGGTAAGGGTTCAATCATGAAATTAGGTGAATCTCTCAAAGATATGCCTAAAGTGCCTGTGGTATCTACTGGTTCTTTGTCTCTTAATATCGCTCTCGGTATTGGTGGTTATCCCAAAGGCCGCATTGTGGAAATTTATGGTCCAGAAGCTTCAGGCAAAACTACACTCTGTCTACATGCTATCGCTGAAGTACAGAAGCAAGGTGGTATAGCTGCCTTTATTGATGTTGAGCATGCGTTAGATCCAGTTCGTGCCGAAAAAATTGGTGTCAATCTAGAAGAAGTGTTAATTTCTCAACCAGATTATGGTGAACAAGCTTTAGAAATTGCTGAAACTTTAATTCGTTCTGGAGGGGTGGATATCATTGTTTTAGATTCGGTAGCTGCTTTAGTTCCCAAGTCAGAAATTGAAGGCGAGATGGGCGATCACCAAATGGGCACCCAAGCTCGTTTGATGTCTCAAGCCATGCGTAAATTAACTGCTGCGCTCGATAAAACTAAAACCTTAATGATTTTTACTAACCAAATCCGCATGAAAATTGGGGTGATGTTTGGCAGTCCAGAAACTACCACTGGCGGGAATGCACTCAAATTTTATGCTTCACAACGGCTAGATATTAGAAAAATCGGTAATATTCAAGAGGGAGATGAAATTGTCGGTACTCGTCATCGAGTTAAAGTCAAGAAAAATAAAATTGCTCCTCCTTTTAAGGTCGCTGAATTTGACATGGATGAAGCTGGCATTTGTTTGGCTGGCGATGTGCTTGATTTGGCAGTTGATCGCAACATTATTGAAAAATCAGGTAGTTTTTATAAATATAATAACGAAATATTAGCTCAAGGTCGTGAGGCAACTAAGGATAAATTAAAAAACAACCATGGTTTGCTCAAAGAAATCGAAAAGAAAATTTGGCAAGATTTAGAAGATAATAAGAAATAAAAGATTGGTACATAGTTCTTTTTATTCTTTACTCTAGTAGCCAAGAAATTGACTTTGTTGCTTTATTGACATATAATGTCCCCACTAGTTATTAATATAAACATTATTAAATACACAAGCTGATCAATAAGACTTTTGGATCAGGTATTATTAAAGAACTTACAACATCGAAATCAATTTATTATTTATGCAAGAAGTAAGATACCCAGCATTTTCATTTTTCTTACAATTTTTCGATAATAATACTCAGGGGTGTTAACCCTTTCTCCAAGGTTTTATCAGCGGTTTGTTTATAAGTAAAGGATATTTATGTCATTTTTTAGTAATTTATCGACCCTGTTTGCAGCGGAACAGGCAAAACAAAAATCAGATCAAAAAAAAGCTCAAGTAAAAGAGCAAAAACAGGAACAAAGTCAAGTTAAAAAACCAAGCCAAGTGAGCAAGGTTAAAGTTAAAGAAAGTCTAAGTCAAGCTCAGCCTAAAGTCCAACAGCAACCTAATGAAAAAATTGCGGCTGATGTTGAAAGCATCATTCGTGATGCTCGCTCAAAGGCTAGAGAAATTATTATTGAGGCTAAAGACGAAGTCTTAGAAATGCGCTCCAAAGCAGAAAAAGAATCTCGTCGCATTGAACATGATTTAGCTGAGCAGCAACGTACTTTGCAAAATAAGTTAGACAAACTAGATTATCGTTTTGATCAAATCGAGCAGAAGGAAAAAAGAATTGATCAGCTTAAGGAAGATTTAGTTAAACAAAGTGAAGAAATTGAAAAATCTAAAGCGCAAGTACTCAAGAAATTAGAAGAATTATCGGGTTACTCCAAAGAGGAAGCCAAAGAATATTTACTAGAGGGACTAAAGAAAAAATTAAGTCATGATTTAGCGAAATTAGTGGCTGAAAAAGAGGAACAAGCTAAGTTGGAGGCTGACGATAAGGCTCGGGAAATTTTAATTGACGCCATGCGTCATGGGGCGACTGATTATGTTGCAGAATACACCGTGTCAGTAGTCAATATTCCCTCAGAGGAGATCAAGGGGAAAATTATCGGCAAAAATGGTCGAAATATTCACGCCTTTGAACGTAAAACTGGTGTCGATATCGATTTAGATACTTCTAACACTGAAATTAAATTATCTTCTTTCGATCCAGTGCGTCGGGAAATTGCCCGAGTGGCTATGGAGCGATTGATTAAAGATGGCCGGATTCAGCCAACTAGAATTGAAGAAATTGTCGATAAAGTAACTGAAGAAATTGACCGCATTACTTTTGATGCTGGCAAAAAACTTTGTCATGAAGTTGGTGTTTATAACATTCCTAATGGTTTGATTGCTATGTTGGGCAAGTTTAAGTATCGCTTTTCCTATGGACAGAATTTGATTAAACACACTATAGAAGAAACCAAAATTGGTAGCAAAATTGCTCAAGAGCTGGGTTTGGATGTTAACACTGTAAAACTGGGTTGTTTGTTACATGATATTGGAAAAGTTTCAGATGATCCCGATGAAAATCATGTGCAAGCCGGTATTAGAATTGCTAAGAAATATAACATGCCGCCAGCAGTTATTGCCTGTATTGCTGAACATCATGAGGATCAACCCTTTTCTAGTCCAGAGTCAGTGGCTGTTTATATAGCTGACGCTATTTCTGGGGCTCGACCAGGCGCTCGTTATGAAAATCATGAAGAATATATGAAGCGGATGGAAACCTTGGAAGCAATTGCCACTTCTTATGATGAAGTCAAACGGGCTTATGCTGTACAAGCTGGTAGAGAGTTGCGAGTAATTTTAATCCCAGAAAAAAGCAAAGATGACGATGTAATTTTGTTGGCTAATAGTATCCGTGACCGAGTAGCCAAAGAGGTAATTGTGCCAGGAACTGTAACAGTGACGGTGATTCGTGAGTTACGTGGACAAGCACAAACCAAATAAAGTAAAATGAGAAATTAAAGTAGAATGCAAAATTATGAATAACGTTTTTTTGATTACTCAAGCAGCCATTTCCTTGGTGTTGATAATTTTGGTGTTATTGCAAAGCAACGCCAGCAGTTCGAGCAGTTTATTTGGTGGAGGTGGTGGAGAAACTTATCACACTCGCAAAGGGATTGAAAAATTGTTTTTTTATGCAACTATTGTTTTGGGAGTGCTTTTTGTTGTGAATAGCCTTTTGTTATTGATCTACTAAATTATGCGCAAACTCTATTGGTATATTACTTTATACATCCGTCGTCATGGCTGGGTGTTTCTGGCTTCGATTGTTGCTACCATTCTGTTTTTCTCAGTACTGTTGCCATTATTATTGAGAAATCTAACCTTCAAAAAACAAAATTACATTGCTGTAGTTGGTCAATATAATTTGTCGAATTTGCCGACAATTATCAAACAGCAGCTCAGTGCTGGTTTAACTAGTGTTGGTCAGGATTTAAGTGCCCAACCCATGTTGGCAGAGAAATGGATTGTTGAGGACGATGGTAAACAATATCGTTTCGTTTTAAAAAAGGGGGTATATTGGCAAGACGGCAAAGAGTTATTCCCAGAAGATGTTTATTATAATTTTGTTGATGTTAATATTGTGACGACCCCCAATGACGTAATTTTTAATTTACCTGAGCCGTTTGCTCCGTTTCCTTTGGCAGTGACCGAGCCAATCCTGCGCTCCACAACGCAAAAACGTTTCTTATTGCCCAACACCACTAAAATAATTGGTATTGGTCAATACGAAATGTTAGATTATAAAATCACTGGTAATTATTTAGAGGAAGTGCGAATTGATGGTCCAGAAGAACGCTATATTTATCGCTTTTATCCCACCGAAGATGCTGCAGTTTTAGCTTTTAAAAAAGGTGAAGTTGACATTCTATTAGATTTGGCCAGTTGCCACGATCTTTGTGATTGGTCGAATTTAGAAATAGTCAAAGATTTAGATTACAACAGTTATTTGGCTCTATTTTTTAACAATGCTGATCCACAATTAACCAAAAATGTGCGTCAGGCCTTCTCTTATGCTTTAGAAAAAGATTATGGTGAAGCAAGAGCTAATAGTCCATTTAATCCCCATTCTTGGGCCTATTTGGAGGGTGGTAAGGATTACCAAAAGGATTGGACGCGAGGTATAGAACGGTTAATTGATGAATTACCTAGAGATCCCTTAAATTTTGAGTTGACGACGACCACCATTTTTCAAGATGAGGCAGAACGCATTCAAAAAGAGTTAAATAGTTTTGGTCAAGAAGCCATCAGGGTATGTCGTGAAAGTGCTGATGTTGAAGATAAAGAATTGTGTGACAACTTAGGTATTAATTTACGAATTAAGATTAGTAACTTTCCCGACACTAATAATTTTCAATTATTACTGATGGGTCAAAGTATCCCCACTGATCCTGACCAATATTTTATGTGGCACAGTACGCAAGCTACTAATTTTACTCGATATAAAAATACCAGAATTGATAGTTTGTTAGAGAGGGGTCGACAGACTATAGACACTGAGGAAAGAAAAAGTATCTATCAAGAGTTTCAACAATTTTTATTAGAAGATCCCCCAGCAGTTTTTTTGCGCTATTTGGAGCGCTTTTCTATTGCCCGCTAGTTGCTTAGTTTTTTGTCAGTTTAGTTGTCAATTATTTTGGTCATGATTAATGAGTGACCAAATTTGTTGCCATTACTCAAAAATCTAAATTTTTTCTAAGCCAGCTTATTTTATTGTTCTTGATTTTTAATAGTTCAATGGGGCGAGTGCAGGCGCAAGTTCATCAAGAATTTTGGCAGTTGGCGGATGGATCACTGGCACCTGAACTGTGGGAGTCGGTGTTGGGTGATTGGGACCAGTGGCAGGTAGTTGAGGGGCGCTTGCACGGTTTGTTGCCAGCGCCCCCAATGTTTTCTGGTACCAGGAGTGCTATTACGCCTCGCTTTTCACTCTGGCCTGTTACTGGCAATTACCAATTTTCCTTTGATTTTACTCCGCTGGATACTGCCGATAAAAATTTTGGCGTGTTGTTTGATTACTACATCGACTATAAAGGTAAAGTCATCCTAAGTTATTTAAGTTTTCATTTTATTGAACAACAAGTCTATATTGAAACTTTTCAACGGAACTTTCTAACTCATAAAACCTTGGTGCCTTGGCCCCTAAATCCTGGAGAAACGTATCATTTCCGTTTAATTTTTCAACAACCAGATTTTACATTATATGTTAATGATCAATTGTTATTTTCCAGTGCCAACGATCAAGATTTTTGGCCAATTTTTTTAGAACCAGGTCGTCCTTTATTTTATTTAACTAAAGGTAACTATGATCAATCGGCAGTAATTTATTCTAATTTTGTTTTAGAGTATTATCCCCAATTACTAGTTACGTATTTTTCTCAATTGCATGCTAGTTGGGCGGAGGTGGTCTACGATCACACCCAGGAGTTTTTTAGTCCAGCATTCACGATCGGCAATAGTGGTTGTGCTTTAACTAGTGCGGTGATGCTACTTCATTATTATGGTTTTGACACTTTTCCTGATCAAGAATCTTGGTTGAGTGAGCTTCGGGGTAAAACTATTAATCC
>JAGOOB010000002.1 GCA_017992725.1 Candidatus Woesebacteria bacterium | reverse complement strand
TGATTGTTTTGATCATAGATGTAGACCAAATTATTTTTACTTAAGGTGAAGGCAGTTTGTCGCAGAAAATCAGCACTGTGATCCCACGAACCTTCCAGGGGCAGAATAATAATTTTATTTTTTAGCATTTTAATTGTTCAAATACCTAATTTTCATGGCTAAATCTACATTAAAATTGGGAATTAAAATAATTTGCTCACCGCTTTTTAATACTTTTTCTTCAAAGACATTTCCTGTTTTTGGATCAACCCATTCTAATTTTGCATCACGATCTAAATTCAAATGAAGAGAACCACTTTGTTCCTTACTTTGGTCAATTTTTAATAAGTAAGCTAGAATATAATCACTATTTTTTAAATAATAAACTTGAGTGTGCAAGTCCTTTAATAGAAATAATTCATTTTCCACAGGTACTAACATGTCTTTTGGTAAAAAATTACTTAGTATTGACAAGTAAGATCGTTCGATTGGACCGAGATAAATATTAGCATTGTCCGGATTTTGATAAATGCCATTTTGTCCCTGTGTCCAGAAAATTAGACCCATATTTTGAAAAGTACTCAGCCAACTGAGTAATCTCATACTTTCTGCCGAATTAGGAGAATAACTAAAGTTTTTGAAGCCAAATTCGCTAATCAGAATAGCCTTTTTTTGATCCAGATGTTTTTGATTCAAGTAGGCTATTTGATTAGATAAATACCCAGGATCTGTTGAATGGGGGTTGTACCAATGAACCGAAAGATAATCTAAATTCTCTGCCGAGTTAGTTTCCCAATTGGTGCTAATGGGATGATGATAAGGGTCATTTTTTTGCAGATAACTAATAATAAAATCATACCAAAGTTCGTGAGCTTCAGCTTCATTAGTCAGTTCCCACAAATCGATATAAGGTGAAAAACGGGCGATCACATAATCTAAATAAAATTCCAGAGCTTGTTGATTATCTTGATTAGTGATTTCTTCATAAGTTCGGTAAGGTGGATAAAAACCAAAAATAGTCATCACAATTTTAATATCTCTAGCTCTTAATTTCTCAATTAAACTATCACCAAATTTTCCCCCATTAACACTCAAAACAATATTTTCTGAATCGATTGAGTGCCAAAGGGGCATTGTCCAATGATCAACTCCGTAACGAAAAATATTTATTTTAGCTTCTTCTCGGTATAGATCTAGATAATCATCAATGTTTAGGTAGGAGAAATCTTTTGTGTCAGAAACAGGTTCTTTGGTAGAGGAATTACTCATCATGTCCATCAAATTACCGTTATAATTCCAATCTGCGAAGATATCTTGAATTCCAAGAGGGAAAAAAACTGTGTTGTCGTTAATCACAAACAGCTGTTCTTTAACACCAATAACTTCCTCTTTCCCAGCACGCAACTGGACGACCCCAGAATGTTTTTTAATGGTAAAAGGAGTTTTGATACTAATTTGATATTGATATTCCCCAGCACTTGGAGCAGAAAAGCGGACTTTCCAAGTGTTATGATCAAAATAAAAACCACCAATTTTTATCTGTTCTTGCTCACCTTTTTTTTCAAAAACTGCCTCAATTTTTAAATCTGTAAACTTATTGCGATAAAGATTTTCATCATTTGTGATTGAAATTTCCAGCACATTATTTTTGATCTCTTCATTAATTGTAAACGAAGAAATTTTGTTAAAATTTTTTACCAAATATGCAACGGCTGAAAACTGTTGTTTAATTTTCCATGGCCTATTATTTTTTGTTGCTATTTTTAAATATGGATCTTTAAAGTTTTTTACCTGATCATAGGTAAAATTTATTTTTTCTATTTGTTTATCTTGTGGCTTTTTATTGGTGATATTGATCTTATACAGAACTGTATTGTCTTGATTTAAAATATATACGGAACGATCTTGAACATATATATCTTTTTTATTACTAATAAAATTGCTGGTATACGTCCACTGTCGTTCTCCAGTTTTTTGATCAAAATATTCCAAACAAATTTTTCCGCTAGATTTAAGTGATATGACAAGTAAGTTTTCTTCAAATAAATGTATTGATTGTGTTTCCCCGTCGACTGCGACTTGCCAATTTATTTCTGACGTGCCTAAATTTATAGAATAAACAAGGTCAGTACCACTTGAAATAAAGATTGTGTCATCGGTATAAAGTTGATTATTAATCCAGTTGCCAACCTTTTGTGTTTGGACAACTTCACCATTATCATAATTAACGAATATCAAAATATTAAGGTTTTCAATTCTTGAGAAAGTTTGGGCAATAATTCGATTATTAGTAATTTTTACTATTGGAGCTTCAGCATTTTTTTGATCATAGAGGATATTATCGATATTATTCGAAGTCCACTCAACTTCATGAAGATTACTATCAATTTTTATTAAAGTATGATCGTCTAAAATTAGAAGATTATGATTATCATCTTCGAGTTGGAATACTTCCCAAGCAACATTCTCTTGACCCTGGCGATTAATTTTTTGCATTGATCCGGATTTTTTATCGACGCTTAGTAAATATTGATTTTGCTTAATAATTATGTTTTTTTGTAAAAATATTGGGGATCTGTAGTCAAAAAGAAGATTGTCTATTTGCCAATTAATTGAACCGTCTAACTGATTGATGGAAAAAAATTTATTTTCTTGTGCATTAAAAACATATATTTCTTCTTCGTCGAGATAAATACTGCCAAAATGAATTGACCCTGCAACAAAAGCCCTGCTGGTATCCAGTTTTTTAAATTGTCTTTTCCAGACCAGTTGTCCATTATCACTATTTAAGGCATATAAAGCTCCATTTCTTGAGCCAAAAAATACTAAGTTTTTATTCCTTGATTTAAATACAGGTGTATCTGGTTGATATTGTTCTTCTGTATTAAATTGCCAAATTTTATATCCAGTATTTTTGTTAAGGCAATAAACATTCCCGTCAAAATTTGCTAAATAAATTTGTTCATCATCTATGGTTGGAGGAAAGGGACTGTAGTTTTCGGCTTTAAATATCCAATTAACCTGGCCATTTTTTTGATTAAGTGAATAAGTATTGTTATTTTGACTATTAAAAAAAACTTGTTCATCATGAAAAACTAAATTATCAAAAATATTAAATTTATTGTTAGGTCCAATGCTCTTATCCACATAAAATTGCCAATTTTGATTTCTTTTATAAGAGAATATGAAGAAAGTTAACAAAATCAAAATTATACTTAAAAATAATAACAATCGATTTGTTTTTTTAGTTTTAACTTTGTTTTTCATGAATCCCCATGCCTAAATAAAGAAAGAAAAATCCAGTCAGTTGGTAATGATTGGTAAATACTGGATGAAATTGAGCGGCTAATAAGTAAAAAAGAGCAGCTAAACTGAAATAATTATTTTTATTTTGCAGTCCAATTTTAAGGGAGTAATAAACAAAAATGATAAAAAATATGAAGGCAAAAATACCGGTTTCAGCAAAAATCTGTACAAAAATATTGTGGGCTGGAGCTTGATCAAAAATAACGGGTAAACTATCGACAGTTTTAAAGTTCTTGGCCAGATAATAAGGCGTGAGGTCTAGGCCATACCCCAATAGTTCTTTATAAGACATTGATAAAACGGTTTTATTGAGTTCGGACCGATAAGTTAAACTACCGGTATCAGTAAAGACGTTTTTTATGGTGTGCATGCGACTAAAAAAGTAAGGTAATATCAAAACCATTACACTAATAATCCCTATTTTTAACAAATTATTAGTCCACAGTTTCGCAAATATTGTTGTTAATAATTTTTTATTGTTGAAGAAGAAAAAGGTTAAGTAAATTAATGATAAAGCATAAAGACTACGGCTTCCGGTAAAAATTATAGCGAGAAGAGTGATAAGAATAATTAGATAATAAAAGTAGCTGATTTTTTTATTTTTGATTTTGGTAGCGATATTGCTCAAGACAACAACATTGATTAATAAATAGATTGCAGTAACATTTGGCTCGTTAAAAGTACCATCGGCTCTGAGCATGCTGGCTGATTCAGCGGCTAAAGTTCCCATTTCTAACCCAGGCAGGCTATTTTCAATAAATCTGCCAATATTTCCTCCTTTTAATTGTTCAACAAAAATAATGATTGATTGAAAAAAAAGATTGCTAGCCAGTAACTGAGGGAATATTTTTGTTTTTTCTTTGTGATCAAAAATAATAGCAAGAGCAAAAATCAGAATATATTTTAAGATGATTAATGAACCAAAAAACAACAGAGATGATAATTCGTGACTGAGACTTCTGATCAGTACTAAACAGAAAAATAAGGTTAAACTGATCAAAGGGATTTTAAATTCTTTTCCTATTTCCTTACTTTTGGTTAAATTTTTACTTTTTTTTGCAAAAAATTTTTCTGAAAAATAATTTTGATAAATCAAAAGCAGAAATAAGTCTGACAAATAAATAGGAAAGAAATATTTAACATCAAATATTGAAAAACCATAAATTTCTCGATGGCTAATTAAAGTGTTTTCAATAATATTTCTACCAACAACAAAAGGCAAAAGATTAAAAAACATGACAAACAGGCTAAAACGGTAATTTTGCGTTTTTTTAATCAGTATGATTAAATACGCCATAGCCAATAATAATAAAATTTTGTTGGAGTTTACCAACAGTAAACTGAACAAAAAAATTGAATTCATCATGAAAAAACGAAAATCTTTGTTTAAAAAGAAATCTCTCATAAGCCGTATTATACAGAATATGAAGGTTTTTATTAGTAAATTAAACTTTTTTGATTATTTGGTATTTTTTTTGTTATTTTTAGTTCTGCTGTTTTTTATTTACAACCGGTTACAACGTCGTGTAGTTTGGACCAATGTGAGAATTGCAGTCGAGAATGTTGATTGGTGGTATGGCAGTGGTGCACCGCCAAGATATTGGTATGCTAATGATTTAGCAGTCGGCGATCAAGCAAAAGACTCGTTTGGTCAAACAGTGGCTGAAGTTGTAAATATTGATAATTATGATCAGGGGGGCCCATACAGAATGATTTTTGTCGATTTAAAATTGAGAGTCGATTTTGATAAAAATAAAAATCAGTACTTATATGAATTTAAACCCCTTTCAGTTGGTTCTTCATTAATTATTAATTTCCCCCAACATCAGTTAAGAGGCATTATTGTTCAAACCGGAGCTGATGAAATTGATTATTTTTTTAAAACAATCAGAGTAGTTAAAAATGGAGTGTACAAGCCGATAGCCGATCAGATAAAAGAGGGGGATAAAGCTTATGATTCGTCTGGTAACGTCGTTGCAGAAATAATCGAAGTGAAAAAAGCGGTAACTAATTTCTACACATTTTCAGATATTAGAGGCGAAATGATTAAAACATTTAATCCAGATTATAGCGATTTAGACATAGTTTTAAAAGTCAAAGCATTCAATACTTTGGACAGAGATTTTTACATCAATAATACTGTTTTGAAGGTGGGATCAAAAATTTGGCTACAGTTTAAAGATTATGCTATTGAAGATGCTCAGATTATTGAAATTGTGGATTAATAATAATTAATTAATTTTTTGATCCATATTATTTAAGATTTTTAAGTAGCTTGCTAGAAATTGTTTATTATTCTTTGCAGAATGATTTTCTAGAAAATATTGCTTTTGGGCAGAACTAATTTTTTTTCGTAATTTTTCATTTTTTAGTAATTCAATCACTTTTTCAGCAAATTCTTTTTCTGTTTCGGCGAGTAAATAATGTTTTTTATTTATTAATTTCAAACCATCAACTCCCAATTTGGTCGATACAATGGGGATACCATTTTGTAGGGCAGTTAAAGATTTGAGCCGTACACCAGCTCCGGTTTTGAAAGGTAAAATAAAAACTTTGCTTTTAGCCAAAAACTGATCAATGTTTTTTTGATGTCCATAAAAAATGATATTTTTATTATGTTTCAAATCGGCTAATCGAGGATTTTTATTGCCCACTACATGAAATTTAATTTCAGGCATCTCCCGATTGATTAAGGGTAAAATTTTTTCGCTGAACCAACGTACTGCCACTTCATTTGGTGGCCATTCTAGATAAGCAATAAACAAAATGTCATAAATTTTATGTTTACTAGGTTTAACTGCTTTCAGTGGATAAACTAATGGCTGAGTGGAAACACTTTTGCATTTTTGACTAAGGTAACTGGTTTCTGATGCAGATATTGAGAAAATGTGATCAAACCTTCGATAATTGATTTCTCCATAAAGCAAATTGAGACTACCCTCTAGTAATAAATAAATTTTTCTAATTAATTTCTTTGTTTCTCTAAAACGAGTAAAAAATAGCACGTGATCTAAATTATGATTTTCTAGAATCAAAATGGGCATTGTTAAACAGTTTTTCTTTAACCACTTTTTTTTGGGCAGAAATTGCGCCGAGTTAATGTGGTCAACATGAATAATGTCAGGTTGCCACTCTTTAATCTTGTCTTTGATCCAAGTAAAACTAGGTTTATATCGATATTGATAAACAAAATGTGGTCGAAGCTGCAAATAATTCCAAGCCAGCTTTAAGTAATCTTCTTTAATGCTTTCCGCCATCAATTTGGTTTTAAATATTTTTACTTTAATACCCAGTTTGCTGAATTTCTCTAGTTCTTTTTGACTAGCTTTTCTTTCAGAAACAAAAACGGCAAAAATATCAAATTGACTTGAAAGAGTTTGCAAAGTATTAAAAGTTTTGATGCGACCACCACCATCCAGAGGCAGAGGAAAGCATTGACTAAGATACAGTAATTTCTTTTTTTTTAACATTTTTTAATCATTTGTTGCTCAATCCACTGATAATTTTTTTTCAAACCTTCCTCAAGAGGAATACAGGGTTCCCAATTTAAATAATTTTTGATTAGAGTGTTATCGCTACTACGACCTCTAACACCTCTGGGTGCGTCGAGTTTATATTTTCTTTTTAGTCGAACATTGGCAATTTTTTCGATCAATGAAACCAATTGATTAATTGTTACCAATTGACTGGTCCCTAAATTAATTGGTTCTCTAATGGCACTATGCATAATTAGATCGATGCCCTTCACGCAATCATCTATGTACATAAAAGTTCTTGATTGTTGACCATCACCCCAAATTTCTATTTCTTTATTTCCTGAATTTTTGGCTTCTATGGTTTTGCGAATCAAGGCTGCTGGGGCTTTTTCTCTACCGCCTTGGAAAGCACTATAAGGTCCATAAACATTGTGAAAACGAGCAACTCTAGTTTCTAGTCCAAAATCTTCCATAAAATGACGACACATCCGCTCAGAAAATAATTTTTCCCAACCGTAGCCATCTTCTGGATTGGCTGGATAAGCGTCTTGTTCTTTTAAACCATTGGTTTTGCTACTTTGTTGTTTTTCCAGTGGGTAAACACAAGCTGATGAAGAAAAAAAATAGCGGTTGACTTTGGCCTCTTTGGCCGCGATGAGCATATTGGTATTAATTAGGACATTTAGCATGCAGAGGGCTTTATTATTTTCAATAAAGCCCATCCCACCCATATCTGAAGCTAAGTTATAAATTTCATTAATATTTTGGCTGACTTTATGACAATTGCTTAATTTTCTGAGATCACATACCAAATTGTCAGCGTTTTTATTGACCTGTTGCCAATTTTTTAAAGGTTTAATATCAACTGCTCTAATTTTTTTATAGCCCAGTCTAAATAGATAATTGACCAGATGACCGCCAATAAAGCCACCAGCCCCAGTGATTAAAACTGTTGTTTGATTTTTATTTAATTTCATGTTTTGTTATTTTTTTTATTGCTTAATATTTGTCCTAATAAATATTTGGGAATAATAACTAAATATCTTTTCCACAAACGTTTTGGTTCATTTAATAGTCTGAACAACCATTCTAAACTATTTTTTTGCATCCATAGCGGTGCTTGTTTTTTTTGACCACTAATAAAATCAAAAGCTGCGCCAACACAAAAAATTTTGACACCCTGTGAGTGGTTTTTTAGCCAATCGGCAATTGCTAGTTGTTTTGGAGAACCAATTCCTATCCAAATAAAATCTGGTTTATGATCAAGAATTTTTTGATAATGCAGTAATTCTTGTTGTTGGCTGATTTTTTTTGGTAAATAGTCGTAAAAAATTTTTTGGTTTGGGTATTTTTTATTAAATAATGCGCTAATCTTTTTTTTAGTGATGTTATTTGGACAGAGTAAGTAGTGTTTTAAGTTGGTTTTGTTTTTTTGCTGATAATCAAATATTGCCAACATTAAATCTGGACCGTAAACTCTGTCAATCTTTTTTTGATATTTGTGACGGAAATAATTGGTAATGAGCATGCTATCGCTAGTGCAATAGTCAATGTTTTGGTAAAATGCCAAATGCTTTTGCTCATTTTTTACAGCTAAATCATATAAAGAACAAGGTAATACCATTTGCGAATTAGCTTTTTTATTTATTCTTTTTGCGAGAAAATTTACCACTTTTTCGAATTGACCAATCATAAATTGGCAATTTGCTAGTCGAACTACCATATTCGCTATTATGCCATTAACGAGTGAAAATTAAATGAGGTTTTATTGGTCATCAAATAATTGTTTAACTTCTTTTAACAAGTTTTTCTCAAATATTTGTTCATTAAATTTTTCTGCTTGTTTGATGCAATGAGTTTTGTTAAATTTTGTTTTTTCAAATTTTTCAATAGCTTGATTCAGAGATTTTTTGTCATATTTATTGAAGAAAATACCGGTTTTATTATCTACTACGGTTTCTTTCACTCCTCCGTCTTTGTAGGCAATAATTGGTAAACCATAACTCATAACCTCAACGGGAATCATCCCAAAATCTTCATCTATGGAAGCATAGATTAATGCTTTACTGTGCTTTAGGACATTTTCGATGGCTTTATCTGTAACAAAGCCTAAAAATTGAATATTATTGTTTGCTAATCGACGCCATTTTTTTTCTTGACCACTAGTACCAACAACCAACAATGGTTTTTGATTTTCATTAAACGTACTAATTACTAACTCAATGCCTTTTTGTTTAACTAATCTGGAAAAAAATAAATAATTTTTAGTATTCAAATTTAATTTTTCACTATTTTTTCTATTGTTAAAAGTTTTGACTGGGGGATAAATGACTTTTGCTGTAGCGCCATAGTATTGTTTTATTCTTTTTTGTACATTGACTGAATCAGCAATTAGAGTATCGATTTGACGAATTTTCTTTTTATTTTTTTTTATTAGCAAATTAAAATAAGGTTTAAAAATTTTATTAATAATTGGTGTTTTTAGCCAAGAGACTTCATTAAACTCATCATGAAGAAATCGAGGAGTAGTGTACATATAACATAAATGTTTATTTTTTACCTTGACAAAATGAGCACAGAAAGAATGTGAAGAAGAAATGACCAAATCATATTTATCTAGATTTAACCTTTCCCAATAATAATGGAAAAAGTAGGGTTTAAAGAAGCTTGAATGATTGACAACAAAGGGAATTTTACTTAGTTTTGAAAAATATAGTTTACCCCTACTTCGCTTTTTGACTTCCGTTTGATATTTATCACTGATCAGAGAAGTATAAATGTCAGCTTTGGGGAACATTTTGATCAGATAAAACAAAACCCTTTCAGCACCGCCAAATTGGGTAAAAGAATCATGAATGATAGCTACTTTTTTATTTTTTAATTTATTCATTTAACTTGACCTCATTTTACTAGAAAAAAAGATTTTTTTATGTTCTAATAACCCCATGCATTTTGATTATGAATTTAGTTTTATATTTCCCATACATAACGAAGAAGCAATATTAGCAAACCAAATCAGAATTTTTAATAATTTTTTAGAAAAAAGCAAAATTCAAAATTACGAGATTATTTTAATTGAAAACGGCAGTAACGATTGTTCTCTGAAAATAATTGAAGATTTGGCAAAAAAAAATAAAAAAATTAAGTTTTATCATTTGCCCAAAGCTTCTTATGGTCTTGCTATTAAAAATGGTCTCTTGCTTGCTAGGGGCAAGTACTTAATACTTTTAGATATTGATTTTTTTAATTTAAATTTTTTGAAAAAAGGTTTAAAAGCAATTACTAAATATCAGTTAATTGTGGCGTCAAAATCTTTAATCAAAGGTTCTGATCAGCGACCATTTCGCCACAGAATGAGAACTAAATTATTTCAGTTAATAACCAGATATATTTTTCATTATCCAGGAACCGATACTCATGGTAATAAAATCATCAAAAACTCCTTATTGCTAAAAAAAATTATCTATTCTTCTTTTACTAAATATGAGTTTTTTGATACTGAACTGTTACTGAGAATGATGAGAACTAAAACCTTTAAATTAAAGGAAATAGCAACTATTACTGGTGAAATCAGAACAAGTAGATATTCTGCAATAAGAAGATATTATTTATGTTGGCTTGACTTGATAAGAATTGTTTCGAGTTTTGTTTTTCGTGATAAAAATTTTGGAGAAAGAATAATTAGTTCTTTTAAAATCAACGCCGATGATTATGGCTTAAATGATCACGCAGATAAAGTAATTTTGGCCCAAGCCCAAGCTTCGTCGGTAGTAAGAATATCGATTTTGGCTAACTTAGTTAGCCAAAAATCATTAAGCAATTTAAATTTATTGAGTAAAAAGAGAAATTTAGACTTAAATTTACATTTCAATTTATTATGTGGTCAACCCATTAGTCCAATAACCAACGTGCCTTCACTAGTCGATAAAAACGGACAGTTTTTTTCTTTGCCAAAGTTTTTGATCAAAATGTTTTTTTCAAAAATTAATATGGATGAGGTTAAACTAGAGCTGAGTCAACAATTTAATTATCTAAAAAATAACGGCATTAATTGTAGTGGTCTTGATTCTGAACAACATTTACATATTTTTTACCCAATTTGGCCAACAATTGTTCAATTTGCCCAAACAAATAATTTAGCAATTCGATCTCGAAAGTCAACTTTATATCATCTAAAAAAACATCCCATTAAATATCTGTTTGCTTATTTTGCTCAACTGACTTTTTTCTTGATTTTTTCTGAGAAAAAAAATACGGTGTTAGCAAAAACTCATGACTCAATTATTGTTCATCCTGGATTAAATTATGATTAAATTTGATTAAAATTAGTCTCCGATTCCGAAACAAAACCTGGGTTTTTTCTTCTGGAGAAATATCGTAAATTTGATAGATATTATTAAAACAATCTTGAATGTTTGCTTGATCATTTTTGTATTCACAAATATAAAACGTTGTAGTTGTTTGTTTATTAATTTTCTCTGGAGTCAAAAAGGGATATGAGCAATCAACTAATTGAATTGGACTATCTTTTTGTAATAAGTACCAATAAATTGAACTGTCCCAATTGCCACTGTTGTTGGGATAATTATGGTTAATTACCTTAATATCAATTTCATTGAGGGCAAGAGAGTTTTGATCTATATCGTTTTTGATTAACTCAATTATTAAGTTTCTCTCAAGATAATTAATGTGATTGAGTTCTGGTTCTATGGGCTCATTAATGGGTGTGCCAGCTAAAATTAAAATCACAGTTAAAGATACGCCTATAAAATACAAGTTTTTAGAAATTTTTCTTAAATTTCCAATGCCAACAGCTAATACTAAAATAAGATAAAAGGAATTGAAGCCACGAATATAATCCAATCTATCAATTTTGAATACTCCTAAGATGATTATCGGTGTCAATATTGAAAGTAGAAAATAATACGTTAGGAGTTTCTTATTTCTATCTTGATTCAAAACAACAGCGCTGAATAAAATCGGTATTAAGAATAACCAGTAAATATAAAAATTATCATTGATGTTATTAAAGGCATCTCTAGTCAAGGATATAATTCTTTCTAAGAACTGGTTGAGTTGTGTTTTGTCGTTCACAATGACTGATTCGTTATTGTTATTAAAACCTCCATTATTGATTAAACTTCTAATATTCCAAATGTTAGAGCAGTCCTGGTTAAAGTAGTTGATCTCATTAATGATCATGGGGAGGTAACTGATAACGATAATTAGTAGGGCATAGATTAGTATTTTTTTATTTTTGACAATTTCTTTGTGAAAAAAAATTAAAAGAAAGATAATTTTAACGGGTAAATACAGATACATTGGTGGGTACATGTGAAGAGCAAATAAAAATGAAATTAAGCTAAATATCAAGAATTTCTTGTCTTTTTTCTTGTTAAACAAGCTCAGTAGGTATAAGCCGACAGCTTCAAATATTAAAGCGTTGGTTGGTTGTGATGCGAAAACACTGATACCGATCAAGTATCTAGAAAAACTTGCCAAAAATATAGCTATTAAAGCAATTTTTTCATCAAAGAAATTTTTAGTTGTTTGCCAGAGTAAATAAATCAAGGCCAAATTTATCAACATATAAAGAAACATGTAAATTAAGGGTGATTGATTGGCCACAATGAAAATGATCAATTCAAAATAAAGACTATATGGCAAATTGTGAAAGTATAAATTTTGATCATAATCGCCAAGACTACTACCCTCTCCAACCAGCCAAAATTTTTTAAAACGCAAAAAATTATCAAATAAAAGAAAATGATTTCCTTCATCACCATTTAAATAATTGAAATAGTTATATCTTGTGAGGCGTAAGTAAAAACCACTTAAAAAAATTAGAACAACTAAAATAAAAGACAAATTTTTTTTAGTTAAATATTTCATTATTTAATTTTTTTTAGTAAAAACACATAATGAGGGTGATAAAAAAGAGTTTTTAATTTTTTCTGTTTTTTTACAGACAAGTTATTAGCTTTAAATAATTTAAGATATTCTTCGATTGTAAAAAAAGTAAAATTATTTTTTTTGCTGTAGGTTTTTTTAAGCAAAGACACAATAATTAGTTCTTGCAAATACCCAAGATAATAACCAATGCTACCATTATTAATTACAGTTTTAAAGATAATGGTCCCAGTGTTTTTTAAATTAAATTTTGCTTGTTGAAGAATTTGTGTTTTCCCTTTTCCATCTAATAGATAATCCACATCAGATAAAATACAGCAATCCATCTGATAATTATTATTGGTGAGATTTGTAGTAGAGTCGCTAAATTTAAGATTTGTAAATAATTCCTCAATTTTTTTAGCTAATTGAATTTTTTTTGAATCTGGATCAATAGCAGTGATGACCCTTTTATTAGATTTGCTTTTTAGAATTAATTCAAATAAGCCGTGTCCACAGCCAATATCTAAAATTTTTCCTTTTTTGGGTACCATTTTTTCCATTTCATTAAAAGGGGCAGTAATATATCTCAACAAACAAAATAGTTTATCTTTTAGAGGCCAGGGTAGAGTAAACATTTTTTTAATAATTAATAAATCTTTATTGGTCATTTGATTAATTGTTCTCTAATTATATTTTTGACTAGTAGACAGTCTTCTCGATTTCCAGCAAAACAATTGTTTTTATGATTAAACTGAATAATTGCCAAAGAAAGAATGATAAAGGCAATTTTTCCAAGTTTGTTATTCTTAATTTGAATTTTATCTAAGATTATGATCAAAAAATAATAATTAAAAATTATTAATGGTAACGTATATCTACTCAAGACATAACCAAGAACGGCAATCATTATTAGAGTTGGAAAAGTGGCAGAGAAAAATACTAACAATTTTTTATTAAAAACTAATTTCCATCTTTTTTGCAAAATTAAGATAATTAAGCCAATAATAGTTGCCACAGTAATAGCCCATCTGCCTTGATAAATAAAGACAACTCGTAGTGATTCGATGAAAGATTGGAGGTGATGTTCATCAAAATACCTTTCAGGTGAATAAAACCACCAGCCATTAATTAATTTATTGGATAAAAACCAAGCAAAAGTAACTATTGCAGAAGGTAAATAATATTTTTTTAAAAAAGCAATCTTTTCTTGAATCTTTTGCTTTTGGTCAAAAAAAATATTTAGACACATACAACTGATAAAAATAAAATTATCAATTCGAGTAAAAATAGCTACTAAACTAGTAATTAAAAAAGCTTTGGGTTTTTTTTCAAGAAAAAATTTTAAAGTTAATAACCGAAGAGCTAAGCCAATAATTTCAAAGTAAACTAAAAAGGTTTGACTAAGAAAAATTGGGTTACTAACCACGAGCAAAAGCATTAAAATTGCTAATTTTTTGTCAACAAAAATCTTTGCCAGCTTATAGGCAACAAATAAGAAAAAAATCGATAAAAGAATTCCTATGAGATGAATACTAATTGTCGCTTGTGGTTCTGAAAGATAAAAAGCCAAGCTTAGTAGGGAAGGTAACAAAAAAGTATGAGGGTAATCGCTACCAGGATATGAAATAAAACTTAGTAAGCCATTTTCATGTATTAATTTGCTAGTAGGAATCAAGTACCAAGCAGTATCCCAATAAAAAGGCAGTGTTAGATCCGAGATATTCATTATAAGCAGAAATATGCTAAGTATAAAAAAAAGCGCAGGAACCATAAATTAATTCTAAACTAAATCACGCGAAATTTCCCCAATTATTTCAATGGCCAAATCCTATTTGCATTCGCTTTTTTTATCAGCCATACTAAATATTTGAATTAAAGTAAGTTGATTATGAGAAATTCATTAACTAAATTGTTTTACCCAGTCTTTTTTTTGCTTTTCTTATTATCTTTTTTTCTGATGGAGACGGATTACAAGTTCTATTTATTTCCTGCTTGGGGACTCTTTTTAGTAATTTATAGTCCTTTTTTAAAAATCAAACGATTTTCGAAAATCAGTTTTTTATCTTTTCTATTTTTATTATTGTCTCTAATTGCTAGTGTTTTTTCTCATCATCTCCCACTCACCATAGAAAAATATTTGTTTTACCTGTTTGCATTTAGCATATTTATCTTTTTTTTGAAGTTAGATAAAAAACTCTTAAAAGTAGAAACTTTTATCGAATACTTACTACTATTAACATTGGTATTGAATATTTTGGTTATATTTTTTTCCATTAATGCTAATTTTAGGATTTTTTTTCAAGGGATGAATCTCCTAGTTCGGAGTTATGGTCACAATCATTATGTGGCTTTTTTACTTTTAATTTTGCCCGTGTTGTGGTGGAGCTTATTCAGAAAAAAAACAAATTATCTTTTTAGTAAAAAAATAGCAACATATTTGACTATTTTTTTATTAATTTCCTCATATGTAATAGTATTGATTAGTTTATCTCGTTTAGGAGTGTTGTTGGTCCTTGCCCAGTTTCTTTGTATTCTTTTATTAAACAAGCAGCAATTTTATAATTTACGCCAAAAAACATTTATTTATTCTCTAATCAAGAGTCTGGTTTTTGTTTTTCTATTTGCCTCCTTAATTTTTATTTTCTTGTCTTTACCGTTTTTAGATAACAATGATTGTTTTTTAAAAACTTATAATAAGGATTTTTGTATATCTTTGAAAGAAAATAGTCGCTTTTTTTATTGGCGACAAGGATACTTAACGATAAAAAATTATCCTCTTGTTGGTTATGGTTTAAATACTTTTAAATTCGCTGCCAGACGTTTTCCTTTACCATTTGAACAACAAAGTGCTTACGCTCATAACATTTTTTTACACAATTTGGCCGAATTAGGTTTAATCGCTGGTGGACTCTTTGTGTTTTTAATTATTTATCTTTATCACCAGAGTTATTTAAAGATTAAGAAATCTAAGCAATCTTTGAATAATTTTTTATTTTTAGGAGCCAGTAGTTCATTATTTAATGCCATGTTTGATTTTGATTGGCATTTTTTTGTAATATTTTTATTGACTTTAATTTTTTTAGCTTTTATTTTAAAAGATGAACAACGTGATTTACCGATTATCGAAAACAAAAGTAATCGGAGTTGGTTGATTTATAGTCTTTTTTTATTCCTGCTTAGTCTAATTTTCTTGGTGGGAAATCTTTTGACAATTAGCTGGCAAAAGAACAATCCAAAAAAATGGCTCAAATATACGCCTTTTTATAACACTGCAATAAAGTCTGCCTATGATAATACTGTTTATACCAACACTACTTATCAAAGTTTGTATCACTTATATCGTTATGATTCAGATTTTATTATACGGTTTTTGAATTTAGATGAAGAAATAGATCAAGAATTAAAAAAACAATTATATTTAGATTTAGCAGAAACCTATCCCGCTACCTTTGTTTCAAAAATTAATTTCCAGGAGTGGTCAACCAACGATGCCAAAATTCTTTTAGAGAAGTTTACTCAATTAGTCGAGAAATATCATTTTTTTGCTAATGATTACTTTATTAGCTATTGGCGAAGACAAGAATTAGCTAAGCAAGTTTTTGCCTTGGGTCAGCAGGCTTATAAAGCAGGTGATTGGTCAAATGCTAGTTATTTTTATGAGAAGTCATATGAGTTTGACCAATATGTGTTTTTTGCCGAAAGAGCTTTATTTCTAGACGAAAGCGATTTGAATAATTTAGTACAATTCTCTTTGAATTTTAAAAAAATTTCGCCGCATTTTGTTGGAGATTTCAATAGATATATTTATTTATATAGAGAACAATTAGATATGTTATTTTTAGAAAATCGCCTGGTTGAATTTCGTCAATTGATGATTAATATGCTTGAATTAGAGCCACAGGCCAAGTGGTATTTACTTGATCATTTATTTGCATTAGCAAAAAATGATGAACAACGGGCGTTGTTGCAAGAAATAGAAAACAGTTATTAATTCTTGAAATAACTTAAGTCAAGTATTATTTTTCTAAGATCTTAATTCCAGGTAGCTCCGCGCCACTTAAGTATTCTAAAGCAGCACCGCCGGCAGTGGAAATATGAGTAAATTGATCGTGCAAACCAGCTCGATTAATGACACTATTGCTTTCTCCACCACCAACAAGAGAAATAGCCCCATGTTGGGTGGCGCTCGCTATCGCTCGCGCTATCTCTCTGCTCCCTCTAGCAAAAAGTGGATTCTCGAACACACCCATTGGCCCGTTCCAAACGATAGTCTTGGCTCCTTGCAAGATGTAGCGGTAAAGCCTAATGGTTTCTGGTCCAATGTCTAGATATTTAATATCCCGATCATGATCAGTGTCGGCCACATCAGTTAGTAAGGTAATTACCTCACTTGTTGTTGCATCTAGATCTTTACCAGCGACAACATCAATGGGTAAAATAATTTTTGGTAAGGGAAAATTTTTTCGATCCTCACCGACATTTTCAAACAAAATTCTTTCAGTAGCATGTTCGCTGAGAATTTCTTTTGCCTGTTTAAGGATTTTTTCTACTTCTGCTGGCTCTTTTTCTTCGTCGGCGCCAATGAACGAGTGGTGAGTTTCAATTCCGCCAGCCCTGAGCATGGCATTAGCTATTCCTCCTCCAACCAAGACCACATCAGCTAGATTAGATAAATTTTTCATGGTGGTCACTTTGTCAGAGATTTTGGCTCCGCCCATTACTACCACCAGGGGCCGTTTGATATTCTGAAGAGCTTTACTAAATTGTTCTACTTCTCTTTTTAAGTTGAAACCAGCAAAACTAGGGAGACGTTTGGCCAAACCAACTATGCTGGCATGAGCTCGATGACTAGCACTAAAAGCTTCATTGATGTAAACTTCAGCTCCGCTGTCTTTAATTAGTTGTTTAGTAAAATTAAGATCGTTTTTTTCCTCTCCAGGGTAAAAGCGTAAATTTTCCAGTAACAAAGCTTGACCAGCTTCAAGTTTTTTGGATTTTTCTGCAACTTCAAAACCCACACAATCATTAACAAACTCTACTGGTAAATCTAAATTGTTTTTTAAGAATTTAGCTACTGGTAAAAGGCTTAAATCATGATTTTTTTTACCATCAGCTCGGCCTAAGTGTGAAATTAGAATTACTTTTGCTTGATGATCAAGTAAAAAATTGATGGTTTCCAGAGCGCTGCTAATTCTATCGCTATCCGCCACGCGCCAAACAGCGTTTTTGTTACCAGCTTTTCCAGCCACAAGTTTAAGAGGAACGTTAAAATCAACTCTAACTAAAATTTTTTTATTTTTAATGTCTTTTATCTTTGGGCAGTTTATCATATTTCTATTTTGCCATCTTTTTCTAGAGGAAACAACCGGAAACTTGTGTTACAATACACAGATCAAAAAGAAAGGAACTATTTTGATATGGCTAAGAGTACCAAAAAAATGACAATGGAGGAACTATTAAAAGCAAATGCTGATAATTTAGTTGTTCCCCAAAAAGGAGACACGGTTACTGGTGTTATCGTTGAAAAAAATAAGAAAAATTTAGTAATTGATTTGGGGGCTAAAACTGAAGCCTATGTAGCTGATAAAGAATTTGAATTTGCCAATGATTTTATTGAAGATTTAAAAGTTGGTGATGAAATTAAGGGTATTGTTATTTCCACTGATTACGACAATGGTCAAGTACTATTATCTCTTAAAGGTGCCGCTTCCGATGCCAAATGGGAATATTTTGAGGAAGCACTTGATAAAGATTTAGACTTAGAAGCCAAAGGCGTTGAATTAAATCGTGGCGGATTGATTGTCTTAGTTAATGGGGTGCGTGGTTTTGTACCGTCTAGCCAGTTTGGTCGCCAGTATATGGGTAAGCTTCCTTCCTTAAAAGGTGAAACTTTCAAAGTTAAAGCGATCGAGGTTGATCGTGAGAAAAATCGTTTAATCTTCTCTGAAAGACACGTTAGTGAAGCTAAAGAATTGGCTCAAAAAGATTTGGCTATTGAAGCAGTCCGAGAAGGTGAAATCTATGAAGGAGTTGTTTCTGGAGTGATGCACTTTGGTTTGTTTGTCACGGTTGAAGTTCCTGTCAAGGACGAAAATGGCAAAGATAGTACTGGTTATATCGAGGGTTTAGTTCACATCTCCGAAATTTCTTGGGAAAAAGTTAATCATCCCAGAGATTATCATAAGGTTGGTGATCGAGTGAAAGTCAAGGTGCTTGGTATTGATGAGAGAACTAATAAATTAAATCTATCAATTAAACAATTAGAAGAAGACCCCTGGAGTACCTTAGCAGAACGTTATGCTGCTGGAACTACTTTCACTGGTAAAGTAACTCGCATTGAACCATTTGGTGTTTTTGTTAACGTGGAAAAGGGTGTTGATGGTTTAATTCATTCCACCAAACTTGATCCCAATAAGGAATTAAAAGTGGGTGATGAAGTGACGGTCAACGTGGAAAATGTAGTGCCTGAGCAACGACGGATGAGTTTATCGATTGTGCAGACAGATTTGCCAATTGCTTATAAATAAATTCAATTTGCTTATAATAAACTGAACATTTTAATCGATTATTAACTGGTGTTTCAATAAAAAATTAAGCCGATCACTGGCTTTTTTTCTCGACTAATGGTATAATAAAGGCCTATGGCAAAACAAAGAATGATTGTTACTGACGACCAATTATTAATCGACATGGAGCTGTTATTTAATGCAATTCGTGAAGCTAATGGTGATTGGGAACAGGTAGAAAAAGAGATGAATCAATATTTAGCTGCAGTGCAAGCGATGACTCAGTAGTTTTAATTAACAAAAGGAATTTCATGAGTAAGAGCAATCAATCAGCTGAGCCTGCCGTCTTTCAGCCTGTGCCCTTAGTGGTAGTTGATGGCGATGAAGGTGTCCAACTCAATTATGGTCGCCGCTTCGCTTTTTTAGGTTCTGGATTTGGCTTGCCGCATTTTTCTGAAGTTATCAACTCTCTACAGACAGTGATTGATAGTAATTTTCCTAAGGAACAGTTAGATAAAAAATTGAAATTTGCTGCTAGTGAAGAGAATGCTTGGTTAAAAGAAAATCTTGAGCTTAATGATTGGGATGAAACGAATGCTAGCGCTCAGCAACACGTAGCAGCTTTGGCCGATCGATTAAATTTCGAATACGTGGGTATTTTGCCCTTTAGTGATCCGAAAGAATTAAAATCTGGAGTAAGAGGTCACATGGTCAGGCCACACAACATGCATTTGGCTAATCAAGTTTGTTTTACGATTGCTGGGGGTGAAGAAGTTTACAATCTAGGGCAGTACGTAATTAGTGCTGATTGGTTGGCAGCATTTACCAATAATGGTAAAAAAAATATGAAAGAAGCCAAAGAAATACTGCAAACTCAATTAGATTTTTACCAAACTTTGGCTGGAGATAATAAGTTGAAAGTATTGATTGAAGAGCGGGGTTTATTTAAGTCAAAACTGGTTGAAAAAAATCGCCAAATTTTAGCTCAAATTATTCTTTAATTGGTGTTTGACTTAAAATAGAAGCAGCATTTATGTCTGTTAAAAAACGGAAAAGTCAAAAACCAACCCAATCAATCACAGTGGTTAAACAATCTCTTTTTCAAGACAATTCTAATGATGATGAAACCAAATTATTTGGTAAAGAAAAAACTGTCGAAAAGCAGAGTAATCAGCGAAAAAAACAATTTAGTACAGTAGCGGAATTATTAAACCAACACCCTATTAAAGAGAGCAATAAATATATTAGTCAAGAGTTTCAAGCCTTCGGCTGTTACCTGGCTGCTGTGTTAGGAGATCAAGCTCATACCTCACTTTACATCAAATTAGCTAAAACTTATCCGCGGGCTTTGTTGGAGAGAGCCTTGGCTTTTGTGAGTGATGCGGAAAATGCTCGAAGTAAAGCCAAATTATTTATGTGGAAGCTTGACCAATTGAAAAAGAAAAAAGCAACTACTGTAGATAAACAAAAAACCACAAGCGAGAAAAAAATAAAATTCTAGTAAAATGAACTTATGAAGTGGCGCAATATTTTAATAGTTTTTTTATTTTTTTTGGCTGGCTTTTTAGCCTACAATTATTTTGAACAACCGTTTTTAAAGTATTTTCCGGAGCCAGTAATTGACCAACCCACCGAAGGAGTCGAAGAAACTGAACAAAACTTAGATCTTCCCGAATTAAGCACCAGAGAAAAACTTACTCAAATGTTAATGTTACCTCTGGTTTTAGATAATGAGCAAGATCCAGCAGATAATGACAATTTAGCGCTTATTCAAGAATATCAGCCAGGTTTTGTTGTCTACTTTGGCGAAGAGATTGACTTTGCAACGGCAAAAAAATACCAAGAAAGCTTACTAGATGCAAATAATAAAAAAATTGTCTTGCCTTTATTAGCTGTTGATCATGAAGGTGGTCGGGTACAACGCCTCAGTGGTGAGGGTTTTACCCCTTTACCCAGTATGAGGCAATTAACTAATGCAGTGAGTTCTATAGATGAGGAGCAAGACACCAATCCTCTCAATGCCAGAGAGAGAAGAAAACTTTTCAATCAATCAGCAAAAGAATTATCTGAGGTGGGTATTAACTTAGTTTTGGCGCCAATGGTTAATTACTCTGCTGTTAATAACCCTATTTTAACCGATAGGATTGGTAACAACCCAGATAAAATTGTGCAAATTGCCCAAGAATATATTGTGGCTTTTTCCAATCGGCAAATAATGTCTGTTTTAAAACATTTTCCTGGTATTGGTGGGAGTCAAAAAGACTTGTATTTATATGCGGACACTGTTGAATTGGATCAAGACGACACTTTAATTTTTGAACGATTATTAGATCAATATCCTAATATTGGGGTAATGTCAGCTCATTTGCGCCTAAAGAATAAATTGGCCGGTCAAGCTTGTTCTTTAAGTAAACAATGTTTAGATCAACTGTTTCAATTTTATCCTGAAGTTTTGTTAATAACTGATGATTTATTGATGGAATCAGCTAGCTATATACCTGGGACTAATGAAAAGAAAAATCTTTCAACAATTGCGATTGAAGCTATTGAAGCGGGTAATCACGTGCTATTGTTTGGCGCGGATTTTGATTATGCCCAACTAAATAGTCTACTTGATGATTTAGAAGCCCAATATGCAGAATCTTTAGATTTTCAGAAACTAGTTAATCAAGCTAGTCAAAAAATATTATCTCTAAAAGGTTATCAATAATTAATATTTTAATAGATTGCCTTTAGTTTATGAGTGTTTTTAATCAACAACAAAAAAAAATTAAAAAGTTTATTGTTTTGGCAGGGCTAATCTTATTTATTTTGTGGTGGTTAGCAAAAGCACAATGGCAAATTGCCAGAGTTTGGCCAGAGATTTTACTTTTGACTATTGCTTATAGTCTTGGTCTATTTTTGATTTTGGGCGATGAAAAATACTTGCAAAAAATTTATGGTGGGGAATTAGACAACAAATTTTTAGTTACTCGTAGTCCCTTATTTTTATTAGCATTACCTATTTTGAGTATTTTTATGTTGACGTCGACCGGTAGCCTTGCTGGAATAGCACTTATAATGGCCATTAATTTAGTAATCCTGGTTGAAATTTGGCAATTAGCTCCCCAACAGCAAGTTTTTAATCAATATTTTTTGCCAGGAATTAAAAAAGAGATTTCATTAGCGGAGATTTCAATAATTAAGTTGGTGGCTTTGCTATATTTTTTCCTATTGCTATTTTTATTCCGTTAAATGACAATTTTTGCTTCGTTAAATGACAAAAAAAATTATTATTAAACTTATACTACTAATAGTACTGCTTGCCTCATGTCTTTATTTTTATCAAACCACTTTTTGGCGATTGTTTGTGAAAGATGGCCAGGTGAGCAAATTGGTGTTAAAAGAAAATTATTTCTCAAGGCCGAAAAAAGAATTACTAGTGGAGGTAGTTCTCTATGAAGCTTCAACCCAACGAGGCTTATCAAATCGAACTCAATTAGCCACAGTGGATGGTCAAAAATTGGATGGGATGTTGTTTATTTTTCCAGAAGAAAGAGTGCGCCAATTTTGGATGAAAGACATGCTATTTGCTATTGATATTTGTTGGTTTCAAGATCAAAGACTGATTGACTGTACTAGAAAAGCAACTAAACCAGCATTAAATCAAAGTGATGAAAATTTATTAATTTACCAATCACCAACTCTGACAGACATGGTGTTAGAGACGATGCCCAATTCTTTACCTGATGAGGTTTTGGGATCTAAGCTATTTTTTAGTTTCTTTTAACTCTCTCTTTTTTCTTCAAGCAAAAACTTGTATGATGGTTTTATGCCTAACGATCGAGCTAAGACTTCTCTATTGCAAGACGTTGATTTAAAAAAATATCCTAAATTAAGTCAATTTCTTACTGCCCAAGCTTTAGCAACCAAAAAAGACACTCAGATATTGTCTAATCAACAAGCACTAGATCTGCTTGAAGAGGCTATCGATGAAGTAGAAGATCAGCGCTCTCAGTCGACTGCTCCCACCAGCCTTTCTAAATTAAAGGAGGTCAACCAGGTAGTTGTGGACAATTCACCAGATTTAAAACTCGATCAAAATATTGACAGTTTAAAACCATCAGCGACGGAAGTAGTAGCCAACCAAGAGCCACAAGTCGAACAGCCAACTAACACAGAACATGCGGTAGCTGTTGAAGCAGTGAAATCAAGTGAATCAGCAGAAATGGCAGAAATTGGTCAAGAACTTGTGGAAATTAAGGAAGATGATCAAGAGCAAGCAGAAAAACTAGCTAAAAAAGAACAAGCTACCATTGATCAATTAGCCAGTCAGGCACTAGCTTTCCCCAAGCAAATTAAACCGGTAGTGGTTTTGCCGATTACCGAGAGACAAAAGGAGGAAGCCAAGAAAAAAGGCATTCATTTTAGTTTACGCTGGTTAGCCGAATGGGCAGAAAAAATTAAGAAGATTTTTTCTGGAGCAGTATTATATAAAGAAGAAGTCGAGAATAGCGCAGACGTTTAAAACTTGCTAGAATGAAGTAATCAAGTATGTCACCACAGGGAGAACAACTATTATCTCAGGTCAATGTGTTTGTGCTCAGACTTTTTACAGGCTTGATTCTATTGGGGATAGCAGCTTTTTTACTTTATCTTTTAGGTACTTATATCAAAAATAGACGCCGAGAGAAATATGCTCTTAATTTCGTAACTTTACTGGTGAAATTACCCAAAAGTAATGAAATTAAGATTGATGCAGCAGAACAAATGTTTGCTGGCCTGTATTCTTTAAAAAAAGTCGGCACCTTGTCTTTTTTAGAACCAGAAGAAACTATTGGTTTTGAAATAGTTGGGATGAAGGAAGATATTGCATTCTACGTCACTTGTTCACGAGACATTCAAGATTTAGTGGAAAAGCAAATTAATGGCGCCTATCCCTCAGCGGCTATTAATGAGGTCGATGAAGTCAATATTTTCAATGATACGGGGAGAGTCGCTTTTGGTGAGTTGAAATTAGAAAAAGCTAATTTTTATCCGATTAAGACTTACAAGGATTTAGCCACTGATGGTTTGTCGTTAATCACGAGCGCTTTATCCAAGATGGGTGATGGTGAGGGAGCTACCTTGCAAATTTTGCTTCAACCAACTGGAAAAAGTTGGCAAAAAAGAGGTGCTCGTTATAATCAAAAACAAAAAAGACAAGAAGCTGATCCAGACACAGCTAGTTTTACTCATGATCCCAAAGAGGTTGAAGCAATTAATACCAAAATTAGTAAACCTGGTTTTAAGGTGGCTATTCGGATGGTGGTTTCAGCCAACAACGAGATAACTGCGAAAGCTCATCTTAATAATTTAATTGGCGCTTTTTCGCAATTTTCTTCTCCTTATAACAATTTCAAACGAGCCAAAATTTTATTCAAACATTTATTTATGATTGATTTTATTTATCGTTATTTATCTTTTCTCACTTTCAAAAAAATTATTCTCAATACTGAAGAGCTAGCGACCATCATGCACTTTCCCAATAAGACAGTGGAAACGCATCATATCCAGTGGTTAAGTGCTAAAAGTGCCCCAGCCCCCAACAAAATTCCCACCAAAGGTTTGTACCTGGGCAAATCTAAGTACCGGGGTGTTGAGCGGGGTATTTATATGTCACTTGAGGATCGTCGCCGTCACACTTACATTATTGGGAAAACTGGTACCGGTAAATCTGAGTTTCTCAAAGACTTAGCTTTACAAGATATTGAGGCTGGTCATGGAGTGGCTGTGATTGATCCACACGGTGATTTGGTTGAAGATTTATTGAAATTGATGCCTCCGAAAAGAGCTGAGGATGTTATTTATTTTAATCCGGCAGACACTGAGCGACCACTGGGGATGAACATTATGGAAGCCCACAATGAAGAACAACAACAGTTTATGGCCAGCGCAGTGATTGGTCTAATGTATAAACTTTATGATCCACATCGTACAGGTATTGTTGGTCCGCGTTTTGAACATGCTATTCGCAATGGCATGTTGACTGTGATGTCTAAGCCAGGCGCTACATTTATTGAGTTGGTGAGAATTTTAACTGATGCTAAATATGTCGAGGATTATTTACCCTTTGTCAAAGATCCAATGGTTAAGCGCTACTGGACTGATCAAATAGCCAACACTAGCGATTTTCACAAATCAGAGGTTTTGGATTACATTGTTTCAAAATTTGGTCGTTTTGTGACTAATAAAACTATGCGCAATATTATTGGCCAGAGTGAAAGTTCCTTTGACTTTCGTCAGGCGATGGATGAAAAGAAGATTATTTTATGTAATTTGAGTAAAGGTGTTATTGGCGAAGAGGATGCTAAGTTTTTAGGTTTGATTTTAGTACCGAAAATTTTAACCGCAGCCATGAGTCGTCAAGATGTGCCAATGGAAAAACGCAATGACTTTTTCCTCTATGTTGATGAGTTTCAGAATTTTGCTACCGAAGATTTTGCTTCAATTTTGTCCGAAGCTCGCAAATATCGCCTCAATTTGATCGTAGCTAACCAATTTATTGGTCAAATTGAAGAAGATATAAAAAATGCTGTTTTTGGGAATGTAGGCACGATTGTCGCATTTCGTGTTGGCGTGACTGACGCCAATTTTTTGCAACATGAATTTGCTCCAACGTTTAATGAAACAGATTTGGCCAATGTTGAAAAATATCATGCCTATGTCAAAACTATTGTTGATAATCAACCGGTTAGCGCTTTTAGCATGTCTCTACTAAAGGATATGAAAGCTCAAGAAGCCAGAATGAATCCAAAATTAGCTGAATTAATTAAAAAATTATCGCGTCTTAAATATGGAAAAGATCGAGAATTACTTGAGGAAGAAATTGGGCGGCGAGCGCAGTTGTTTTAGCTAAAATAACTGGCAATTTGCTCTTGCATTCTTTGTTTTTTAATTTTATAATTACATCTCTTCGCGACAATCCTTTATCGGTTTAACCATAAGGATTCCCTCCGTTTCAATTAGATAGATAAAAATTAGATAGAAAAAGTGGTCTTTGACAGCGGCTTGAAATTGGGCCCTTAGCTCAGTTGGCTAGAGCGCCACATTTGCAATGTGGAGGTCAAGGGTTCGAGCCCCTTAGGGTCCACTGGCACAATTAACATTGGTGTTTGCTTATTAGACTTTGGATGTTTTCCTAACGGAACTTCTAGAGGCTAATAAGTAGCCACCAACGTAACAGGTTGGCAAACAACTGTTCTTTAACATGTGAAGAATTTTATCAACTGTTATTCAATAATAGTCGAGAAAAATGAAGACTTCAATGATTCGTAATTTGTAACTTAAAGCAAAAGGTGGATGCCTTGGCTTGTTTGACCGAAGAAGGACGCGTAGGGCGCGAAAGTCGTCGGGTAGCTCCCAAAAAGCTGTGATCCGGCGGTGTCCGAATGGGGTAACCCCGCCTTGTTTACAAGGTGGCCCAAACAATTTATTGTTTGGGGGGGTACGTGCCGAACTGAAATATCTAAGTAAGCACAGGAAAAGAAAACGAATGAGATTTCCTTAGTAAGCGACGAGCGAAAAGGAATTAGCCCAAACCAGATTTTTCTGGGGTTGTAGGACTCTAACATTGGACAGTGATTGTTAGTAGAACAATGTGGAATAATTGGCCAAAGACCGTGAAAGCCGCGTATACGAAAACAAAAACTGCCATAGGATGTTCCTGAGTAGGTTAAGAGACGGCAAACTCTTTTCTGAATCTGGGGTGACCATACTCCAAGGCTAAATATCAAACAAGACCGATAGTGAACGAGTACCGTGAGGGAAAGGTGAAAAGAAGGGCGGAAGGCCCCGTGAAATAGTATCTGAAACCATTTGCTAACAATCAGACAAAGCAGGATTTATCTTGTGATGTCGTGCCTATTGAAGAATGAGCCAGCGAGTATTTGCTAAGTTGCTTGGTTAAGACATTGCCATGTCGAAGCCGTAGTGAAAGCGAGCTTGAATAGAGCGTTTATAGTAACTAGTAAATGACCCGAAACCGGAGTGAGCTAATCATGGCCAGGATGATTTAGGGCGAGAGCCCTAAGGAGGTCCGCACCGTTGTATGCTGCAAGATGCTCGGATGAGCTGTGGTTAGGGGTAATATGCCAATCGAACCCGGAGATAGCTGGTTCTCCCTGAAATATATTTAGGTATAGGGTTGCGTTAAGCAGAGTTGGGGGTAGAGCACTGATCGGGCGTCTTATGGGAAACCGTGAGCGTCTAGTCAAACTCCGAATACCAATTTTGTGTTTCGCAGCACTCAGCACCTGGGAGCTAAGTTCCAGGAGCTAAAGGAAAACAAACCAGACCTACAGCTAAGGTCTCCAATAAACATTTAGTGGGAAAGGAAGTTTAGATCCTAAGACAACTAGGAGGTCGGCTCAGAAGCAGCCATCCTTTAAAGAAAGCGTAACAGCTCACTAGCCGTAGGATTTATGCGCCGAAAATTTAACGAGGCTCAAATGTTTAACCGAAGCTTAGGATTTGCTCTAGTTTACTAGAGTGAGTGGTAAGGGAGCGTTCTGTGTGCTTTGAAGGTGGCCCGTAAGGAGCTGCTGGAGCGATCAGAAGTGAGAATGCTGGCATAAGTAGCGTCATTGAAGTGAGAATCTTCAACTCCGAATGTCCAAGGTTTCCGCACCCACGTTCGTCGTGTGCGGGTTAGGCGACCCTAAGACAAGCCCCGTCTCAGACGGAGGGTAGTCGATGGATTACTGGTTAATATTCCAGTCCTTGGTACAGATCATTATTACTTGGGGAGGGACGATGATGGATAGCGCTGGTGCAAAAGTGAATTTTGTATCCAATCAACAAGACAGTCTAGTTAGGCAAATCCGATTAGGCGTTTATTCAAGTTGTGATAGGTCAATACTCCGCGTGAGTGTTGATCAGCGTGATTTCATTATCCTGGAAAAGCTTCGCAAGGAGAGCTGTATCAAATCGTACCGATAACCGACACAGGTGGACAGGTCGAGTAGACCAAGGAGAGCGAGAGAAAGTAGTTTAAGGAATTCGGCAAAATAGCTGGGCGTAACTTTGGGAAATGCCCTCCCCATCGCAAGATGGGGCGCAGCGAATGAGATGGAGCTGACTGTTTACCAAAAACACAGGTCTGTGCAAACCCGCAAGGGGAAGTATACGGGCTGAAACCTGCCCGGTGCTGGAAGGTTAATTGCGAGGGTGATTAGTTTACTAATTGCTTTCAATAGAAGCCCCAGTGAACGGCAGCAGTAACTATAACTGTTCTAAGGTAGCGAAGTACCTTGTCACTTAATTGGTGACGCGCATGAAAGGCACAACAAGCCTCATACTGTCTTGAACTACTACTCGGCGAAATTGAGATGGCCGTGAAGACGCGGCCTACTAACACAAGGACAAATAGACCCCGTGAAGCTTTACTACAACTTGGCACTGGTCTTATATATAGAATTGTTTAGGATAGGTGGGAGTTCCTTCATTTAGTGATGGAACATCAGTGAAATACCACTCGTTTTATATATAGGACCTTACTTAAGACTAATGCAAACTTAGTCAAGGACACTGTCTGGCAGGTAGTTTAACTGGGGAGGTTGCTTGCTAAAGAGTAACGCAAGCGCGCAATGGTACCCTTAGTCTGGATGGAAATCAGACTGTACGTGCAATAGCATATGGGTGCTTAACTGTGAGGCATACGGGCCGAGCAGATGCGAAAGCAGGTTATAGTGATCCTCGTGCACTTTATGGAAGGTGCCGGGCTTATCGGATAAAAGCTACTCCGGGGATAACAGAGTCATCGCGCCTAAGCGTCCCTAGCGTCGGCGCGGTTTGCTACCTCGATGTCGGCTCATCGCATCCTGGGGGTGAAGAAGCTCCCAAGGGTTTGTCTGTTCGCCAATTAAAGCGGTACGCGAGCTGGGTTCAGACCGTCGTGAGACAGGTCGGCCTCTATCCGGTGTTAGCGTTAGAAAGTTGAGGGAATTGATCTCTAGTACGAGAGGATCGAGATGAGGGAATCCCTAGTGTTCCTGTTGTTGCTGTCAAGCGCACCGCAGGGTAGCTACATTTCTTAAGGATAATCGCTGAAAGCATCTAAGCGAGAAGCCCCACCCAAGATTAACTTTCTCCATTAGACCCGTGGAAGACTACCACGTTGATAGGTTGCCGGTGTAAGTATGGTGACATATTAAGCCTAGCAATACTAAGTGTCGATTGAATAAATTACAAATCAGTTTTCGTTGTTTCTCAATGACTATTATTGGGCGACAGTTGACTTCTTCACATGTTAAAGCACAGTTGTGCTGTATAATTAAAAGACTAAATTAAAAAAACCTTTTGTTCTGGTCTCTGGAGCGAGATGGTCCCAACTCTTCCCATCCCGAACAGAGTCTTGAAACGTCTCAGCGCTGACAATAGTTAGGGGTTTCCCCTTGCGAAGATAGGTCGAGGCCAGAACAAAGGGTTTTTTATATTCTAGGCAATCTTTTAGCTTTTAGAGAAAAAGAATAAAAGCCAAGAGCATCACAGTGGCAATAATTAGGTTAATCAAGCCGAACAAGGTGATTAAGCTGCTAAAGCCAGTAATTAAAGTTTTTTTCATGACAATAATCTGTTTCACCACCACTCCAGAGTAGATAAGATAAAAGGAAGCTCCAATAACAAAAAAAACTTTAAGCAAAGTGGAGATAAAATTCTGATCAATTGTTAATTCTGGCACTAATTGACCCTCCCTTCAATTTTTTCTCGTTCTTCTTCTAACACCAATTCATTTAATAGCTTAACCACGGTAGCAGGATGGGGTACGTGTTCGAATTCAAATTCATTTTTAGTGGCAGCGGTTTGAATTAAAATTGTACCGTAGTCAAAAACTGAGGCCATGATGCCTGAGGTTTGTTTAGTAATATCTTCAATATTTTCAATTTTAGCAGTCGAAATGTTCTTATAAATCATTGATAAGAAATCAACATCGATAATCCGTTCGTCTGTAATAATATAAACATTAAAAAACCACAGCAAAAAATAACGAAGGGCCATGCCAAGAAAAAGGACTACTAGAAAAACATTGAAAGCCAATCGAAATTGATTTGGAAAAAAAGCGAGTATTCCAGCAGTTTTTAGTAACCAAGGTATAACTAAGAATGAAAAAAGTAGAATAAAAAGGTTTTTCACCTGGGTAATTGGGTGTTGCCGCAAAACTAAAATAATTTTTTCATCACGGTCTTGAATCTCAAAGGTAATTTTATTGGGTTTAGGGATAAAAGCTTTTAGTGGATTATCCGTTGCAGTTTCATGTTTCATGACTTCTGAATAATCTTCGACTTGTCTTTTCTGCTTCATTGGTTTTTCCAAAGCTAATTATATCAAGAATCATTATACATTAAAATTCTTAATTCTGAGTTTTTCCCCTAGTATTTTCTTAAAAAAAATGATAACTTTGATACAGTCTGATTTTTTATTGATAGATAAACTAGACAAGTCAGATTTTTTAATTAAGAGAAAGGTTGATATGCCAGCTAAAAAAACAAAAAAGACCCCGTCTCAGGCAAGCACAAAGAAGTCCGTGGGAAAAAAAGTCACAACTAAAAAAACTGTTAGTACTGTTAATGCTAGTAAAGCGCCAGCAAAAAAACCACTCAAAGCTAAACTTTTGAGTAGTAACGCTGCTACTAAAAAAATCGCTGTTAACAAAACTGAACAAGTGGTTAATCAGGAAAAGCCGGTAAAAAAAGAACAACTCGCTAAAAAAAGTATTTGGCCAATCATTATATTATTAGTTGCCCTAGCCTTATGGTTTTTGCGGAGTCAAATAATTGTGGCCATGGTAAATGGTAAACCCATTACTCGTTTTAAGCTTATTAGTGAATTAGAAAAACAGGGAGCTAGCCAAATTTTAGATTCTCTAGTGACTATGGAATTGGTTAATCAGGCTATTAACGAAGCAGATATAAAAGTTGATGATCAAGAAATTGCTGATCAAATGGCCGAAATAGAAGCAACTTTGGCTTCCCAAAACCAAAATCTAGATGATATCTTGGCGATGCAGAATTTAACCAGAGAAGATATAGAAAAGGATATCAAACTTAATTTACAAGTTGATAAAATTTTAGCTGATAAAATCCAAGTTACTGACGAAGAGGTAATGGAATATTTTGAAACTAATAAGGAAATTTTGGGAGAAGATGCTAATTTTGAGGAAATGAAGAAGGATATCGAAGCTCAAGTAATTCAAGAAAAACGCAGCGCTGCTCAACAAGAGTGGTTGGAGACTTTGCGTAGTGAAGCTAATATTCGTTATCTCAAATTCGAACCAAGCTTGCTTTAGTTTTCTAAAACAGCTAAAAAGGCTTCTTGATTCAGTTCGACTTTGCCGAACTGTTTCATTCTCTTTTTACCTTTACTCTGTTTCTTGAGGAGTTTCATTCTTCGAGTACGATCGCCACCATAAAGTTTAGCGGTGACATCTTTGCGGAAGGCCTTAATAGTTTCCCTAGCAATGATTTTACCGCCAATTGCCGCTTGGATTGGTATTTCAAACATATGTCTAGGTATCACTTCTTTAAGTTTTTTCACAATTGCTCGCGCTTTTTTGTCGGCATTGTCTCTAGTAGTAATAAAGCTGAGGGCTTCAATTTTGACTAAATTAATTAAAATATCAACTTTGACTGCGTCTACAGTTTGGTAATGGCTAAAGCGATAATCCATCGAAGCGAAACCAGAACTAATCGATTTTAGTTGATCGTGAAAATCGTTTACCAATTCCGCGAATGGCATCTCGTATTGCAGCTGATTGCGATTCCCAGCACGTAAACTATTTTTTAACTGTCCTCGTCTTTCTTGACAAAATTTCATAATTGAAGGAAGGTATTCCTCTGGGCTAAAAATATTTAACTGACAAATAGGTTCTCTAATTTCCTTAATGCGACTAATTTCAGGCAATTCAGCGGGATTGTGAATCAGCAAGTTTTCTTGATTGTCCATCACAATCTGGTAGGTAATCGAAGGAGCAGTACTAATTAGTTCTAAATCAAACTCTCTTGATAGCCTTTCTCTAACTATTTCAGCATGGAAAATCCCCAAAAACCCGACGCGTAGTCCATTGCCAAGTGCTACAGAATTAGTGGTTTGATATTGTAAAGCACTGTCATGTAATTGCAATTTGGCCATTGCTTCTTTGAGCTCAGTAAAATTTTTGCTATCGATTGGATAAAGTTCCATAAAAACCATAGCTTGTGGTTCTTGATAACCAGCCAATGGTTTAGCGATTTTCTTTTCTCTAACGGTGGTGATAGTGTCGCCGATCTTCAATTGACTAGTGTCTTTCAGTCCGGTGGCAATATATCCTACTTCACCTGTGGTTAAAAATTCCTTTTTAGTTGGATCAGGGGTAAAAACGCCAATTTCGATTGGATTAAAGCTAATATTAGTCGAAATCAAATGTAAACTCTCTTTATTAATTTGGCCACTCACTACTCTCACATAAGCAATGGCCCCTTGATGATTATCAAATTTTGAAGTAATAATTAGGGCCTGAGTAGCTTTTTTCTCGTCACTAGTATTAATAGCTTTTGCTTGTCTTTCTTGAATTAGGGTAGTTTGTGGAGGTGGAATTCTGTCGATGATGGCGTCCAAAACTTTTTCGACGTTTTGTCCTGTTTTAGCACTCACTTGTAAGATTTCCTCTTCTTTTAAATTAAAAATTTCCATCATCTCTAATAGACACTGTTCGACATTGGCAGAGGGCAAATCAATTTTATTAATGACCGGGATAATGGTTAAACCAAGATCTTTAGCCTTTTGATAATTAGCTAAAGTTTGGGCCTGTACTCCCTGACTGGCGTCAACTAAGATTACCGCCCCTTCGCAAGCTGCTAAGGAACGACTGACTTCATAAGCAAAATCAACATGTCCTGGCGTATCAATCAAATTTAGAATATATCCTTTATAATTCATGCGTACTGGAGCCAATTTGATGGTTACTCCTTTTTCTTGTTCAATGGGGTTGGAGTCCATCACTCGTTCGTGAAACTTTGATTTGCTGACAGCATTAGTTAAATGCAAAAAAACATCGGTCAAAGTAGTTTTGCCGTGATCGACATGTGCAATGATAGAAAAGTTTCTGATTTTCGAGAGCTCTGCCATTATGACGATTTGCTTTTGAGCTTGGCGAGTCTAGATTTGACGCGGGCCGCTTTATTTTTGTGCATTAAATTTTTCTTAACAGCCCGATCAATTTTACTACTAGCCTTAGCTAAATTTTCTTGACTTGGTTCTTTGATTGCTTGATCTATGGCAGTTTTAACTTGAGATTTTACTTTGCGATTAACAATATTTTTTCTCTCGCTAACTCTTAGGGCTTTTTTGGCATTTTTTAAAATTGGCATTGATTTCCTTCTTTCAATTTAACAAGGCGTGATTATACAAGAAAAGAATCGATCATACAAGTTTCCCTGGTTGGTGCTAATTAAATCTTAGATTTCCTTTTTTTCTGATTTTTTCTTATAATTAAGCTACTCATATGATTTCATTTAATAAAATTTTTAAAGCTAATTCTTACTGGATGGCAAAAAAACAAAATTCGATTTTATCAGCCGCTTTTATTATTACAGTGGCCAATATTTCTTCTTCGTTATTAGGTTTGCTGAGAGAAAGGGTCTTAATTAAGCTCTTTTTTAATAATATTGAGGGTCAGCAGGCCTACGAGGCTTTTCAAGTCGCTTTTCAAATTCCAGATTTACTTTTTCAACTCATCGTTCTTGGAGCATTGTCCGCTGCCTTTATTCCACTTTTTACGGAATTAAAAAGGAAGGATAAGAAGAAAGCTTTTACATTCACTTCAACAGTTATGAATTTGGTATTATTAATTTTTGCTTTTTTCTCAATTGTCGCTTTTATCTTTGCTCGACCAATTACTTTGGCTCGGACAGGGGCTGAATTTACTCCAGAACAGGTAGAAATTGCCGTCAATTTGACTAGAGTCATGTTATTTGCTCAGTTCTTCTTTGCTATTTCCAATTTTTTAACAGGAATTTTACAGGCTTATCAACGCTTTATTATTCCGGCCATAGCTCCCTTAGTTTATAATCTGGGGATTATTATCACCTCCATCTTTTTAGCTCAATATTTGGGTATTTATGCCGCTGGACTCGGTGTGGTCATTGGGGCAGCGCTACACATGCTCATTCAATTACCTTTAATTTTAAAAACTGGTTATCGCTGGCAAGCTTCATTTGATTGGCGCTTTAGCGAAGTAAAAAAACTATTCAAAATGATGCCCCCTCGCTTAATGACAGTCGGAGTAGGAGAACTACAAAATTTGGCGATGGGATTTTTTGCTACTAGTATTGGCAATTTAAGTTTCGTGATTATCAATCTAGCAAGACGATTAATGACTTTGCCGATTCGGTTTTTTGGGGTCCCAATTAGTCAAGCTTCTTTTCCGTTTTTATCAGAGGAGTCGGCTGATGCAAACAGAAAAAAGTTTAATCAATTACTGTTGCAGTCACTTAACCAGATTTCCTTTTTAGCTATGCCAGCTTCAGTGCTATTGTTGATTTTGCGAGTACCAGCAGTACGTTTGGTTTTTGGTACGGCTAACTTTCCTTGGCAAACCACGATTGCAACGGGGAAAGTAGTAGCATTGATTGCTATTTCAATCACTGCCCAAGCGATGGTGCAGTTATTAATTCGTGGTTTTTACGCTCTCAAAGACACGAGAACGCCCTTCATGGTGACTACTATTTCAGTACTTGTATATTTAATGACCAATGTTGTGGGAATTTATGTTTTTAACCTGGGCGTGTTCAGTTTAGGCATATCAATTACTGTAGCGGCTTTTGTTGAACTATTGTTGATGTTGATTTTATTACAAAAGAAAATTCAATGTTTTACCTTTGCGGATTTCTTTCTGCCTCAGCTAAAAATCTTGTTGGCCAGTTTCTTTATGGCTGTTTTCTTATATTTGCCCTTTAAGATCTTGGACGAAGTAGTTTTTGATACGACGAGAACAGTTGATCTAATTGCCTTAACTGTTTCCACCAGTACCATTGCTTTATTGGTCTATCTTTATTTTTCCATTTTATTTGATGTGAAAGAATTGAGTTACTTTAATAGTTTAATTGCTAAATTTGGTAAGTGGCGTCCAGTACTCGAGGATTCTCAAGAAGTACTGCTTGATAGTTCTATTGAAGACGAATTATCTAAATAATTTTTTTCTGATAAGCTCTTTTATTCTCTATAAAATTAATTTACAATGTAGATAATGCCCAGTAGCAAGTCTAAGAAAAAAAAACAAACTCCGGTTGTATTAGATGTCAACCTTGTCCCCAAAGATCCATTCCTTGAGACAGCTATCGGTCGGTCGTTAAAATGGACGGTTAATGTTGGTCGTTACATAGTAATTTTTACTCAATTAGTAGTGATTGTGAGTTTTTTGACCCGTTTCTTTTTAGATCGTCAAGTAACAGACTTAAATGTGACTATTAATCAGCAAAAAAATGCTATAGAAGCTTATCACGATTTGGAAGAGAATTTCCTTTTTGTACAAGCTCAAATTGCTGATGTCAAACAGTTACAACAAGAATCAAATTTAATCGAAATTTTTCCTATTTTAAATGAAACTATTCCCGATAATGTAATTTTGGATGAATTGACGATTAAACAAAATGAAGTTCTTTTTACAGGTATTGCATTATCTCAGGAAGCCTTAAATGTATTGGTTAATAATGTCAAACTTTCTCCTTATTTTACTGATATTGCTATGGATAAGATTGAATCCAGAGGAGAAAACTTACCTGGTTTAACCTTTGATATGAGAGCTAAAGTGGTTAAAACAGCAGCAACTACTGAATAAGTAATTGGATAATAATGGCAAAAACGGATCAAGCACAACTAACAGCAGTTTTAATGGACTTTTATCAAAAGCCTATTGCCAGAGTTTCTATAGAACTTATTTTGTCAGTGCTAATTGTCATTCTCTTTGCTGTTTTTGCCATTCGTCCGACTCTAATCACCATGGCTGAGTTGGTTAAAGAAATTGAAGATAAAAAGGAATTGAGCGAGCAAATGAACCTGAAATTAGCTAGTTTGGCTACTGCACAGGAACAATATACCCTGCATCAATCTCAATTTTATTTACTGGAAGAAGCGATTCCTCGACGATTGGATGTGGTCAAATCATTAAAAAAATTGGAAAAACTAGCTGGAGAAGAACAACTTGTGATTAATACAATGTCGATATCCACAATGCCAGGAGCAGTTAAAGAAGAATCACTGACTAATAATTTTAAAGATTATCAAAGAGAGTTTTTACCGATTAATATTGAAGTGATTGGTAGTTACTTGCAGATTAGAGAGTTTGTAGAAAAAATCATGAATATCCGTCAAGTAATTATAGTAGATCAGGTAGTAGTAGAAAGAATGACGGAAACAGATAATTTATCTGCCACGTTAAGAGTTTCTTTACCTTATTACGTGTTAAGTTCAACAGTGGATCAAAATGAATAAAGAAAGAGCCAGACTAAAACAAGAGCTTAACCGATTACGGCGACAGAAAAGCATTTTGTGGGCTGGAATATTATTTTTGGTAGCGGTATTAATCTGGACGGCTGTCAGTATATTAACTTCTCAAAAACAAGTTAAAATTGATCAGCAGTTGACTGAGTTGGCTAAACCACTGATACCTCGTCTCGACGTTGAAGTTTTTTCTATGATTGAAGAAAAACGGGCCATAACCGATGAAGAGCTGAGTATTTTTCCAATTTATGTTTATTTAGTCAGTGGTGATGAAAAACGAGGTGAAATAGGCGTGTTTACTGATATTAGCAACTTAGCTACCAATAGTGCCATGCTCGATCAAGAAGTGTTAGTGGAAGAAGCTTCTTTTTAATTTACTCGCTAATTAATATCAAAAAATAATTGATCATTCAATAAATTTATTAAAATGATTGGTTTTTTGTTTGGTTTTTTTTCGCCTTGTGATCTATTTTTAATTCGTATAAAGTAATATTAAGGCACTTTTTGTGTCTTGGTTTTGATATGCAAGTTGTAAATAATAATCAATCAGCGGCTACTAAACTTAGTCAACATTTGCCTAAGCCAGTGCCCCCACCAATTGTAACTGCTCAAACAAACACTCCTGTAAAAAATCCGGCTCCAATGATGGAGAATCAAAAATTTGCTTCACCCAATAGCCCAAGTTTCAAACCGGCAGTAGCAGGCGCACCTGCACCACAACCAATAACCAATACATCTGTTCAACGGCCAATTGGGAGTACTATCGGCCAAAAACCAGTCAGTCCAGTTGCAAATAATCTGGGCGCATCCAGCCAATCTAGCATCTATCCAGGTCGGTCCTTACCAACAACTAATGATCAAAAACTAGTACCAACCGAGCAAATTGGAATTAGAAAAGAAGGCAAAATTGCTAAAAAAGGAAAAAAGCAAAAAGATAAATCAGAAAAGAACGTAAAGAAGAGCTCTGGTAAAAAAGAAATACCAACCATCTTAGGGATATTACTTTTAGTTGTGTCGTTGGTGATTGGTGTTATTTTCTTTGGTAATGGAACTGGTCTATTTGCTCCTCGAGCAACTCCAGAAACGACTCCCAAGAATATTACCAATAGCAATATTACCAATAAGTCATTTACTGTCTCTTTCTATACTGACGAAGAAACAATCGCTTTTATCAAATATGGCACTAGCCCTAACGATATAAAAAAACAAGTCAGTGATGACAGAGATCAGTTGTCGGGAGTAATTAAACCTTACCGCCTTCATCATATTACTGTTAAGGGTCTAGAACCTAATACTACCTATTATTATCTGCTTGGCACTGGTAGTAATACAACTTTTGATAATGGAGGAAATCCCTTTCAGATCAAAACAGCTAGCGACCCCGGTGGTGTCTCCCCGAACAATCAAACTATTTACGGTACGGTGAGTCAAGCGAATGGACAGCCTGGTGAAGGAGCGATTGTTTTTGTGACTGTAGAAGGAGCTAGCACTTTATCTACCTTAGTCAAATCTTCAGGGAGTTGGGCAGTTTCTTTGGCCAATGCTTTTAATTTGAGTTTGAATGGTTACCCGGAAGTAAATGAAGACAGTGTGCTATCAATCAAGGTACAAGGTATTGAACCAAATTCAATTACTAGTAGAGTCACTAATGTAACTAGTGCTCAACCGGTGCCAGATATTATTATGGGACAAGAAGCCGCTTCTACGGATGATTTGTCTGCCACTAGAGAAGAATTACTAGGTGAAAGTAATCAAGACACTGGAAAAAATAGCGAAGATACTGAGGAAATTGAATTGGAAGAAAGTACTACAGAAAATTCTTTAATTGCTCAAGAGTCTACAGAGAGTACCGCAATTAATCAAAATGTAGAAAGTCAAGATTCTTCTGTAATTGGAGAGCTAAACGAACAAGATCGGACTTTAGATTTGACGAGTGTTGGGGAAGAAGAAGACATTGTCATTAACTCCACTCAACCAATCATTAAAACTAATTTACCACCTAATGTTACCGTTAAAATCGAAGTTAATTCTGATACAGCAATAGAAACAGTGAAAGCAACAGATGCTAATGGTGAATTAGTGTTAGACATTGCCAGTCTCGAACAAAGTTTAAGTCCAGGTGAACATACCGTAACTTACACATACGTAGATCCAAACACTGGAGAAGAAGTTCGGGAGAGTTATGATTTTAGAGTAAGTGCTAGTGATGATGTTCAGCAAGCAGAGGAGGAAACCAGCACTATTGCCGCTGCTGATACAACAACTTTACCATATGGCAGTGGTAACCCCTATGTTCCGTCAATTACGCCGAGTGTAAGCCCAACTCCTACTCCCATCGCCACCGAAAGCGCTAGAGAAACAGTAGTTTCCACGGAAAGTGGCACTTACAATGCTGGTTCGGTATTTGAAACCATGAGCTTATTAATGGTTGGTTTGTTTTTCTTAGCCACTGGAGTTTGGTCATTTCTTTTAGCCAAACAATTTAAGACCAGTTAATGAATTCAAATCGAATGAGTTTTAAGCAGATAAATTAATTTCTTAATTTTCCTACCACTTCCCATAGATCTCGAGTTTCTCCTTCATATCCAAGAGCCCAAATAGCAATGCCAGCCACTTCTAGTTGATTGGCAAAATCAATTTTGTATTGTAGCGATTTTTCATCTTCAAAATAAACTAAATAATTTATTTTTTTCTCGCTTTTTTCAGTGGTGGTATCGGTTAGTTCTTGATCTTCTTTTTCTTTCACCCCGCAGCTTAGACTGGCAAAGGGAGAAAGGGCATCTTCTTGCCAAAAAATTTCTAAATTTGTGCAATTCTGCCAAATACCACTTAATTGTTTGAGGTTAAG
>JAGOOB010000027.1 GCA_017992725.1 Candidatus Woesebacteria bacterium | reverse complement strand
TTTTTAATCTTGCTTGACTTTTTGCAACCAGATTAGCCTCACGGTTTTTTTCTTGGTTAGGATGGGTGGTAAATAATAAACAAAAGCTGTCCTGACCGACGCGGCCTACTCTGCCCCGTAATTGATGCAAGCTAGCTAAACCAAAACGCTCAGCAGCTTGAATAATCATAAAATCAGCATTAGGTAAATCGACGCCGAGTTCGATCATCGGTGTGCTCACTAAAATTTGCAGCTTTGCATTATAAAGTTGCTCAATTACCCGTTTTTGTTCTTCTTTTTGGAGTCGGGAATGTAAAATACCAGTTTTAATTTGTTTTGATTTAGCAATCTTTTTTTCTTGATAATACTCGTCTAATATCTTGTGAACTGCTGTTAAACTATCTTTAACCGCTGCTATATTTTCCAAAGCGCTGTGCTGAGAAGGATCAATAAACGGACAGACAATGAAAGCTTGTTTGCTCGGCGATTGTAATAATTGTTCCGCCAACCATATTATTGCCGCTTTTTCTTTTGATGGGGGTACTAGCCAGGTTTTAGCCATTTGTCGGTTAGCAGGCATTTCGTCTAAAACGCTGGTTTGCAGGTGGGCAAAAATAGTCAACATTAAACTGCGGGGTATTGGTGTGGCAGTCATCGTTAAAAGGTGCGCTCCCGGATTTTGCCGTTGTTTAGCGCCAAAACGGTGTTGTTCATCATAAATAATTAAAGCAGGCTTAATCTCTTCAAGTTTATTGATCACAGCGTGGGTGCCAACATAAATACTGGCAGTATCTTTTTGAAAATCTTGACTGGTTTGAGCTGTAACTAGATAGATTTTTTGTTTGGGTAATAGTTTTTGGATATTTTGGAAATGCTGCTTAGCCAAGATTTGCGTTGGAGCTACCAAAACAGCATTGTGGCCTGCCAGACAGCTATGCCAGGCAGCAATAGCGGCCACAACTGTTTTACCGCTACCAACATCACCAATTAATAAGCGATTCATCGCTACATTTTTTCCCAAATCGCTCGTGATTTCTTTGACGGCTCGCTTTTGAGCTTTGGTTAAGCTAAATGGTAGATCAGTTGGAATGAGCTGTTTTTTGTCGACTTTAATGCTGGGCGCTAAATGGCTTGATTGCCACTGCTCTTTAAGTTTTTTCGCTTTATTGATTAGAAAAATAATTTCTTCCAGGGCTAATTGTTCTCTAGCTTGGATAATTTCTTGAGTATTTTCAGGAAAATGTAGGGCTTGAAAAAAATCTTTGGCATTTTGAAAAAGTTGAAGGTTACTGGTTGTTGGTTTGCTTTTTGCTGGCTCGACTTTTATTTGTTGGTCTTCTATTGGCTTACCTTCAACAATTTTTTCTTGAGGATTGAGATGATCAATAATCTCTTTTTGCAATCTTCTCAAACTTCCCTGCTTAAAGGGACTAATTTGACTATAAACTGGCACTAAGCGCGCGGTGTGAGGACTATCGGTTGTCAGTGCTTCTAGTTTGGCTTGGACTAAAGTATTGTTTTTCAATTGACCAGACGCGAAATAATACTGATCTGGCTGCAGCTGACTTTTTAAAAATTTGTTATTAAACCAAATTGCTGGTAATTCACCAGTTTTATCGACCAACATGGCCCGACTGATTAGCAATCGCCCCTTATAATATTGGCGAAAATCTTTAACTTGCACGATAAGGGTAAAGTAATCTTGCTTGGATTGGTAATCTTTGTTTTGGTGCTGGGTTTGATCAAATTCAGCTTGATCTATAAGCAAAGAATTATTGACCCGTTTTAATTGAGCAATCGAAAAAATTTGTGAGCGATCTTCGTAGTGAAGGGGTAAATAAAGCAAAAAGTCTAAAATACTGTGGATATTTTTTTTGGCTAAAGCCTTTTGCCAACTATCACCAATACCATGAACGGTGTCAAGAGAATTTTTTAGTTGGTACATATTTTTCTAATTTAGAAAAAAGCAAAAAGTAAGCTAGCAATGCTACTAAAAACCATGATGACTACGGCGAAAATGACAAAGAAACGAATAATCTTTTCTCTTTTTTTGCGACTCAATGACATAGCTTACTTTTTGATTTTTAATTGATAAAAACGATGTTTGCCAATTTTGAGTTGGCTACCATCTGGTAAAGATAAAAACTCTTGCCAATTGTTGATGAGTTTTTGCTCAGGTAATAATTTAACCGCTCCCTGCTCAAATAAGCGAGCCAATTGACTATTGCTAAAAATGTTATTGCTTGACCGTGGTTGACCTGCTTTTGCTTCAACTTCTACAATTAAATCAGCAAATAGTTCTCGATCGGGAATGGCATCATTTTGAATACTTTGTGCAAAATATTCACTGGCCTTTTTCGCTGATGGTTCACCATGTAAATCACTGGTAATTTGCCATGCCAATTGTTTTTTAAATTGCATGGGATTCTCACCCTGATCTAAAGCTTTTTTCATCTCTTCAATTTTAGCCATATCAACTCTGGTTAAAACCTCAAAGTATTTAATAATTAGCTCATCGCTGATGCTCATGATTTTGCCATAAACCTCAACCGCTTCGTCTTCTAGAGCGATATAGTTTTTATATGATTTACTCATTTTACGGCCATCAGTGCCCTCAATAAGTGGCGTAGTTAGCACCCATTTTTCTTTTTGATTGTAGAGATTTTGTAACTGCCGACCCATCATCATATTAAAGGTTTGATCATTCCCACCAATTTCCAAATCGACGTCCATCACGACCGAATCGTATCCTTGCAGCAAGGGATAAATAATTTCGTGGGCGTGAATCGGTAAATTTTTACGAAGTCGGTCTTGAAACATATCTCTTTCTAAGAGTTGTTGAACAGTAGTTTTGGCCATCAATTTCAGTAGGTCGCTGTAAGTAAGTTGGTCTAACCAGTCAGCGTTATAACGGATATCAATCATGGAAAAATCAAGAATTTTACTGGCCTGTCGTTGCCAATTAGCGAAGTTAGCATTGATTTCTGCATCACTAAGCATCGGTCGACTTTGATCCCGACCAGTAGGATCACCAATTTTGACCGTGCCGTTGCCAACTAAGAGAATAACTTTGTGACCGAGTTCGGCAAAGTCTTGTAATTTACGCAAAGGCACGCTGTGACCAAGATGTAGTTCGGCGCCAGTTGGATCTATCCCCAAGTAAAGAGTAATGGCTTTTTCACTCATTAATTTGGCTAACGAATCGGCGTTGGGTAGAATATGCTCTACTCCACGGCTAAGAACTTTATGAATGGCTTCGGGGTTGGTATTTAGTTTATTTGACATAGAATTGTTTTATTGTAGCATGAGGTCAAGTTTGGTAGAATGATGACATGGATGATTTATCTGAGCAGACGGTGATTACTGATGAACTGAAGCCACCAGCTCCCCAAAGAAAAATTTCTTTATGGAGACGCTTACAATGGTTGCTACGACGCCTGAGAACCAAGCTAGTTATTGGTTGGGAAAAGTTTTTATATTTAATTATGCCAAAAAAAAGTCGGTTACATCGCAATAAATTAAGTCCAAGTGAGAAAAAACTCAGACGAATTAAAACTTGGCGGACAATCGCTCTGGTTTTTTGTGGTTTGGTGGTTTTGGGTATTATTGTGTTTTTGGTAATGTTTTTTTGGTTTTCTAAAGATCTACCACAGCCGGGTGAAGTAATTCGACGGGAAGGTTATAGTAGCAAGATTTATGATCGCAATGGCGAATTGCTTTACGACCTGTTTCAAGAAGAACGTCGCCAGCCCAGTAAGGCTGAAGAAATTCCAGCAGTACTTAAGAACGCGACGGTGGCTATTGAGGACCGCGATTTTTATAAACACAGCGGTTTTGATTTTCTAACGATTATTCGTATACCTTATAATTTAATTTTTAGAAAACGAGTGGTTGGTGGCTCTACTCTAACTCAGCAGTTAGTAAAAAATGCTTTGTTAACTAATGAGCGGACCATTGTGCGTAAATTCAAAGAACTAGTGCTGGCAATCCAAATCGAGCGCAAGTTTAGCAAAGATGAAATCTTAACTATGTATCTTAATGAAGCGCCATACGGAGGTAATATTTGGGGCGTAGCCACCGCAGTAGAAACATATTTTGCTAAGCCAATGACTGAATTAACCATAGTTGAAAGTGCGTTTTTAGCTGGTTTGCCACAACGACCCAGTGTTTATTCTCCCTACTCTACTCGCCTAGATGAAAATGGAGAACCTTATTGGAAAATGCGGACGCGAACAGTGCTCAAGGCGATGAAAGACAATGCCTATATTACTAATGAAGAATATGAACAAGCGCTGAAAGATATAGATAGTCTAACTTTTAATCGGACGATTAATGAGATTAAAGCGCCACATTTTGTTTTTTATGTCCAAAATCAGCTTGAAGAAATGTTTGGTGAAGAGTTATTGCTTAAGGGTGGTTTAACTGTTACTACCACTTTGGATTGGGAATTACAAGAATTAGCTCAAACTGTGGTTACTGAAGAAGTGGAGGATGTTGCTAGATATGATATTAGTAATGGCGCTGCTTTAGCCATGCAACCACAAACTGGTGAAATTTTGGCGATGGTCGGTAGTAAAGACTATTTTGATGAAGCAATTGGTGGTCAATTTAATGTAGCGGTCGACGGTCTAAGGCAACCTGGCTCTGCGATTAAGCCGATTACCTATTTGGGGATGATTAAACGTGGTTTTACTCCAGCCACCATGATCATGGATGTGCCAACCACATTTGCTAGAAACGAGCAGGATAAGCCTTACACACCCAAAAATTATGATGGCCAGTTTCGTGGTCCAGTCAGCTTGCGCCAATCACTTGGTAGTTCCCTGAATATTCCGGCAGTCAAATCCTTAGCTACGGTTGGTTTGGAAGAATTTTTAACGTTGGCTTACGAGATGGGTATCGAGACCTTCGAACCTACTGTAGACAATTTACAGCGTTTTGGTTTAGCTTTAACTTTGGGCGGTGGTGAAGTTTATATGTTGGACCTAGCCAGTGCTTATAGTATTTTTGCCAATGGCGGGCTAAAAGTTGAACCAATCGCAATTTTGAAAGTAACAGATAGTGATGGCAAAGTCCTTTTTGAACACAAGCAAACTCAGGGTAAAAGAGTGATTGAGGAAGGCGAGGCTTTCTTAATTAATCATATTCTTTCTGATAATAACGCTCGGTTATTGGCTTTTGGTCCTAACTCTTTACTGAATACTGGTCGGCCAATAGCTGTGAAAACTGGGACCACTAACGATATGAAGGATAACTGGACAATTGGTTGGAGCAGGGAAATTTTAGTTGCCAGCTGGGTGGGTAATAATGATAACAGTTCAATGAGTTATGTGGCTTCTGGTATCACTGGGGCTTCACCGATTTGGCGAAGAATTATTTTGGGTTCTCTAGATATGGGTTATGCTGCTCCCGACTGGCAAATACCCGACACTGTAGAGCAAGTTGAAGTGGATGCTATTTCTGGTTATCCAAGTCACGATAATTTCCCCAGTAAGTTTGATTACGCAATTCGCGGCACTGTGCCCTCTTCTCCCGATCCAATTCATCGCTTAGTTGAGGTTTGTAAAGGAGAAAATGACAAATTGGCTACAGAGGCAAAAATTGCAGCTGGTGACTATGATAAAAGAGAGTTTATCTTTGCTGTCGAAGAAGATCCGGTGAGTGAAGATGGGGTTAATCGTTGGCAAATAGGAATTGATGCTTGGATTGCTTCTCAAGATGATTCCCGTTATCGTGTGCCCACTGAGTATTGTGGTGATTTAGGTGATGTCAGTGTCCGATTGAAAAAACCCAATGACCAACAAAACTTTAAGGATCAAGAAGTGGAGGTGGAAATTCGGGCAGGCAGTTATGACGGCATTGAAAAATTAGAGCTTTATGTTAATGATAAATTGTTGGAGACGATTGTTGGTAAGAGTGAGTATCAAGGTAAAATTAATTTAGCTCCAGGTAAATATGAACTTTTTGCCAAAGCTTACGCCAAAAATGGCAAAGATCGAACTAGTGATAAAGTGAGAATTGGTGTGGGTGGTATCGCATGGGATTATGTAGAACCTACGCCAACTCCTCTACCAACACCAACTATTCCACCCGCTACCCCTACTCTAACGCCGACGCCAACGCCGACAATTCAATTAAGTCCGTCTCAAATTCCGGTTCCTGGTGAGGACAATGAATAGGCACAAAGCAAATAGACCCACCGGTTGAGTGATTAAATAATGATCTAAGCTAGCAATTGGACTAAGCATTAATAGCTTTGACCAATTAAGGCGTTTGTTAAACTTGTAGGCTAAAAGCACTAATACAAGGCCGATAAGTAGGCCACCTTCACTGATCAATAATAATCCCAAATGATGAACTGGTTGCACAAAGCGCACAGCTTCTTGGCTTTGGCTGTAAGTTTCCAATTCTCTGAGAAAGTTCTGGTAACCAACACCGAAGATGGGTTTAGCTAAAAACATTTGCCAAGCTGCATCATTTAGCATTACCCTTCTAGAAATAGATAACTGATGGTCGGCTGAAGCCAAAGCAATTTGTTTAATCAGCACTGGCGACAATACAAAAAATAGCATTAATATCAAATTGAATATTTTTTGCCATTTAATGGTTATTTTATTTTTATTTTTATTAATTTTTTTGATTACTAGATAAATTAAATAAGAAGACACAGTTAAAAAGGCAGCTAATGATTGAGTCATCAAACAAATAATCAAAGCGTTACTTAATAAAAGAATTTTTAACCATTTTTTTTCTTGAAGTTTATCAATAGCTAAAATTGAAAAAATGCTGATAATTCCAGCTAAAATATTAGGATGAGCAGTACTGCCGTAGGGTAAAATTTTTTCAATATTCAAAAATTGAGCGCGGCTGATATTGGCAAAATGTTGAAGATTGGTTTCACCAAAAAGATAATAAGGCGCCACAGACTTTTGATAAATAAATTGATAATAGGCTAACGCACTTTGCCAAACGATACTAATTAGTAGACCCTGATAAAGATATTTTTGGTTTTTCTGGTTGGTAGCTGAAGCAAAAATAAAAATTAAAATTAAGCAGAATCTTAGAATGAAAAAAAATAAATTTAGGTTGAAATTTAATAATTGATTAATCAAAAAAATAACTGATAAAAACAATATTAAATAATCAATTTTTTTTAATTTTATTTTATTTTTTTTTGAAATGAGATAATTTTTTTTTGAAAATAAAAAAATAAAAAAGTTGAGAACTAAGAGCAGGTCAAAACAATAAATTTTAGGAATTAAATAATCACTTAACAAGCCAGTAATATAAGCCTGATTTGTGTTTAATTTTAAAAACAAATTATTGGTGAAACTAATTACCGTTAGTAGTATTAGTAGCTGGTTAAATTTTTCCCACCAGTTGTGCTTGGAATTTTTTGTGAGCAATGGCCACCACGCTTTGGCGAATTGGTTCGACATCTTCTTTGCTTAGATTTTTATTAGGATCTTGATAAACAATTTCAAAAGTATAATTGTTTTGATAAATATTCAATAAGTTAAAATCAATAATTTTTTTATTAGTTTTGATGAGCGTATTAATCAAATCGCCGATGGCCACTTGTTTCCTTAGGGTAAAAGTAAGTTGTTCAATAATCAGACTATGAGGATTAGTTTTTTGATATTGTGGATGATTATGAGCCACCTTTAATAAATTATTGAGTTTAATTTCAATGCCGATCATCTGGTTGGCAAAAACATGTAGGTAGCCTAACAAGATTCGTTCTTGATCTTTTTTGATGACCAATTTAGCGCTTTGTTGATAAATGCTATGGTTTTTGGTCATAATTTCTTCCACCAGCAATTCGATTTCTTTTTTCTTTAGTACATAAAAATGATTGAGTAATAATTCTAAATCGCCTTTGACTTGGCGAAAATCTCTGCGACTAATCATGGCTAAATAATATTCTTGTTTGGGTAAGTTATTTTTTTGTGGATGATAAAGTTTAGCAATTTCAAACAATTGCCAATTTTCACTTTGATTAGCATTTTGCAGAATCGAAATGAGTGAAGGCAAGATTGAACGACGTAAATAGGTATTTTCTTCTTTAAGGGGATTCTGTAATTTGAGCTGTTTGTTTAAGGGATAACCAGCCATCAAAGCTTCTGCTTCACTGACTAGCGAATAGCTGTAAATTTCCTGCCAGCCGATATTAGCCAAAAAATTTTTAATAGCTTTCTCCAAATCAAAAAGTTTTTGGTAGGGACGGTCGGTGGGTAAGGCTCCAGTCATTAATTGACTAGGCAGTTTGTGATAACCATAAATTCGAGCGATTTCTTCAATAATGTCAGCAGGAATTTCCAAGTCGGCACGATAAGTGGGCGCAATCACTACAAACTGTTCTCCCTCTTTTTGTTGAATAATTTTTACTTGACAGTCTAAATCACGCAAGATTTTGGCAATGTCCATTGACGGCAGATCA
>JAGOOB010000026.1 GCA_017992725.1 Candidatus Woesebacteria bacterium | reverse complement strand
GCTTTGGAAATCAAACAAATTAATCCAGAACTAGATTTTGCTATTGCTCCGGTTCCTCAATTATCTAATGAGGAAAAAGTTACTTGGGCCAGCTTTTGGGCTGAAGGGGTTAATAAAAATAGTAGTCAGTCAGAAGCAGCTTGGAAATTGCTTGATTATTTATCTTCTCCAGAGGTATTGAAGAAATTTTTTAATAGTGCGAGTTTAGTGAGAACTTTTGGCGAAATTTATCCCCGAACTGATATGGCAAATGAGCTTAGTGAAGATGAACTTTTGGGCGCTTATGTAGCAGATGCGCCATTTGCTCAGTCATTTCCCATGACTAGTTTCACCCATGATAATGGGTTAAATGATCAGCTAATCCAATATTATGCTGATGCCATTAACGCAGTTTTGGCTGGAACTCAACCAGACAAGGCTTTGCAGGAAATTAGTTCAGGAATTTCTCAAGTAGTGCAGAAATACGGGTTAAATTAACTATTTTTGAGTATTTTAATTAATGATTGGGCTAGTTTATTTTTGTCATGTCTCAGTAGACTATGGCTATGACCGGGTTCGTGACTGACTAGGACGGTAGAGAGTAGATGATGACGTTTAACGTTCAATTTAGACCAATCAATGGCTGATTGCTGGTTTTTTTTGGCTTGATTTAAATCGTCGATCACCGGCCATTCGTTTTGACTAGCATAGTGTTCAAGTATTTTTGGAGAAATTTTTTCACTATTTATCAAAACATAATCAGGTTGTCGTTGACAATATTTATTCACTTCGCTTAAATGATCAAATGCTGTCATTTGGTGAGTTTGTGAAAAATGAGTCATCAAATTTAAAACGTAGACAAATTTTCCACCGCGTTTTTGATTATTGTGCATTGCTTCAGCAAAGCCATCCACCAAAGTATTAGCTAACAAACTGGCGTAGAGGTCTCCTGGTCCTAAAATAATCAGGTCAGCTTCTTCAATGGCTTGGGCAGCTCGATGATAGATCCTTTGTTTTTCCTTGAGGCTGATTTTTTTAATTTTTTGCCCACCGAGTTTGGGATTGTCTAAATTTTTTTCACCAATAATTTGTTTATCTTGATAATCAATAACCAGATCTGCTGGATGTTCGCTAATCGGGTAAACTCTACCAGCTGTTTCAAAAACTTGACTAGCGATTTCAATGGCTCGCGCTGGACTATCTTTTCTTTCTCGGGCTAAATCCTCAAGAGCAGTTAAAATTAAGTTGCCCAAATTATGACCAGCTAGACTGGATTGTTTGCTAAATCGATAGAGTAAAATATCGCGAATTAATGATTCATTCTCGCCTGTGGCCAAAGCGGCGAGGCATTGGCGCAGATCACCAGCAGGTAAAAAGCCGAATTCATCACGCAGTCGACCAGTGGAACCGCCATTATCAGTTACTACAACAATAGCGGTTATTTCTAAATCTGGATATTGTTTCAAACCACTTAACACCACTGCTGTCCCAGTACCCCCACCAATGACTACAATTTTCTTCTTTGGCATTTTGCCTTTTTATTTTAACAGATCATTGGTTAGAATAGGCTTATGAACTTACCAGAAGAGTTAAGCAATATTTTGCGAATCCGCGAGCAGAGTCACAGCCAATTAACTCTAGTCACTGGAGTATTTGATGTTTTACATCAAGAACATCGTCGATTTTTGCAAGCGGCCAAGCAATTGAGCAAAATTTTGGTGGTGGGTTTGGAAAGTGATCAACGTGTGCGAGAAATGAAAGGTGAGGATAGGCCAATTCATTCTATCAGCGAGCGTCAAGCTAATTTGCAAGCTTGGGGCTTGGCTGATGTTATTTTTACTTTACCAGATGATTTTGGTCAAGCTACGGTACGGCGACAAATTTTGCAGACAATAAAACCAGATTATTTAGCAGTTTCTAGCCACACTCCATTTTTGGCTGTCAAGAGAGCCGAGCTGAAAGCTATTGGTGGTCAAGTGAAAATTGTTCATCAATTTAATCCACAAGTTTCAAGCACTAAACTGATTAGAAAAGCGAAAAAGCAAAAGGAGTAACAATCAATAATGGCAAAAGTACTAAAAACCCAATTTGTTTGTCAAAACTGTGGCGCTGTTCATCCCAAATGGCAGGGGCAGTGTAATGAGTGTCACCAGTGGAATACTTTGGTAGAAGAAATGGTTAGTCAAAAAAATGAAAAAAAGTCTTCAATCAATTTGTCTAAAACAGCTTTAAACAAAAAAATGGTAAATTTTTCTCAAGTCGAGCGTCTCAGCGGTGCAAAACAGCGGCTTTTGACTGAGATTGGAGAGTTGGATAGGGTTTTGGGCGGGGGCTTGGTAACCGGCATGACCATTTTGATTGGCGGTGAACCGGGAATTGGCAAATCCACTTTGTTAACCCAAATGGTTTTAGCCATATTAGCCAAAAATATCAATGCATTGAAGATTTTTTATGTTTGTGGTGAAGAAAGTCCCAACCAAATTAGTCTACGTATTGAACGGATGCTCAAAAACAGCAAAACTAAAAATTTACGTGAGAAGCTCAATCAATCTCTGCAGTTTGTTACCAGTAGCGATGTGGATGAAATCACCGCACTCATGGCAAGTAATAAACCCAACTTAGTGATTGTTGATAGTATTCAGTCAATCACTACGAGTGACTTGACGGGGGCAAGTGGTAGCGTTGGGCAAATTCGAGAGTGCAGTTCACGCTTTATTGATCAAGCCAAAGTACAAGGGACACCAATCTTTTTAGTTGGCCATATTACTAAAGACGGTAACATCGCTGGACCGAAAATTTTAGAACACATGGTCGATACGGTCTTACTGATGGAAGGTGAGCGCTCTGGCCAATTACGGATCTTGCGTTCGCTAAAAAATCGTTTTGGAGCAAGTGATGAAGTGGGCATTTTTCAGGCGGTTGATTGGGGACTGAACGAGGTGACCAATCCTAGTGAGTTATTTCTGGAAAATCAAAAACAGCCAGTCAGCGGGGCAGCTACTGTATGTGTGATGGAAGGCACTCGGCCGCTATTAACCGAGGTTCAGGCTTTAGTTGTCTCCAGTCAACTGGCGATGCCGAGGCGAGTGGGGCGAGGGATCGATATTAGTCGGATTCAAGTTTTGACTGCAGTTTTGCAAAAACACGCTCGTTTACCACTAAGTAATTATGATGTATTTGTGTCAGCAGCGGGAGGTTTTAAATTAAGTGAGCCAGCAGTGGATTTGGGTTTGGCAGTGGCCATTGCTAGTTCACTCTCTGGTAAAAAAATTCCCCCCAAAACGGTTTTTATTGGGGAGATTGGTTTACTAGGGGAGATTAGACAAGTGGCTTACTTTGACCGTCGAGTCAAGGAGGCTAAGCGCTTGGGTTTCACTAAAATTATTTCAGCCCAGAGCCATCGCCACATCAATCAGGTTATCAAGGAGCTTTAGTCGACCTAGTGTTCGAATTAATTCTTCAATTTTGTTATTTTTTTCTCATTTTTTCATTTTTTTCTTATTTTCTACAGTTTTCCCAAGTTTTTCCCAAAATTGTAAATATTGTAATTAATGTGGAAAACTTTATATTTTAATCTGGATTTTGACTAAATAAATTAATATAGGACATTAAAAAAAACCTGTTTTTAAAATTATAGGATGATATTAATGCTTGTCAAAATTATAAAAACTGCTAAAATTAATTTAGTTTTGGTACTTTAATAGCAACAAAGGATATTTAGCCTTTTTTGGGTCAACACTCAAGAGGGGATAAAAAAATCCATCCCGTTCAAGTCTTGGTTTTTAGGCAGTCAAGAACCTAAACAGAATGGATTGTTGAGAACATTGTTACCGCTGATTGTTCACGAATAACAATGTAATCCTGTCGTTGTTGAAATAAATCAACAACTGATCGCTTATTAAGCTAACACTTTTCGTCATTTTTGACAATTCTAGCTTAAAATATAGAAGTATATCAAAAAGTATCAGAGCCGAGTAGGACTGCCAACACAAGAACTTTTTGTGGAATCTCGGTCGTTGGGCAGGCTACCGAGACTCCGCAGAAAGTTCTTTTTTCATTCCAGAGACAATCACCAGAATAAACCCTTTTACCATTGAAATAATTGCCAGCGCCAGATTTTTATCATTGCAATAATCGTCACAGAAAGCCCTTTTTATCATTGATCTTGATTTTTCTGTATTTTTTTGACATAATCCAGTTGATTTTCAGTTTTTATTTCTAAATTAATCGTGATGCCCCATTTTTCTTATCTTTTTTTCTAGCCATGACACTTATTTATTAGAAAGTAATTTTATGCAAAACAGTCAAGATAATTCTGTATCCGCTATTGCCAATTCAGTTGACAGCAAGCTCAAGAGTAGTAAAAGTTCTCAAGAAGAGAATCAGAGTAAATCCACTACGCGGGTGATTAAACGCCGAGTAGGTGGTAAAAGTAACGCTGCCAAAGCTGAAACTGATCAAGCTAGTAATTCAAGTGAGAATATGAACGGTCGCTCCAGTGAACGCTCAAGTGAGCATTCCAACGGGCACTCAAGTGAGCACTCCAACGGGCACCCTAGCTACAATGATAGTAATAATTTGGATAACAATGAGAATAAAGAACAGGAAATTATTGTTTCAGGTATTTTGGATAATTCTAAAGAAGGTCATGGAGTACTGCGACCAGAGTTTTCAGAATCAGAACAAGATGTTTATATCTCTAGTTCACAAATTCGTCGTTTACGATTAAAGTCTGGTGACTTGGTCACTGGCCCAGCTCGTCAACCTAAAGACAACGAACGATATTGGGGCTTATTGCGCGTTGACAGTATTAACGGTCGGTCTGTGGATGAACATCGTCAACTTAATCGTAAGAATTTTTTAAGCTTAACCCCAGTTTTTCCAGATGAACATATTAAATTAGAGATTGGTGCAGAACCATTATCTTTACGTTTGATTGATTTAATTGCGCCAATTGGTAAAGGTCAACGTAGTTTAATAGTCTCTCCGCCAAAAGCTGGCAAAACCACTATTCTTAAAGATGTGGCTTTGGGAGTAGCCACCAACAACCCCGACATTCATTTAATGGCAGTTTTGGTTGGTGAACGCCCAGAAGAGGTAACCGATATCCGTCGCCATATTAAAAAAATCACTAACGGGAAAGGTGAAGTAGCGGCGAGCAACTTTGACGAACCGGCACAGAATCAATGCCGAGTAGCAGAATTAGCTCTTGAGAGAGCCAAACGCCTAGTTGAAGAAGGTCGCGACGTGTTAATTTTACTCGATTCTATTACTCGTTTAGCGCGAGCTTATAACTTGGCCATGCCAACTTCAGGTAGAACCCTATCTGGTGGTTTTGATCCTGCCGCCCTCTTTCCGCCTAAAAAGTTTTTTGGGGCAGCGCGAAATTTTGAAGTACCAGGTTCACTGACGATTATTGGTACTGCTTTGGTGGATACCGGTTCGCGAATGGATGATCTGATTTATGAAGAGTTTAAGGGTACTGGTAATCAAGAATTACATTTAGATCGTGCTCTGGCTGAGAGAAGAATCTATCCCGCTATTGATTTGCAGAGATCTGGTACGCGCCGTGATGATCTATTAATTGATCCCGTTGTTTATCAGTCTATAATTACTTTACATCGTATGTTAGATATGCTTGGTAAAGATGAGAGAACAGCGACGGTGATTGAAAAGCTGAAAAGAACTAAATCTAACAAGGAATTTTTAGCCTCGCTCAAAAATGGCTAAAGATTTTTGCCAGAGAAAAACCAAGTTAAAAAGTTAAGCATGTGGAACAGAGATTTATATCATCAGCGCCAACAGGGAAAATTGCAATTTTTGATTAAAGATTTGCAATCTTTTTTACGATTTTTGCGATCTTATGGCAAGATCCGCCTGTATGTAATTTTTGATTTTTTTGAAAAACTTAAAGATGCTCTGGTGAGTGTCTTACACCAAAAACGTGGTAAATATACTCGACCTTTTCTGCATTTCGGGACCATTGCTTTGAGTTTTTTTATGGTTATTTTTGGGCCACGTATATTAAATTCCAATGATGAGACAATGGATAGTCAGTTGGTTTTAGCTACCCCAATTCTAGCAGTTAGTACCGCTACTGCTCCTGACTTTTACACTTATCAGGCAGAAGAAGTTCGTCAATATCGAGGCGGAGAGATTATCACTCACGTGGTTGAAGAAGGTGAAACGATTTCTGACATCGCTGAGCGTTATGGTTTGCGCAAGGAAACCATTTTGTGGGCCAATAATTTGACTGAAAAAAGCACCATTAAACCAGGGCAAAGCCTAGAAATTTTGCCGGTCGATGGAGTGAGACACAAAGTGGTGAGGGGAGACACCATTTATTCAATTGGAAAAAAATATGGTCTGACTGGTTCTCAAGTACAGATGATTGTTGACTATCCTTTTAATGAATTTTTGAATGATGAAACTTTTGATTTAGTAGCCGGACAATATCTAATGGTGCCTGAGGGGAGACCCCCAACAGCTGCTGTTTCTCCAATTGCTACTTCCCGCAGCAATTTTGGGGTACTGACTCCAGATGCTGGGACGGTTTCTGCTACTGGTAGCTTTATTTGGCCAGCCAGTGGGGGGATTAGTCAAGGTTATAGTTTCTATCATAAGGCGATTGACATCTCTAATGGTGCTGGTGGGGCAATTTTGGCCGCAGATGCTGGAGTAGTTGCTGTCGCTGGCTGGGTAGATGGTTATGGCTATGGTAATCGAGTGATGATTGATCACGGTAATGGTTTTGTTACGCTCTATGCTCACTTGAGCGTGGTCCAAGTGAGAGTTGGCCAACGAGTGGGTCGAGGCGATGTCATCGGCCAAATGGGCAGTACTGGCCGAAGTACCGGTACACATTTACACTTTGAAATCCGCCAGGGTGGTGCCTTACAAAATCCATTTAATTTTTTAAGATAAGGTAATTTTCATGATAGATCTTGTTACCCTCAAGTTAGCTGCCGGCAACGGTGGTCAAGGAAAGATTTCATTTAGACGCGAAAAATACGTACCCAAGGGTGGGCCAGACGGTGGTGATGGAGGAGATGGGGGATCAATCATTATTAGAGCCACCAAGGCCTTATCCACACTGCGTCCCTATGCTGGTGTTAAAGAAATTGTCGCTGAATCTGGTCAGCCAGGTGCTAAGCGTAAACAGCATGGCCAAAAAGGTGAAGACAGAATTATTGAAGTGCCTGTTGGTACCACAGTTACTTTGTTGGCAGAAAACCACACCAGTGCCTATCGGCGTCAACGTTATGGTTTTGTCAATCAAGACGGAAGTCAGCGCTTGCTACGTTCTGCCGATTTTCAAGCTGGTCAAGTGCCTCCAGGAACTAATATTAAACGCCAACGTTACTTCATTGATTATGAGGTGAGTGATAGCAATTTAGTTTTAGAACCTGATGAATTAGAAGCCCTGCCACAACCAGAAGAACTTTGTCAGTTAATGGAAGATGGTGAAGAATTAGTACTATGTCAGGGAGGTTTTGGTGGGCGAGGTAATAGTCAATTTAAAAGTAGCCAAAAAACTACTCCTAGAGAGGCAGAACATGGTACTTTTGGTGAACAAAAATTGGTAAAACTGGAATTAAGACTATTGGCTGATCTGGCTTTAGTTGGTTTTCCCAATGCTGGTAAAAGCACTTTTTTATCTAAAGTAACGGCGGCCAATCCCAAAATTGCCAATTACCCCTTTACCACGCTTGAGCCGAACCTGGGAATTATGCAATTGCAAAAAGGTGCTCAAGAAATTGTGGTGGCCGATATTCCTGGTTTAATTGAGGGGGCTAATCAGGGCAAGGGTTTGGGTCATGACTTTTTGCGCCATATTGAGAATTGTCAAGCATTAATGTACGTACTGTTTTTAGAAGAAAGTGTTATTTTTGATCAAGCGCTGTCAGCCAAGGATAAAAGTCAATTGCTTTGGGAACAATACCAAAATCTTAACAATGAACTCAAGCAACACAATCCTCAGTTGTTAGAAAAACCTTATTTAGTTACTTTGAATAAAGCTGATTTGTATAGTCAAGCAGAAATTGAACAGTTTCAGGCTGATTTCGTCAAACACAAAATCACTTTATTGGTGTTTAGTGCCATCACTGGTGAGGGTTTGTCCGCAGTTGTAAAAAATATTGAGAAGCTTTTTTTAATAACTAAGACAAGTTTATCGAGTAAGAATTATTGATTATCAATAGTCTCTTCTTCAGGCACTAAACTACTTTCGCGCAACAAATTAGAAGTTTCTTCTTCGTTGAGTAAATCAGACAAGCCAGATTCAGTTGCAGTAGCTGGTTCTAAGCCAGTTTGCTGATTGGTTATGTCTGGTTCTACCTGCTTAGCGGGAGCTGCTGGAGTGGTTAATTCCTCCTGTGGGAGTTGTTGACCCTGCTGGGCTTGTTGAGCCTGTTGAGCTTGTTGGGCTTCAGCTTGAGCTCGCAATTGATCCGCCTCTTCACTGATCGACTCTAGCAAGGTTTTCACAGTGTTGTAATCTTCAAGATTAGTTTCTTGATCAATTAACAATAAGGCTTGCTGTAGAGCGTTTTCTGCTTCCAAGATTTGTTGATTTTTGATGTAGGCTTGGGCTAGATTGTAGTAGGCCACAGGTAAATC
>JAGOOB010000025.1 GCA_017992725.1 Candidatus Woesebacteria bacterium | reverse complement strand
CCATGTTGCGCTACAGTATCGAGAAATTTTCGGAACAGAAAAGACAGCATTATTTAAAGAAAAGTTAATCGGGCTGGTGAATATAAAAAATTTGATGTTGCTCTGGTAAATTTTCTGCAATATATTTGCCAGTCAATTCTGCAGTTAATTGTGGAATTATCACTTTAACCGCTCCGGGCAAACGTTCAATTACTTCCGCGATCAAATCCTTTCGGGCAAGCAAGTAATCGTCATCCTCATGAGGACCACGATTGATCATGCTACCAGCAGGAATAAGTAACCTTTCTTGATTTTTTCCCATATTTTATTATATCAATTAATATCAAAAATGGCAAATCTTGGCTTAAGGCTGTCAGCTGGGAAAAAAAACGTTATAATAATGCGGCTTTTTACTAGGAGGTGTCGCATAGTGGTCAATTGCACACGCTTGGAAAGCGTGAGCCTCACGGCTCCAAGGGTTCGAATCCCTTCACCTCCGCCATTGAGCAAAAAGTTATGATAGACCAGTCTAATATTTCCATATAAACAATTGCATCACATTAAGAATTCAATAGTTTAAATTTCCCTATTGCCACAGCTGCAAATAATCTCTACAATGGCCGATAGTGTTCAGCGCTCGCATCAATACAAATCGAGTTGAAAGTAATAAAAGACGCCTGCATAGGCGTTTTTCTATGGTCATTTTTTTGACCAGCAAACAATAAAAAGTTAACAAGCTTCGGCTTGTTTTTTTTTAAAAAAAATTAAAAAAGAAGGAAAATTATGCAAGATTTTACCACTTACACCAAAGTTTCTTCCTATGAGGGGCGAAAGGGAACAGTTAAAAAGGTAGTGTTACTTTACTCTGGTGGACTTGATACTTCAGTCATGTTGCATTGGATTCAGGAAGAATATCAAGCGAAGGTAGTGGCGCTGACTATTGATATTGGTCAGCAAGCCGATGATTTAGAAAAAATCCGGCAAAAGGCTTTAAAACTTGGGGCAGTTAAGGCAATTGTGGTTGATGCGAAAAAAGAATTTGCTTATCACTATATTGCCAAGGGGATTAAGGCTAATGCTAGTTATCAGGGGAAATATCATTTAAGTACACCTTTAGGCAGACCACTGTTAGCCAAAATAGCGGTCGAAGTAGCACGGGCCGAAGGTTGTGACACTATTGCCCACGGTTGTACTGGTAAAGGCAATGATCAAGTGCGTATTGAAGGTACGGTTTTAACTTTAGCTCCTGAGATGAAGATTATTGCTCCAGTGAGGGAATGGAGTATGGGGCGGGATGAAGAATTGGTTTATGCAAAAAAACACAAGATTGCTGTTAAACAAACCAAAGACAAACCATATTCTTATGATGACAACATGTGGGGGGTGACGATTGAAAGTGGGGAAATTGAAAACCCAGCTCTCATTCCACCGCTAAATAAAATTCTTCAAGTTTGTCGAGAGGTAGAAAAAACACCAGATCAACCTCAATATGTCAGACTGGCTTTTGTTAAAGGTATGCCGACCAAAGTCGATGATAAAACCCTGAATTTGGTAGAGATAATTCAATTATTAAATAAAATGGGCGCCAAACATGGTGTGGGAGTTACTCACCATATTGAGGATCGTTTAGTTGGCTTAAAGGTGCGAGGTATTTATGAAGCTCCGGCCGCAGAAATTATTATCAATGCTCACGCAAATTTAGAAAAATACGTCTGTACTAGAAACGAAAACGAATTTAAAACTGAAATCGATACCAAGTGGTCATATTTATGCTATGGAGCCCTGTGGTATGAGCCCTTGATGGAAAGTTTGAATGCCTTTATTGATCAGGTTAATGACAAAGTAACCGGAACCGTTACTGTTAAATTATTTAAAGGTGTGGCTGAAGTGGTGGCAGTGGAAACAGCTAACACTATTTTTGATGAGAAGTTAGCCACTTTCATGAAGAATGATACCTTTAATCAAAATGCTTCTCCAGGGTTTATTGAAATTTATACTTTACAAATGCGTTTGGCTCAAAATAAACATCGTTACGCCCTATTAACCATTGGTGAGGATGCCAATAAAAAGGCTTTTTTACCTTATGTCAAAATTCTCAATGATTTGGGATATTATTTTTACGCCACCGAGCATACCCATCAGTTTTACCAAAAACACGGTATTGATTCGGTTTTCATTTATAAAATGCGTCAAAACAAATATCCCAACTTAGAAGAGTTATTACAACAAAACTTTTTTGATTTGATCATCCACACTCCTTATAAAAACAAGCCAGAAAATGCCGAAGACGAAGAGGTCATTAGAAAGTGGGCGGTTAAACACAAAATCATGACGGTCAGTGACGTTAACACGTTTAAATTACTAACTCGTAAATTACAAAAATATACGATTGCGCAGAAAAAAGTGGCTGATGAACAAAAAAGAAAATTGGAATCTCAAGACTCTCGTCCTTGAGAAAATTAAAGACAATGGTGGTTGGGTAAACGCTCATAGTCATTTGGATCGGGCTTATACCATTACTGATCAAGATTTAGCTTTATCCAATCAGCATTTACAGCAAAAATGGGAGTTAGTTGATGAGTTAAAAAAAAGATCCACTGTTGCTCAAATATATGATCGAATGGCCTTTGCTCTAGAGAAACAACTGGCACAAGGAGTCACTGCTTTAGGAACTTTTATTGATGTTGATGATGTGATAAAAGATAAGGCAATCCAAGCCGCTGCTCGTCTCAAAGAAAACTATCAAACCGCAATTGATTTGGTGTTTATCAATCAAACGCTGAAGGGGGTTTTGGATGCCAAGGCTAGAAAGTGGCTCGAAGAAGCGCTGAATTTTGTGGATATTATTGGTGGCTTACCAGCGAGAGACGCAGGTAGGGAGGACGAGCATTTAGATGTGTTATTTAGTTTGGCTAAACAGCACAAAAAGATGGTCCACGTGCATGTTGATCAACTTAACACTGTTCGGGAAAAAGAAACTGAGTTATTAATTAAAAAAACTCGTGAGCATAAACTGCAAGGACAAGTGGTGGCTGTTCACTCTGTTTCTTTGGCGGCCCAACCGATTGAATACCGACAAAAAATTTATCAGCAACTGCAGCAACAACAACTGATGGTAATCGTTTGTCCAACCGCTTGGATTGATAGTCGACGCTCAGAAGAATTGATGGTGAGCCATAATGCCATTGCTCCCGTAGAAGAACTAGTGGCAGCTCAAATTCCTGTGGCATTGGGTACAGATAATATTGCCGACATTTATAAACCATTTAGCGATGGCGAAATGTGGACAGAATTACGCTTTTTGTTGGAAGCTTGTCATTTTTATGATATTGATGCATTAGTTAAAATAGCCACAGTAAATGGTAGAAAAGTGTTGGGCTTATCTATCTAAGCTCCTCAGTTTTCTATTAAAATTTAGGAAATAATTATTTGAGAAAGGAGATTAACTTGCCATTTTCACAAAGAGATTTTAATAATTTTATTATTAAAGAGCAGGTGCTTGGGTTTTTTAATGAACCCATTACCCTCAAGTCGGGAAGAATTTCCAACTGGTATGTTAATTGGAGAACAGTCGCAGAAGATGTTTTTTTAATTGACAAGCTAAGTGATTTTGTGCTGGATTTTGTAGAACAAGAACAGATTGCCTTTGATTGTTTCTATGGAGTTCCTGAAGGAGCTAGTAAATTAAGTATTATTTCCCAATTTAAATTAGCGAAAAAATCGCCAAATTTGGCTAAAGGTAATTATGTGCTAGCCATGGGGAGAGGCAAAGCCAAAACGCATGGTGTGCCGAAAGATAGATTTTTTGTGGGCATGCCTCAAGGAAAGGTAGTTGTAATGGAAGATGTGGTAACCACAGGCATGTCTTTACTCAATACTATCGATCAGCTGAAAGAGGCGGATGTTAGGGTGGTGGCAGCAATCGGATTAACCGATAGGATGGAGCTAAGAGATGATGGGAAAAGTGTTAAAGAAGCAGTAGAAGAGCAAGGTGTTACATATTATAGTTTAAGTAGAGCGACAGAATTGTTGCCAGAAATAGTAAAAATAAATCCCCCTTCGGCGAAAATCATCAACAGCATTGAGGAAGAATTTGAAAACTTTGGTGTTGAGAAAATAAAATTAAAATAATTTTTTATAAATTTATGTTAACTAATCAAGAAAAAAAAGCACGAAGCATGCTGTGTTTGGCCCTAGATGGGCTTGAAAACTTTCAAGATATCAAAGACACCGTTAAAGAACTTAGTTCTGAGGTGGGTCTTTTCAAGGTTGGCAAAGAGTCTTTTACCAGATTCGGACCGAAAGTTATAGATTTTATTCACCAATCTGGTTCTGAGGTTTTTTTGGATTTAAAATATCATGATATTCCCCACACTGTTAAAGAAGCCGCCAAAGCAGCCAGTGAATTGGGAGTTTATATGTTTAATTTACACGCTTTGGGGGGTAGAGAAATGATGTTAGCTGCCAAAGAGGGCGTTGAGGAAATGGCAATAAAAAAGGGTCTGCGTAAGCCTAAAATTATTGCCGTTACCATTTTGACTAGTATTGATAAAAAAATAATGAATGAAGACTTAGGTATTAGTGGAGAAGTAAGTGACCGAGTGTTGCAATTAGCCACTATGGCTGCCAATGTTGGTTTGGATGGAGTGGTGTGCAGTGCCACCGACCTGCAGGCAATAAAACCTCATTTAGCAAAAGATTTTATTTACGTCACCCCTGGCATTAAAGGAGTTAATTCTCAGGCAGGATCAGATCAAAAAAGGGTTTTTAGTCCAGCCAATGCAGTTGAAGCTGGTTCTACCATTCTTGTAGTGGGGAGGGCGATTATGACGGCCGACAACAGACTGAAAGCTACTCAGGAAATATTGGCTGACATGGCAAGAAAACTTTAATTTAGTAAAGCTTTTATGCTTAAAAAAAATAAAAAAGAAGTTTTAGATTTTTTTCAAAAAGATGGTGTTAAATTGACTATAGTTTCCGGTATTGTTACGACCAAACCCAATTTAATAAAGTGGGTTGATCAAAATATCCCTGAGATAGGAATGATCACGAGCAAAAGCTACCAGATGGAACCAACTGCAGGAAATAGAGAACCAATCATTGTTGAACAATCTGTGGGGAATTTTGGTAATGCAGTTGGCTTAAGAAACCCCGGCATGGAACAGGGCTATCGAGACTTAAGAAAACTAAAAGAGCATGGTTTAAAAGCTATTTTAAATGTTTCATTAGCGGCTAAAAAAGCTGAGGATTTTATTATCCTGATTAAAAAGTTTGAAGATATTGCTGATATTTTTGAGTTAAATTTTTCCTGTCCCCACGCCGAATCAGGCTTTGGATCAAGTATTGGGAGTAATAAAGAAATTGTCAAAGATTATTTACAAAAAATTAGAAAGGTCACCAACTCTTTGTTATTTCCCAAGTTAACTCCCAATGTTGAAAATATTGGAGAGATAGCTCAAGTATGTATAGATCAAGGAGCGGATGGTATTGTCGCCATCAATACCGTAGGACCAGAATTATATATTGAACCTCATACTAAAAAAGCCATATTGTTTAATCCACAGGGTCATCAAGGAGGAAAATCTGGCGACTGGATAAAAGAAATTGCTCTTGAAAAGATTAAAGAAATCAGAGAGGCCATAGGCAGTGAAATTCCCATTATTGGCATGGGTGGTGTTTCTTGTGCTAGTGATGTAATTAAAATGCAAAATGCTGGCGCGAATGTGGTGGGAATTGGGAGTGTTTTAGCGAGAGTTAAAATGGAAGATAGAAAGAGATTCTTTCGTTTACTAAAAGAAGACGTAGAAAATGGAAGTGATAAAGCTGCAAATTTACTCAACAAAGAAAGATTAGCTCAATATAAACCATATAAAATTACTAAAATTATTGATAAGACCGAAACACTGAGGATCATACAATTAGAGGGCAAAATTGATTATCGAGCTAGTCAATATGTTTTTCTGTGGGTACCAGATGTTGGAGAAAAGCCCTTTGCTATTGCTTCAAACAAGCCATTATCTTTTGTTATCAGAAAAAAACCTTATGATAAAAAGCAAAACAAGGGTTTAGTCACTCACGCATTATTTAATTTAAAAGAGGGTCAGGAATTGCTAATCAGGGGTGTTTACGGCAAAGAAGCACCCATTCTTAAAAACAAGAATGCAGTGCTGGTAGTGGGGGGTTCAGGCATAGCGCTTGTTCCGGCTTTGGTTAAAAAACTTCATCAAGAGGGCAAAAATATTGTTGTTTACTATGGAGTTAAGGATCAAGATGAGGTCATTTTTGAAGAAAAAATTTCCCAATATGCTCAGTTTGTTCCCGTTGCGGATGAAGGAGTCTTGGCTAGGGTGTTAAATGTTGTGAAAGAAGATTTGTTAAAGAAAAGTAAAGACTTTTTTGCCAATACAACAGTCTATAACATTGGTTCCACCTTGATGATGAATAGAGCGATCACTGAACAAGAAGAAATAGGGATTGCGAAAGAAAATATTTTGCTAGCTTTGGAAACAAAAACGATGTGCGGGATTGGTTTGTGCGGTGAGTGTGAGTGTGGAGGAAAACTACTTTGTCATGAGGGAACATTTGTTTCCAAAGCCTTTATTGATAAAAATGAAATAGATATTCTTGATTTATAGTTTTTTTTAAAAATATTTGCTTGTTGGAAGGTGAAAAGATTTATTGCTTTTTTGGCCATTTCCAGCTATAATATCCCATAATGTTGAAGAAAAAGACGAGGGTGCGTTTTTATCGAAAAGCCCCAGCCAAATTTCTTATTCAAAAAGCTAAAAACCTGAAAAAGTTGGCTATAGCTTCTTTTATTTTTAGTTTTTTATTACTGTTTTTGAGTAATCCTTTTGTCAGTTGGCAAGGAGTTAAGCAGTTACCAAGTATCATTAGTGACTCAAAAGCCATCATTGCTGCTGTCCCCGAATTTTTGCAAAATTTACCGCAAGAAGCAGAAAAAAATACTTTTGCTTTTTTTGATTGGACTAAAATGCAATTGGACGAGTCTTGGCCAATTTTTGCCAGAGAAACTGGAGAGAATCAAGAAGCAGGTCAAAGTGCTTTGCCTCAATTAGTTGTTACTCCCGATTATGCTAGCTTACCTTTTTATATTGAAATTCCGAGTTTAGCACTTTATGAAAAAGTTCATGCCAATATCAACCCCAATAATCCAGAAGAATATCAAGCAGCTTTAGAAACTGGTGTGGCTCATGCTCGTAACTCAGCTTTTCCAGGTCAAAATAAATTAATTTATATTTTTGGTCACTCCACCAATGGGGTTTGGAACGTTGAAGCTTATAATGCAGTTTTTTATCAAATTAAAGATTTGGCGATTGGTGAAAAAATCATTTTACATTTGGGAGACGAACAATTTACTTACGAAGTTAGTGGTCAGGATGTAGTGGCCAGTAATGAAGTGGATTTTGTTAATAATTTAAAAGAAGAAAATCTTTTATTACTGCAAACTTGTTGGCCACCTGGAACCAGTTGGCAGCGTTTATTTGTGCGGGCAAGCCCAGTTTCGGCTGAATAATATCCCATAATATTGACAATATATAGTTATAAATGTATAATAAGCTCTCACAAGCAATAAAATATAAGTTAAAGCAAATATGAAAAAAATAATTTCTTGTCTATTGATAGTGATTGGCCTATTTTTATTAGCTATCAATGTGGCTAACGCCAAAGAATGTCATACTGTTTATGGCGGTGGTGAGGTTTGTGAAACCGGTGATCTTAGTTTAGATAAAAAAGTGTTTAATCCTGAAGCTAATGAGTATTGGGATAATATCGCGGCCAGTTCTTATACCTTTTCACCAGAGCAAGAAGTGAAATTTAGATTACGTATTAAAAATATTTCTGATGTTAAAACTAATGGAGTGCGTTTAGTGGACGATTTTGCTCGTTTAGTTGATTATATGTTTTATCTAGGAGCAGATGGTAAAGAGTATCCGGTTGAGTTTAAAGATAATGAGCTGAAGTTTATTTTTGACGATGTTGACGCTGATGAAGAAATCATTGTTTATTTTACTGCTCGTTTTAAAGGTCAGGATGAACTACCAGTGGGTACCACCTGTATTACTAATGAAGCTAAAGTTTATTCGAGAGAAGATGATGTTAGTGATAGTGATTATGCCAGCTTTTGTGTCAAGAGTGATGAAGCAAAAATTATTACAAAAGCAGCTCCAGAAACCGGTTTTGATTTGAGTACTATTTTAATTTTAGAAGCGACAGTTTTAGCTGGTTTGGGAATGTTCTCCATAACTAAAGCTAAAAAAATTGGCAAATAAGTGTTTAAATGAATATAGATGAAGATAAAAACCCTTCTGTCACAGAAGGGTTTTTTGGTTGAGTCACTTTTATATAGTTTAACTTGAATTTTGATTGAATTTAGCCTGGAAAGGAAGCACCATTTAACATCCCATAACATTGACAAAAATGACTTTATTTGATATACTTTTACATACTTATCAAGTCTTTTTAGTAGAGAAAAGCTTTTGACATTTTCATATTTTTTCCAACCCATCGTGTCGAAAACTATTCTCTACTCGAAAGAGTAGAGGAAGGAGCTCTTTATTGTAATGCTTAAGACCTGAAAATTGCTTTCAGCTTTTTGAGCAGCTGACAAAAAGAGACGCACCTTAACAAGGAGGAAAAAATGCCTGAGGCATTTTGGTCCAGCTTTTGTGACAATCATTGTAGAGTGGTTGTTAGAAAAGCTGGTCCATAAGTGCCGAAAGGTAAGGGACGAGTCGGGGCCACTGACGCGCAGTGGCAATTTGACGCATTGAAAAGGAGATTACCATGTGTAAAAAAATGTTTGTTGTAGCAATTGTGTTTGTAGTGGCGAGTTTACTCGCCG
>JAGOOB010000024.1 GCA_017992725.1 Candidatus Woesebacteria bacterium | reverse complement strand
CGTCCAAAGTTAGGTCCCAAAGAAAAAGTTCGACGGGTTTACCAAGCTCAAAAAGCACAATTTTTCAAGTTTAAAAAAGCATTTGCCAAACGTATTCACTCTTGTCGATATCAATTTTTAAAACTAGTGGGTTTAAAAAAAGTCGGTCGTCCTAAAAAAAGAAAAAAACTTGCCTCTTTTCCAAAATTTTTAAAATTCAGCAATATTAAAAAAATTCTTTTTCAAAAAAAAGAACTGGCTTATTTCCAAATCAAGTTTAAAAAAATTAAACGTTGGCGCATTAATTATTCGCTCTTTGGTTCACTAGTTTTCACCATAATTTTTTTATTGATTAGTTATGGTATCTACGATTTTGTTTTTAAGGATTTGCCTTCAGTTAGTGATTTAAGCACGCAACAGCAAAATTTAACAACAAAGATTTTGGATCGCAACGGTCAAGTGCTTTATCGAATTTATGAAGATGAAAATCGGACTTTGGTGCCTTTACAAGCAGTTTCCCCAGATTTAATCAATGCTACTATTGCTATTGAAGATAAAAATTTTTACCAGCATTTTGGCTTTTCTTTAGCAGGGATTGTACGTGCCCTCTTTGCTAATGCGACGAGTGAAGAAATTCAGGGTGGTTCTACTATCACTCAGCAATTGGTGAAAAGTCGCTTGCTTAGTAATGAGCGTACGCTACAAAGAAAATTACGCGAATTATTATTGGCTTTGGTGGTGGAAGGGGCATACGAAAAAGATCAAATTTTAGAAATGTATCTCAACACCGTTCCCTATGGAGGTTCAACTTATGGGATTGAAGAAGCAGCTTGGCAATATTTTAATAAGCATGCTAAGGATCTCAATTTGGCTGAGAGTGCATTGTTAGCGGGTTTACCGCAAGCTCCCACTCTTTATTCACCCTTTGGTCCCAATCCAGAAGTGGCCAAAGCTAGACAAGCAGATGTTCTAAGAAGGATGGTGGAGGATGGCTATATTACCCAAGATCAAGCCAACGAAGCGAGGGTAGCAAAACTACAATTTCGAGAAGATGTTGTCGATATTAAGGCTCCGCACTTCGTAATGTATGTTAAACAACTATTGGTGGATCTTTATGGTGAGGATTTAGTGGCTAAAGGCGGTTTAGAAGTGAGGACTACTTTGGATCTTAATTTACAAAATGAAGTGCAACAAATTGTCAGTGATGAAGTTAATCGGTTAAAAAATTTAGAAATCACTAATGGAGCAGCTTTGGTCACCAATCCTAAGACCGGAGAAATTCTAGCTATGGTGGGTAGCGCTGATTATTTTGATTTCGCTCATGACGGTCAGGTCAATGTGGTAATTAGACCACGCCAGCCAGGTTCATCGATTAAGCCACTCACTTATGCATTAGCTTTTGAACAAGGGAAAAAACCCAGTGATTTGATTGATGATACCAGTATTACTTATCAAATTGCTGGTAGTCGTCCCTATACTCCACGCAATTATGACAATCGTTTTCGTGGCAAAGTAACCTTGAGAGAAGCTTTAGCTTCTTCATACAATGTACCAGCTGTCAAATTATTAGCTGAGCTAGGTGTACAAAATTTGATTAAAAAAGGTCAAGAATTAGGGATTACTACTTGGAACGATCCTAGCCGGTTTGGTTTGTCCCTGACTCTAGGAGCAGGTGAAGTGTTGATGTTAGACATGGCTGAACTCTATAGTACTTTCGCTAATTTGGGTTATCCAGTCGAAAGTAATGCATTGTTAGAAGTTAAGGACGCTTATGGTAAGCTGTTGTATGTTAATGATTGTGCTCTGAATCGAGGTAACTGTTATAGTTCTCTCAAATTAAGTCCTCAAGTCGCTTATATTATTACTGATATTTTGTCGGACAATCAGGCTAGAGCCGGTGCTTTTGGTTTATATTCAGTTTTAAATATACCTGGTCAAGAAGTGGCGGTTAAAACTGGAACAACTAACAGTATGAAAGACAACTGGACTATTGGTTATACAACAGATCGATTAGTTGTGACTTGGGTAGGTAATAATGACAATACACCAATGAGTTTTGTTGCGTCTGGTGTTACTGGAGCATCACCGATTTGGAATAAAATTTTTCTTTTACTTTTAGATGAGGCCAATCCTCATCAATTTGTGATGCCAAGTAATTTATTAAAAGTTAAAATTTGTGCAACAACTGGTACCTTACCTTGTAGCGCTTGTCCGAAAGTGGTGGAAGAGATTTTCGTAGTGGGTACTGAACCAAAAAGTGCTTGTAGCGACCAGTACTTCGCTGATTTAGCCAAGAAACAAGAGGTGCAAGCTTTACAAGAAGCTAATCGACCAGCTGGTCAAATTTTTTAAGTTTAGTAAAACGTGTAAAGCAGATAGCCAATGAGTAAAGTTAAGAATAATAACAGCGGAGCTAGCCATTGTTGTGAGAGATCTTCTTGTTCTTTTTTTTCTTTGTGGCGACGACTTTTGTTAGTCTGATATTTTTTTTCAATTCTTTGGGTGTCTTTTTTGAGATCAAAAGCTAGTTGTTTGTTGGTAATAGGTTGCGGCATCTTAGTCTCACTTTTTTTTAATCATGGTGTTTACTTTTTCAGCAATTAAATTAACCACTTCTTCGATGCTTAAGTGACTCGAATCTAAAATCCAAGAGTCAGCGGTGGGGTGCAGGGGATCAATTTTCCGAGTCATATCTCTTTGGTCTCGCTCTTGCACTTCTTTTATGACTTCTTCAATACTTTTATCAATACCCTTGGTTAAATATTGTAAATGACGACGTTTAGCTCTAATTTCTAAGTCAGCGGTTAAAAATATTTTCAAATCTGCGTCTGGGAGAACTTTGAAAGTAATGTCGCGCCCTTCCATAACTACGTTTTGTGTTTCGGCAATCTTTTTTTGCTTTTCTACTAGAATTTGTCTAACTTTGGCTAAAGTGGCCACTTTTGAAGCTCCGTCACTGCATTTGGTGGTACGGATTGCCCAGGACACATCTTTGCCGTTCAAAATCAGCGTGGTCAGACGACCGTCAGCTTCTTTATCTCCCTCTGGATTACGCATTTCTAATGTGCTTTGAGCAATGAGTGTGACAATTTTATCTTCTTGATCAAAATCAATGTTATTCTGAATGGCTAAAAGCGCAGCAGCTCGATACATTGCTCCAGTGTCGACATATAAAAAATTTAATTTTTCTGCGAGTAATCTAGATACAGTACCTTTACCTGCGGCAACTGGACCATCAATAGCAATTTGAAAAAAATCAGAAGACTTACTCATAAAGAGCTTTCGCTATGGCCTTTACTAACTGTTATTTTTTATGGGCAGTTTTCTTTTTCTTACTTTTCTTACTTTGGCTTTTTTTGCTCTTGGGTTCCACTAACCATTCTTCTCGATCGGAAGTAAGCAAACCTCCTAAACCGACCAAGACCAAAATGATTGGCCAAAGATTCCAGAGGGCAAGTGGTAAGAGACCAATATTAGCGGCCATAAAAATTAAACCCATTATTACTAAGGTAGCTGGCCAGAAAACTCTTTTAGGCATAAATTCCTTTATACATAATAATTGCTACCTACTATTAAAAAGCAAATTCAATCGACAAGCAAGGGTAAGTTTTATATTTTAAATTGGCTACGCTTTAATTTTTGATTAAGTTCCCGGTTTAAGTCTCGTTTTTTGATAGTTTCTCTTTTCTCGAAACTCTTTTTCCCTTTCGCTAGAGCTAATTCTAATTTAATCTGATTATGTTCTAAGAGAAAAGCCAGCGGAATAATACTGTATGACTTTTGTTCACTAGCCGTGACGAGTTCTTCAATTTCTCGTCTTTTTAGTAATAATTTGCGAGTTTTTTTGGGATCATAATCTTGGTTTTGTCCAGCAAAACGATAAGCATTAATTTGTGCGTTAATTAGAAATAATTCTGGTTTCTTACTGTCCTTGTTCAAAGCTTTGATGTAGCTACCAGCTAAGCTGGCGTGTTTTAGTCTTAGACTTTTAACTTCAGCTCCACTTAAAACAATCCCCGCTAGATATTTTTTATCGATTTGGTAATCAAAATAAGCTTTTTTGTTTTTTATTAACAACATGGGCTTATTGTAGCAGTTTTAGATTTGGATTTGATAAATGACCGAGCCACTTAAAGCAAAGCAGCTTTGGCCATCGTTTGCTAGAGTAATATCACTGACTCCAGCTAATTCATTGCTTTTAATTTCACTAATTAACTGGCCTTCTTTGGTACTAACAATGAGGCGATTATTACTCTTGTCTAGAAAAACAATTTTGTCTGAATTTTCCTGACTGGCTATTTTGACTAAATCAGTTGGGAGTTGTTCCAAACCAGTTAAAGCAAAATCCACCTGATAACCGCGGCTAAATTTCATAATTTTGCCATCCTTAAAACCAAGCCATAAGTCTCCATCGATACTCATGTCACTCACTGTACTGAAGTTAATGTTTTGTTTGTCGACTAACCAGCCGATTGCTTCACTTAACTCGCCGTTAGTTAATGTGTAGCGATAAATATTGCGTTTTTCTGGGTTAAGCAAATAAAGAAAATTTTGGTAACTCTCTACGAATTGGGCATCTCTATCAGAATCACCTTCGGTTTTAAGGGCGAAACTACTTCGATCTTGCCAGTCTAGATATTTAATACCTTGATCTTTAATAAAGATTTTTAATCGATCTGAGCTGCTGTTATCAATACTGAAATCAGCAAAATTAATTGTCCATTGATCAAAGTTGTTATTATTTACCAGTAATAGCTGATCAGTTTGACTATTGCCGACGAGCAAACCTTGAGGACTGGCAATTATTTTATTGCCTAAAAAATCTGGATAGTTGTCATACCAGTTGCTGTAAACAAACAACTGATCTAAATTATTTTCACTGACTAACTGTTCCGCTCGAGCTTGTAATTCTTGAATTTTTTCTTCAATTCTTTTTTTAGCTAATAGTGAATTATATTCGTCTAATAATTGACGAAGCTGTTCTTGATTTTCCTGAATTTTTTCCCTCGCTAAAACTGGCTGTTTAGTACTGAGTTGCTCTAGTTCTGCATTACTTAAGACTAAAGCATCAATTTCCTTATTTGCTTTATCTAGGTTTTTTTGCTCTAAATGGCGCCAGCTTAACAAAGCTGTGGTCACAAGCACAATTGCTAGTACTACTAATAGAAATATTTTTTGATAGTGTTTTTTTTGTTCTTGTCTTAGGTTTTTTATTTTTAAAACAAATTCTTTAATTTTTTGAGGAATTTTTTTAATTTTTAATAAAATTATTTTTTGTTTAGCTAATTTTTCCTTCCAAGAAACTTTTTCTTTATGTTGATAAGACCAAAGTAATAGAGCGGTATTAAAATTGTTTTTAAAATAATCGTCCAGTTTCTGTTCAATAATTAATTCGAGTGGATAGTTGCGGTTTTTTTCGACAATGACCTTTCCCAGTTGATAATTGCCCGCAATCAATACAAATTGGTCATTTTCGATATATTGCCCAACAAGCATACTGATCTCGCTCTGGCTACTAATCAGTTCTCTGAGCTGTTGATCACGCTTCAACAAAATGCTACCACCCTGACAGGCTAAAATAATTTTTTTACCAACCTTTAAACTAAGAGCAAAATTTAATTGTAATTTTTTTAACCGACACTCTTTATTAAGATCAAGCAGCGCTAAATGTATTTTTTCAGCACTAGTAAATTGCCAAGTACTTAGCCTTATTTGTAAATCTTTACCAAAAAATTGAGCATCAGGTCCTTGAAGACTTAAAACCATAATAAAATTTTCTTGACGATTCTTTAAAAAACCTACAAAATAATTGGCTTGAGATTTGGCAAGTAGGGGTAACAAGCTAAGTTCTTGCACTATCCTCATTCTAACATGCTTGGCAAAGCTGCGCCGATGGCGAGATTGGGTTGGCGATCTAGTTTTCCCTCAAAGGTAGTTACCCCTCGTTTCAGTGTCAAGTGGGCAGTTAGGGCGATCATCGCAGCATTATCGGCACAAAATTTTTTGTGATAAGGCAAATACAAATTAATTTTTTTAGCTGACAATTTTTGGTAATTTTTTAACGTGTGTCTAATACTGTTGCGCAAGGCAATATTGGCCGCCACGCCACCGCCTAACCACAATTCATTAATAGTGGTGATTGGTGGTTTAATTTTCCCTTGTTTAATTTTTTTGCTTAATTGAGCTTTGGGATAAATTTTTTGGTTTAAATCGGGACTGAACAAAATTTTTTCCAGTTTATAGTTAATTTGAGCAAAGACCTGTTGTTGGACAATGGCTGCTAAATCACACACCGCTTGAGCATCTAATTTTTCCTCTTTTTTAAGTTGTTTTATCAGTTGATGAGTGGCTGTTTTAAAACCAGAAAAACTCAAATTAAAATTTTCCACATTGGTCATAGCTAAGGGTAAAGACCAACGCTTGGCATTACCTTTTTTAGCTAATTTTTCTAGAATTGGTCCAGCTGGATAGCCTAAATCGAGCATCCGACCAATTTTATCCAAACATTCACCAGCGCTATCATCAACTGTCCAGCCTAGTCGCTCATAATCTCCGCTTTTTTTGATCAAGATAAACTCACTATGTCCTCCAGAAATGACCATAGCTAGTACTGGGAAGTTAATTGTTCTACTAAGGTTTTGGGTTTTAGGTTGAAGCAAGGGGGACAGCGCATGAGCTTCAATATGGTTAACTGGAATAATTGGCAATTGCCACATTTTGGCTAATTTTTTGGCATAGTTAATACCGACTTCCAAAGCCGGTGCCAACCCCGGCCCGACGGTGACTGCCACCGCTTGTAGCTGGTCTTTGATTTTGCTCTCATCATTAAAACCTGCTCTATGTAGCGCTGTCTTGGTGCATGCCTCAATGTTTTCCTGGTGAGCTTGTTTGGCTAAAGTAGGGAAAACCCCACCATACTGCTGATGAATATTAGTCTGACTCGCCACCACATTTGCCAGTACCCGCGCGCCTTCTAAAATAGCCACGCTTGTATCATCACAACTAGTGTCTATGGCCAAAATTGTTTTCTCTTTGGCTAATGTTGGTTTTTTTCCCATAATTTAATTTTGCGCCAATGATCTTGACCACTGAGATTGAGTTCAATGGCTCGTTGCTGAAAACTTGTTGGTAAAAATTTAGCGATTTTATCCCACCATTCAATTACCATCACCTGATTGGCTTTTAATAATTGATCGATTTTGAGTAAGGCCAATTCTTGTTGTTGATCAATTTTCCAGGCGTCAAGGTGATAAAAAGTTCCTTGGCAACCTTCTCTTTGAAAAGTATATTCATTGAGGTAACTATAAGTTGGCGAGGTAATTTCTGCTTTAATTTTCAAAAATTGACCAATTCCTTTGGCAAAAATTGTTTTACCCATGCCCAATTCACCAGTCAGCGCAAATAATAAACCTTCTTTTTTCAGCCGATTCCAATTTTTCAGAATGAGGCGCATTGCTAACTCTTGAGTTTCGTTTTCACTTTGAGAATGAAACTCAGTATAGGGAGTGTCCTTATGCAATTGGCCCCGCAGTGCCAGAGGAGTAGACAGGGTGGTATCGATCACCACTGACGGTTCATTTTTGGGCAGTCGTCCGACATCAATAATTAAATCAATTAATTGTTGTTGTTTCTCACTTAAGTTGTCTAAAATATCACTAATTTGGTAGGGGCGCTTTTGATTGGAAGCATTGGCGCTAGTAGCAGTGATCCCATGACCTAATGTTGCAATAAGCTTGAGGATCAACGGATAATCTGGAATCCGGATCCCTAAAGTGCCAAATTCACTAGCTACCCGCTTATCGATGTCGACAGTCTTTTTTAACTGGGAAATAACAGTATATGGTCCTGGTAAAAAACGTTGATAAAAATTTTGGGCTTGTTGATTGATCTTGACGTATTGTTCAGCCATGGTTTGGCTGTTTACTGCGATTGACAGCGGTTTACCTTCACGGCGACTTTTGTATTGCAATAATTTATCAATAGCTGGTGTGCTGTGAGGATTAGCCCCGATGCCATAGGTAGTTTCAGTTGGATAAATAACTAGACCACCGTTTTTAATAACGGCGATAGCTTGGTCGATGAGCCGAGTCAGCTCGGCATCTGTTGCTTGTTTTAAATTCAACTTTATAATTTGCATGGTCTCTTGTATGATGGTGCTTCTTAAGGCGCTTATTATACCTTGAAATATGGCAAAAAACGATTATTTACGCGAGCTACTGAACGAAATTAAATTACGTTATCACTTGGGTGAAGAGGTTTTTGTTGATAGTTCACAACCCCTAGCAACTAGCTCACAACTCGAAGAAAATTCTAACAGTCGACAATTAGGTTTTACTTTAGAATTAAAAATTATTGAATTAAAACAATTAAATAATCTTTTAGAAAAAGTCGCCGTAAAATCGCCCAAGCAACGAGCCTGGTGGCTTGACCATCATCAAGAATTTGTAGAGCAAATTAGCCAATTACTTATTAATTATTCCAATTTATCGCTGCTGGCGTTTAAAGGAGGCAATACCAATACTCGCTTATCGTTGATCTTAGCTGAAGAAATTGAAAAGGCAATTAGTTTGATGAATACTACTTTTTTTGATGATTTCGTGATTAATGCATAATTAGCAGTCAAATTAAGCACTTGCTAAAAAACGAATTTTGTGATAACTTTTAGACGCTCTATTGAGCAATTATTTTCTCAACAAGTTTAGTGAGAAAGCAAGAATTTAAAATTATAAAAATTAAAAGCTATTAATAGAAAGGTTTTTTTATGTCCAAATTAGACGTCAAAAAACTCAAACCCACTGCTGGTTATATTTTAGTCAAGCCCGCCGAAAAGGAAAAACAAACGGCTTCCGGCATTATTTTGGCTGTTGACGATAGCGAAAAACCTCAATATGGTGAAGTTTTGGCTGTAGGGGCTAGCATCTTTGATGATGGCCAGGAAATCAAAGCCCCTGCCACAGTTGGTGATCAAGTCGTTTACAAAAAATGGGGTGGCAATGATGTCACCATTGACGATATTGAATATCAATTTCTCAAATTTGAAGATATTTTAGCAATTATTAAGTAATAATTTTTATTAATAAATATAAAAATATAAAAATTTTTAAAGAAGGAAAATTATGGCAGCGAAACAACTCTTATTTGGCGATAGCGCCAGACAAAAAATGTTAATTGGGATTAATAAATTAGCCGAAGCGGTCACGACCACTTTAGGTCCCAAGGGACGCAATGTAGCCCTGGATCGTAGTTGGGGTGCTCCACAAGTGATTCACGATGGAGTGAGTGTGGCTAAGGAAATTGAGCTTGAGGATAAATTTGAAAATATGGGT
>JAGOOB010000023.1 GCA_017992725.1 Candidatus Woesebacteria bacterium | reverse complement strand
GTTCTTGATCTTCTTTTTCTTTCACCCCGCAGCTTAGACTGGCAAAGGGAGAAAGGGCATCTTCTTGCCAAAAAATTTCTAAATTTGTGCAATTCTGCCAAATACCACTTAATTGTTTGAGGTTAAGTACCTCCTCATAACTAACAGTGAAGCCGGTGCCTGGGTAAGTATTGGCGTTTGGTTTTAAACTATCGGTTTGCCAAGCATATCCATAAAACGGCACACCTAATAAAATTTTTTCTTTTGGTACTTGTTCAAAAAAACCTTTCATTAGTGAGTTAATATCACTATTCCATAGCCCTCCCGCGCCAAACAAGGGTGCGCCCGGCCCTGCTTGAGTTGAGCTTTGGCGATGAAAATCGTAGGCCATCACCACAACATAATCTAGATACGGTTCCAGAGCTGGAATATTCCACAGCAGTTTTTTTGCAGGATCTCCAGCACTAGCATAAACATCAACACTTAAATTGATTTTTTCTTGATGCTGGGCTAGATGATTATGAAGACTGATTACCAAGTTGGTAAATTGTTGACGTAACAATTCATTAGCTTCACCCTGATATTCAAAATCTAAGTTGATCCCGCTGAATGGATAAGCAAGTAATAAACTGTCAATTTGCTCTAATAGAGTTAACCAAGCTGTTTGGTCACTTAGGAGCTGTTCAATTTTTTTGGCATCAAATTGGCTTAAAACTATTTCTAAGTTTAGATGATGATCGTTGATTAAGTTAAAAAATTGATCACTATTTAGTTCTCGATAACCAGGTTCAGTTTCACCTGGTTGACTCTCTGTTACTATTTGACCATCAGTACCCACTTCTAAGGCAAAATAACTTAAATGGGTTAACTCGGGTTGGATGTTAACTTTGTCAATATTCCAATAAGGTAAAAAACCATAAACAATCATTTCCTGATTGGACTTTTTTGGCCACAGTTTGTTAGTCATATAGTTGAATTGAAAATTTTCGCCGATTGGCGACTTAAAATTTTTTTGCCAAATTTTGACAGCAAAATAGCCAATTAAAAGCAAAAATATAACAAGGAGGAAAAACACAATGTATTTATTTTTTTTACGCACTTTTAGATTAAGCATTAATTAACGTAGGTTTTTTCGTAAATAGTTTCTCCAGTCTCTTCATCTACTGGTCGTCGGCAATCTGCACAATAGAGAGCAGTAACTGGATCATAATAGAATTGATGTAATTCTAAAACCAAATCATTTGCTTCTTCGCCAACTGCTGGTGGTAAGCCAGTTTCACTGCGAATCCAAAATTCTTTTTGAAAACTGCCCGAATAACTTGGTAAAGATTCTTCCCAATACAGTTCTTGACTGCTCGCTTGACAGGTTTGAATTGGATCAGTTTCGGTTAAATAAGTTTGTTGGTCATCCATTTTCACCGTCAAATCACTTATGTTTCTATTTTGTAAATCATTACGATTATTACCTAAGCCACGATCGACCGGCATCCCAGTTTGACAAACATAGCCCATCTTAACATCACGTGGACGCTCTGGCCAAATAACTTGTTCATTTTCTAAAACATAGCTCATGATATCATTCCAAATTGGTGCGGCACCAGTGACACCTGAAGCAAGGTAGCTCATGGAAGTATTGTCGTTGTTGCCCACCCAAACAATGGTGAGAAATTCTGGGGTAAAGCCCACTGTCCAGTTATCTTTCAAGTCATTAGTCGTGCCAGTTTTGGCACTGACTACCTTGTCTTTGATGACCAGTTGGTTGTTACTGCCAAAAGCCATTAAGCGGGCATTATTGTCTTGCATGATGTGACTAGTTAAATAGGCTGGCGCGCGGCGCATCACTCTTTCCAAATTGTTTGCTTGCTCGATAGTTTCGTCTTCGGTCATAGCTGACAAGGTCTCGCCGCGCGCCACCAAATTAACACTTTCTAGAGTCTCACCTTGATAGTTTTTTATCTCTAAGATAGCTGTACTGGGCACTTTTACTCCTTGATTGGCTAAGACGCCAAAAGCGGTGGCCATTTCCAACATGGTTACTTCGCCCCCGCCCAGAGTTAATGACAAGCCATATTGACTGGGATCGGTCCAGCTACTAATACCCATTTTGTTGGCTTGTTCAATAAATTTTTCCACACCAATTGTGCTTAAAGCTTTGACTGCTGGAATATTTAATGAGTTGCCCAGCGCTTGTCTAACAGTAACTGGTCCAGCGAAACCGCCGGTATAATTTTTTGGACAATAATCCTTCTGTCCAGCCACGCGAAAACATGTGGGAATATCTAGAAGCATTGAGCCGGGATTAAGGGTTTTCTCTTGAAAAGTGGTGGCATACATCAGTGGTTTAATCGAAGAGCCAGGTTGTCTTAATGCCAAAGTCACATTAACTTGTCCATCATTTTCACTATCAAAATAATTACGGCTCCCGATCATTGCTAGAATTTCTCCTGTGTTAGGTTTAGTGATAAGAGCAGCCCCATTACTGACTTTTAAGTTAGCCAAATCGGCGATTTCTGCAGAAAGGGAAGCTTGCGCTGCTTCTTGCAATTCCAAATCCAAAGTTGTTGTGACGCGCAACCCGCCCGTTTTTACCATCTCTTCACCATATTGATTTTGTAATAAATCAATGACATAAAAAACAAAATGTGGTGCTTTGATATCGGTTTTTTTTAGGGCATAAGTTAATGTTTCATTTGCAACTTCATTCATTTGTTCTTCATTGATGTATCCGTCTTCAAACATTCGGCGTAAAACCTCTTTTTGTCGTTGTTTAGCCTTTTCTGGATGGGCGCCAAAAGGTGAATAAGTACTAGGCGCTTTGGGTAAACCAGCTAACAGCGAACTTTCGGCCAAAGTTAATTCGCTGGCACTTTTATTAAAATATTGATTAGCTGCAGCTTCGATGCCGACGGCCGTACCACCATAAGCAATATAATTGAGATACATTTCTAATATTTCTTCTTTGCTATAAATAATTTCAGCCAAAACTGACAAAATCGCTTCTTTAATTTTGCGATTGAGTGTTCTTTCCTTAGTTAATAAAGCATTTTTCACTAATTGTTGAGTGATAGTAGAACCACCCTGGGTACTACCACCAGTTAAGTTATTGATTGTCGCTCTTAGCAAACTTCGCACATCCAAACCATGATGGCGGTTAAAATTTTTATCTTCAATAGCGATTGTGGCTTGGAGTAAGTGTTCAGGCAGTGTTTCAATTTTAACTGGTGTACGATTTTCATCGCCATACACTTCGTAAAGCAGCTCTCCATTCCGATCAAAAATTTGCGTGCTAACAGCGTAGTATTCTGAAGAACTTAATTTTTTGGGAGATGGCAGTTCGGAAATTAAATAAATCAACGTGCCAATTACTGCAATAGCCAAAACAATTAAAATGACATGCCATTTTTGATTTCGCCAAAATTTTGACCAATTCATTTTTTGCGTGTGTGTTTTATTGAGCATAGGTCTTGGATTTTTTCTTGTGTTTCAATTATAATCGATATGTATTTTTCTGTAAGATGAACTTATTTATGCAATTTGATTCACAAGCTCCCTGGTTAAAATATTTAGATCCAAGTCAAAGGGAATTGGTCGAAGTTAGTTTTTATCTCAGTCAAGAGTTTGCGAACAACACCACTCTCCAAGATTTTTCTTTTATTGTTTTTCCCATGGCCAAAGCTTATGAAGGTTTTCTGAAAAAAGTTTTACTCGATCTAAATTTAATTAATCAAGAGGTTTATTATGGTCGCCATTTTCGGATTGGTCGGGCTCTTAATCCAGATGTGAGTCCTAATCAGCGTGATCAATGGTGGCTTTTTGATGATCTAAGTCGCATGTTAAATCATGATTTAGCCCAAGAAATTTGGCAAACTTGGCTGCAGTGTCGCAATCATGTCTTTCATTTTTTCCCTAATGGTGAACAAAAATTAAATTTTGCAGAAGCTGTGAATTGTCTCAATCAAATGCAAAATGTGATGAAGACAACCATCACATTAATCGAAGAGCGTCATGAAAAAAAAGTTAAGCAAGCAAAAGATATTGAAAGTTGATATGACTATAGAAGATATTTATTACAAAAATATTACTATTTCTGGTTTACCTGGCTGTGGTTCAACCACGCTATTAAGTATGTTGCGCGAAAAGCTTAAATATGCCGGTTTTACTGGATTTTCTGGTGGAGAGTTTATGCGGGCTTATGCGGCAGAGAAAGGTCTATTTAATGCCAACTCCAAGGCCCACCATAGTGCTTTAGTTTATAGTGATGATTTTGATCGTCAAGTCGATATGGGTATTCGTGAAAAACTCAGCAATGAGGAGGGTTGGATTATTGAATCTTGGTTATCAGGTTTTATGGCTCAAAATATTCCGAGAACTTTAAAAATTTTAATGGTTTGTAGTGATGACGCAGTCCGCATTGACCGTATTGTGAATCGAGATGAAATTAGTGTCGAAGAGGCCAAGAACAATGCTTTGACTCGTTATCAAGATAATTTATCTAAATGGCAACGCATGTATAAAAAAGAGTGGGACGAGTGGTTAGTTAAGACTGGTAAAGTGCCAGCAGACGCAGAGCTTGATTTTTGGCGGCCAGACATATACGATTTAGTTATTGATACTTATTCTCATAATCAACAAGAAACCCTGAAACTCGCTCTCGATGCCATCAAAAAAAAGAAAAAGTAAAACTAAAAAACGTCAAAGTCCGCAACAAAGACATCAATTGTTTTGGCCGTTATTAGTTTTAATTTTTGTTTTTTGGTTTTTATACAGAATTTTATTTTCCTTTTCAGTTTTTTTTGATGAATTAGTGGGTAAGGCGATTTTTTTTGCTTTTCCGGTGTTAATTTATCTAACAATTACTGGTTTTTCGGCAACGATGGAGACCTTGTCATTTGCTAAATTAAAAAGGGGTTTGTTGATTGGTCTAATGCTTGGTGGCGTCTTGGGTTTTGTGGCTGTGATTACTAAAGCGTTGTTAAATTCAGGTCACATTGAACCATTAGCTTTTTATGCGGCAGAAAACTTTTGGTGGGAAATGTTTTTAGCCATGTTGACTAGTTTTTTTGAAACGCTATTTTTCTTTAGTTTTGTCATGTTAGTGATCGAAGATCGCTACCCCAAATGGTCTTTGTTTAAAAAGGTACTAGTAGTTGCTTTCATATTTTTAATTTTTCATTTGCCAAACTTATTTTTACGCTTTAGTTTAGAGACAATTTACCTTCATACTGCGCTATTATTTGCGTTTGCCCTTGGTCAATCATTGTTATTTTATGCTCAGCGTAACGCCTATACTTTATTAATGACGCAGGCAATTTGGGGCATGGTGCTTTTAATACATTTTTAATGGTTATTTTTGCAAAAATATATGTCTAAATTTCTCAAATATTGCTTAATTGTTTTGGCCTTTCTCAGTTCGATTTTTATTTTGTTGAGTTCTTTCAATATTGCGTCTCAATCACAAATTGCAGACGCGGGTAACTTCAAGAATCGCAAATTTTATGTGCAAAAAGAAATATTACCTGATCATTCTCTTTATCCATTATTAATGGTCATAGATCGGTTTCGTTTAGAAATGGCAGATCGAGAGCGACGGATTTACTTATCGGTAGCTTATGCTAAACGACGCTTATTTTACGCAACCAGATTGGTAGAAAAGGGTGAAATGGCTTTGGCGCTGACTACCTTTACTAAATCGCAAAAATATCTCAATCAAGCTTTGCTCGAAGTGCAAGCGTTGCAAACAGCAAATAGCTATGACGCCAGCGCCGAACAGTTAGTATTTTTTGTTTTAGAGGCGGTTGATAATCAGCAAAAAGTAATTGCTGATTATCTGGATGATTTTAGTGGAGCAGAACGATCGGTCTTGGCTAATTTAGCTAGTGAAACTGCTTTATTGAGGTCACAGTTGAGTCAGTAATTACTAGTTGACACAGCGCCAGCTTGTGTGAGATATTTTTATTCCGGCTAATTAAATCTACAACATTTTGTGGTGTTTTTGTCTAACAACCACAACTGATTGTAGAATATTTTTTAAAAAAGTACGATATAGCCAGACTTAAATATAAAAATGTATTGTCCATTTTGTAAAAGTAAAAATACTGCGGTTATCGATTCTAGAGAAGCGGAAAACGGTGAAGCAGTCAGGAGAAGAAGAACTTGTGAAGATTGTGAGAAGCGCTTTACCACCTACGAAAGAGTGGAAGGCGTTGACCTAAAGGTGATTAAAAAGGATGGTTCAAAGGAAAATTTTGATCGGGAAAAGATAAAACGTGGTTTGTTAAAATCGACTTGGAAGCGACCAGTTACCATGTTACAAATTGAATTATTAATTGAAGAGGTTGAATCCAAACTTCGCCAAAAAGGCGTCCAAGAAGTTAAAAGTTGGGAAATTGGTAATTTGGTCTTAAATCGATTAAAGAAATTAGACCCCCTTTCTTATTTATTATTTGCTAGTGTTTATCGAGATTTTGGTGATCTTTCCGACTTTGAGAAAGAAATTGCCAAGATTAAAGAATAGAAAGAACAAGATGAGCGCATACCGCCAGAAAATGAAATTTGAAGATCGCCAATTAGCTAAAGGCTTAGGTGAGGCGGTAGCAAAGCGTACCATTTTAAGAACAAAGGCTAATGGTGAATTAGAAAGTTGGCAAGATGTGGCCAAAAGAGTGGCAGAGGGCAACTCTTCTTTATTACCTCAAGGCAAAAAATGGGAAGAACATCGTAAAAAAGAAAATCGATTACTAAGAAAACACTTATCCAATGCTTCTTTACTTTTAAGTGGGCGGCATTTGCAACATGGGGATGCTAGCCAGCCAGAAAGAAATATGGAGGTCTTTACTAACTGTAGCACTGCCTCTTCCAGTTTTTTGCTGTTTTATCTCTTGCTTAATGGTTCTGGTGTGGGTCGGGCCTATGACGATGCGTTAATGGTGGTGGATTGGGATTATATGCCACTAGTTCGTTGTGTTTTGGATGAACACCACCCCGATTTCGCTTGGGGGGAAGACGAGAGTGTTAAAGAAGCTCGTCATAAATATCGCAAAGCGCACTGGTTTGAAATTCCAGATACTCGTGAAGGTTGGGCTCAGGCTGTGGAAAAAATTGAAGTAATGACTTTTGAACGTAAGTACAAAGATGATTTATTAATTTTAGATTTTTCTAAAGTGAGGGCCAAAGGTTCGCCAATTCATGGCATGCAAGGGCGACCGGCTTCTGGTCCTAGACCGTTAATTAAAGCGATTCAGCATGTGGCCACAGTTAAGGGTGCTGGACTTAAGCCTTGGAAACAAAGTATGTATGTTGACCATTATTTGTCAGAATGTGTTTTAGTTGGTGGGGCGAGAAGAGCGGCTAGAATTGCCGTGAAGACTTGGACTGATCCAGACATTTTTGAATTTATTAGTATTAAAAAGGGTGGGTTTTTATGGTCTGCTAACAACAGTGTAGCTGTAGATGATAAGTTTTGGAAACAAAGTAGCAAACACGCTCAGAAAGTTTTAGATGCGGTCATGCGTTCTTCATATTTTGATCGCACTGGAGAACCTGGCTTCGTTAATCAACACAAATTAGTGCAGAATGACGATGGTTTTGATGGTTATTTAGATGGAAATTACGCCAGTAGCAAAAAGTTTAGGCCGATGAAGCGTACCACCAAAATGTTGGCCGAAGTGGCTAAATACGCTAGCGCTAAATATTACACTCAAATTCCTAACCCCTGTGGTGAAATTACTCTTAATATGTTGGGTGGTTACTGTGTCATTGCAGATGTGGTACCATATTTTGCTCCCGACGCAGATAGTGCTGAAGAGGCTTTTAGAGTAGCCACCAGAGCCTTAATTAGAGTTAATACTTTCATGGATAGTTTATATAGCAGAGAAGTTAAAAGAACTAATCGGATTGGTGTGGGCATGACTGGTATTCACGAATATGCTTGGAATGCATTTAGTTACTCTTTTCACGATTTAATCGACGAAAAAAAGAGCTTAGATTTTTGGCAAACTATAGCTCGTTTCAAAAGAGCGGTAGAAGATGAGGCGGAAAAATATTCAAAATTTTTGGGAGTGGCGGTCCCTCATACCAACACCACTATCAAGCCAGCCGGTACCACTTCAAAATTATTTGCTCTGTCTGAAGGAGCGCATCTACCAGCTATGCGTGAATATATTCGCTGGGTGCAGTTTAGAGATGACGATCCGTTAGTGAAAAAATACAAAAAACTTGGTTATCCAATTAAAGAGTTAAAGAGTTATCAGGGAACTACAGCCGTTGGTTTCCCCACTCAACCAGAAATTTGTCGCCTTGGTATGAATGGCAAATTAGTTACCGCCAGTGAAGCGACACCTGAGGAGCAATATCAATGGCTAATGTTGTTGGAAAAATATTGGATTCGAGGTGTTGATGAAAATGGCAAACCACTACCAGAAGATAAAGGGAATCAAATTTCATATACACTTAAATATGATCCAGAGAAAGTGTCGTATCGAAAATTTTCCAGCATGATTCGTAAATACCAACCACAAATTAAAACTTGTAGCGTCATGCCCAAAATTGATGTAACCGCCTATGAATATCAGCCAGAAGAAGCAGTGACCATTAGTCAATTTATGAAGGTGATCAACGAAATTAGCGAAGAAGATCAAAACACCTTATTGGAAGATATTAATATGGAGCACTTAAGATGTGAGTCGGGTGCTTGCCCAATTTAAAATCAATTGAACGCTAATTAGTCAATTTAGAGTTAATTTAGAGTCAAATTTTTTTTCTTGGTGTGCTAAAATGCGTTTTAGCATGGCGGTCAAGAAAAATTACCAAAAAGTTAAAAAAAAATATCAGCCAAAGCCAAAAAAATCAAAACGAGGTCGACCGAAGTTGCCGTTTTATGTGAAATGGCAAAGATTTCTTCTGGATAAAATTAAAAAAAATAAGAAGAAAATCAAAGAAAAGCGAAAAAAATTAAATAAGCAATTTTTCTGTTTAGCAACATTTTTTGGAATCAAAAAGGGTCGCGGTCGTCCAAAGTTAGGTCCCAAAGAAAAAGTTCGACGGGTTTACCAAGCTCAAAAAGCACAATTTTTCAAGTTTAAAAAAGCATTTGCCAAACGTATTCACTCTTGTCGATATCAATTTTTAAAACTATTGGGTTTAAAAAAAGTCGGTCGTCCTAAAAAAAGAAAAGAACTTGCCTCTTTTCCAAAATTTTTAAAATTCAGCAATATTAAAAAAATTCTTTTTCAAAAAAAAGAACTGGCTTATTTCCAAATCAAGTTTAAAAAAATTAAACGCTGGCGCATTAATTATTCGCTCTTTGGTTCACTAGTTTTCACCATAATTTTTTTATTGATTAGTTATGGTA
>JAGOOB010000022.1 GCA_017992725.1 Candidatus Woesebacteria bacterium | reverse complement strand
AAAGATCAACAGCTCAACTATCATTTAGACGTTTATGGTGATGGCCAATTAATGAACCAGGCCAAACATTATGTGAAGCAGCAGCAATTAGATGTCATTTTTCATGGTACAGTGGCTGAGGCCGAGCAATTATTTAGTCATTACGAAATTGCTTTTGTGGCTAGTTATCTGAGTATCTGTGAGGCCTTAAAACAAAATTGTCGAGTGATCGCTCATTATTCAAATGACTTCATTAAAGATTACTTAAGCATGTCTATTTATCGAGATTACATCTTGCTGGCTAAGAATGCTCCAGCAATAGCTCAGGCAATAATCAAGCCTGCAAAGACAAAAAAATTAGATAAAAAGCTCAGTAATAGCCTCACTTGGCCCGTGATAGCAAACACCTATCAAAAATTATGGCAAAAAAGATAATTTTTACTCTACTGGGTATCGCGGTAGTGCTCACGCTCATAACTGTTTGGCCAATTATGGCTTTACAAAGAAACGTGAAAAGTTATTTGAGTCTCAATCTCAATCATAGTGAAGATCAACAATTAATCACAAATACTGCCGAAAAAATTATAAAAAATTACGAAAAAATTAATAAAAAATTCAAAAAAATATTTTTAGCTGATTTTGCTGAAGATTTATCCATAATTTTACCGCATTTTTTAACTGAAAAAAATCTGACTTATTTGGTAATTTTACAAAATAGTGATGAATTAAGAGCCACGGGTGGATTTATGGGTTCTTATTTCTTTTTAGAATTTTCACATGGAATGTGGAATTTAACTGAAGTTGAAGATATTTACACAATGGCTGGTCAACAAACTCAGTTTCCCAACAGTCCTCAGGGTCATGATCTGTACTTGAGTGAAGGAAAAGGATTGTCGATTCAAGATGCAAACTGGTGGCCAGAAGTAGCTATTAGTGCGCAACACATTCTTGAGCTATGGCAGGAGATTGCTGAACAAAGCCCCTATGTTGATCAAGAACGGGACATTGGTGGTATTGTTTTTGTCAACCTTAATTTTATTGAAAATTTATTAGAGCAAATTGGACCAATTCAGCTTACAGATTATGATCAGGTCGTTGATGCGCAAAATTTTGCACAATTAGCCAGAGCCGATCGCTTAGATTTTTTTCCAGGCTCTCGTGAAAAAGCAAATTTTCTCAATCACAGTAAAGTCGCTTTAGCAAATCGCCTAAGCCAATTAAGTTCTCAAGAATATCTGGTGTTAATGAAAGTGGTCTTAGAAAATTTAGAAAATAAAAATATTCAACTCTACAGTCAAGAGCAAAATCTTGAACAAATTTGGCAAAAGCATCGATTTGCTGGAGACATGATTAGAAACAATCTAGATAGTTTTTATTTTTACAGTGTTGAAAGTAATGTTGGCATCAACAAAGCCAATCGTTTAGTAGACAGGGAGTTTCATTTTTACCAGAACGATGGCCAAATTGAACAAATCCAAATTAAATTTACTAATCACAACCAAAAACCAGCAACCATTAATACCAATCCCAACTTAAAAACAGCTAATCACTTAAGCTACATTAATTATCAACGACTATATTTTGCCCCAGATACAAAAATTAAACAGGTCATGTCAATTGACCAAGAGGAACAAAAAACACCATTAGCATTTTCTACTCAACCATATTTTAATCAGAACAATCAAGAATTCTTAGAATTGAGTTTACTGCTGGTAGTTCCTGAACAAAGTCAAGTTAGTCTCATAATTGAGCTGGAAAGCGACAACAATTACCAAAATTTAGAAATCCAAAAACAAGCGGGGGTGAAACAAATTCCGATCTATATTTATCAAAATCAGCAATTAGTTGACAGCTGGACTCTAACCAGAGATCAGTTAGAATAAGATCATGACCGAAGATCAGTTAAAACAACTAGTGGTGGATGCTCAAAAATTTTTAGCGAGTGTGGATTTAGTCAAAGAACAAGAGATTATTAAACAAGTGCAAAAGGCCAGCAGCGAAGCAGATTTTTGGCAAAGAGAGCAAGCGCAAAGTGAAATTAAAAAACAACAAAGAGCTCAAAAAAATCTTGATGAATACCAATTAATCACCGAAAAATTAAACGATTTACAGACTCTGATTGAATTAGCAAAAGAGGAAAATAATCAAGAAGCAAATAGTGAATTAACAACTGAAATAGATAAAACTAGCAATCAACTAAAAAAAATTCTAAAAGAACTAGAACTCAAACATTATCTCAACAAAAAATTCGATCACTGTGGAGCCATCCTCTCGATTCATCCTGGTCAAGGAGGGACTGAGGCAATGGATTGGGCGGAAATGCTAGAGCGCATGTATCAACGCTATTTTGAACGAAAAAATTGGCCATTCCGCGTTGTAAACAAAATTCGCGGAGAAGATGCCGGCATTAAAGAAGTGGTTTTTGAAATTGAAGCTGATTATGCCTATGGTTACTTAAAAGGCGAACATGGCACCCACCGACTAGTGAGACAAAGTCCTTTTAATGCCGATAACTTAAGACAAACCTCTTTTGCTCTGGTAGAAGTTTTACCAATTATTGAGGATAATCAGGAAATTGACATCAAAGATAAAGATTTAATTTGGAACTTTACTAGGGCAGGTGGAGCTGGAGGACAATCAGTTAATAAACTCAACACAGCCGTGGAATTGACTCACACACCAAGTGGCATTACTGTGAAATGTCGAGAAGAACGTAGCCAGATTCAAAATAAAGAACGAGCATTGAAAATTTTAAAAGCCAAGCTCGCCAAAATTCAAGAAGAAAAAATGGAAGATACGCTAGCTAAAGAAAAAGGTAGTCATCAACACGCTAGTTGGGGCACCCAAATTCGCAATTACGTTTTGCATCCTTATCAATTAGTCAAAGACACTCGTACACAAGTGGAAACTAGCCAAACCAATCAGGTTCTAGATGGAGACTTAGACCAATTTATCTTAGCTTTTATTCGTCGATAAATTGCTTTACAATAAAAAATAAAGGAAAACTCATATGATCGAAGTGAGAAAAATAGATATTGACGAAAATCCAAAAATTACAGACAATCTAAACCCGCCTAACATTATTATTGAAAATTTAGATGCTGAACCAAAAAATCAAAGTCATCAACAGGATAAACAACCCATGAACAAAGCGCAAAAAAAGAAATTTATTATTTTTGCTGTAATTGCCGTCTTAGCTGGCACTCTCACTGGCTATGGCACCTCAAGATTGAGCAAAAGAAACGATTTGACTAAAGGTAATGTTGCCCAAGTAGCTGGTGAGGTCAATAACATCAAGCCTGGCGACATTTTTGGCATCAGTGATAGAGACACTTTTTCCGATAGCGCACAAGGTTATTTAGAAAAAGGTGGCGTTGATGGTGAGGGTTCACATCACTTGCTGAGAGAAGGCGGTCAAAGTCAAACTGTTGCCCTTACTTCTTCAGTTACCGATCTCGATGATTTTGTGGGTATGGAAGTTAAAGTGTGGGGTGAAACTAATAAAGCTCAACAATCTGGTTGGTTTATGGATGTAGGGCAAGTGGAAGTAATTTCCATTGATGCCGAGCCACCCAGCCAAACCCTAGACTAAACACTCAGTTGATGATTTAATGGAAGTTGCCTATGATTATCTTTTCAGATGTCAGTAAGTCTTTTGGCGATCAAGAGACTGCCATCAAACACTTTTCCTTGGAAATTAAAGATGGTGATTTTTTAGTAATCACTGGACCATCTGGCACTGGTAAAACAACTCTGATGAAATTGTTGATCAAAGAATACGAACCAACGAGCGGAGAAATCGAAGTTGACGGTGAAAAATATAGTCAGCTAAAAAAATCAAGAATCCCAGAACTGCGAAGAAAAATTGGAGTGGTTTTCCAAGACTACAAATTAATTAAAGAAATGAATGTTTGGGAAAACATTGCTCTACCAATCTATATTCAGGGTAAAAAAGATCGAGAAGTAGAAGAAAGAGTGACCGACCTATTAAATCTAGTTAACCTGGCAGACAAAGCCCTCTTCTTTCCTCGACAACTTTCTGGAGGAGAAGCGCAACGGGTCAGCATCGCTCGAGCCCTGGCTTGTGGCCCAAAAATAATTTTTGCCGATGAACCAACTGGCAATTTGGATACCCAAGCTACTTTAGCCATTACTCGTTTGTTGAAAAAAATTAATGAACTGGGTACCACGGTACTTTTTGCCACTCACGATGAATTGGTACTGAAAGAGTTGGCTAAAGAAAAAATTGTTAAATTAGAAAAAAAGACGGCACAACCAGAAGAAACTAACGGAGAAGAGGCTGAGCAAGTCAAAGAAATTGCCCACTTTGAAATTGCGGATATAAAAGACGAAGAAGAGGCTGAACAAGACAAAGAAGAGAATAAGGAAAAAGAAGAAAGCAAAGAAAAAAAGAAAAAAGATATTAAGATTAGAAAAAGTAAAAAAGACAAAAAATAGTACTTATGAAAAGTTTTAACTCCGCCCTCACCGCTATCCGCCGCTCACCTTACCAGAGCATTCTCAGTATTATTGTCTTAACTCTCACTTTTTTTATTGCTTTTACTTTTTCCATCATGACTATTGGCAGTCAAAAAGTTTTGCAATACTTTGAAACTCAACCTCGAGTTATTGCCTTTTTTAGATTGGAAACAGAAAACGCCGAAATTGATAAATTAGCCGAAGAATTAAGAGCCAAAGATTATGTTAAAGACATTAATATTGTCGACAAAGCTGAGGCATTAGAAATCTATCGTCAGGAAAATCAAGATAACCCACTTTTGCTGGAATTGGTCACTGAAGACATCTTGCCTGCTAGTATTGAGGTTTCCGCTTATAACGCGGAAAACTTAGAAGAAATTAGTCAAATATTAAAAAACAATCAATTTGTGGAAGATGTTGACTTTCAACAAGATGTGATGCAAAGCTTAATTCGCTGGACCAATGCTTTACGTTTATTTGGCCTGTTCTTTTTAGGTATTTTATTAATCGTTTCCTTTTTGATGATTATGGTAACTATCAGCCTTAAAGTCAGTGCTAAGCGTAATAGTATTAAAGTGATGAAATTTATTGGAGCCAGCAATCAATTTATTAGTCGACCCTACCTCTTGGAAGGTATCATCTTATCTATTATTGCTAGCATCCTAGCTTTTGCTTTTTATTTAGCCATGCTACTTTATGTCACACCCTGGCTTAGTGATTTTTTACAAGGCATTATTGAATTCCCCGTTAGCTGGCAATTTTTACTCTATCAATTTTTACTTGGTTTGATAGCTGCGGTGCTACTAGGTACTTTTGCTAGCTTAACTGCGGTCAAACGCATGTTGAAAAAATAATTGAGATGAAAGTTAAAACGTTCAGCTATCACCTATTAGTTTTTCTACTCATATCTTTTTCTTTTTTAAGTTTTAAAACCAATCCCGCCCTTGCTCAAGATTGTGATCAGGAGTTTAAGTGTGATGAGCTAAAAGAAACTGATACCGATCAATATAGTAATTGCCTTAATGATCAAAGAAGATGCTGGGAAAGTAAAGTTAACCAAGCCAAAAGCGAAGCTAATACTCTTCAATCTGCCATTAATATTCTCAATGGCCAAATTCAACTACAATCAATCAAAATTCAACAAACAACTAATGAAATTTATCAATTGGAAAAAGAAATTAATGAATTAACTCAACGCATTGAGGGCTTGAGTATTTCCCTCAATAAACTCAGTGAGATTCTTATTGAACGCGTCAGGGCTAGCTATAAACAAAGTCGTAAACAATATAAGGTCAACTTTTTTGCCAGTGATTCTTTTAATGACTTTATTACTCAATATCGCTACATCAATCAAGCTCAGGAACAAACTTTAGAAATCATGCATCGGACTGAATTACAACGAGCTACTTATGATCAACAAAAACAATTAAAGGAAGAAAAACAAGCAGAGGTAAACCTAAAAAAAAGTGAGTTAGAAAGACAAAAAGCCGAATTAGATGCACAAAAAAGTGTAAAAAATAAGTTGCTGGCTGAAACAAAAAGCAGTGAAACTATTTATCAACAAAAATTAGCAGAAGCGATAGCTGAATTAAATTCTTTAAAAGCTTTTTCCAGTAGCAAAAGTGGATCTGTATTGCCAGAACAAAATAGCCCAGACGGATGGTTTTTTAGTCAACGCGATCAACGTTGGGCTAACCAATTAATAGGAAGTAGCAACATGAGTATCATGGAAGTAGGCTGTTTGATCAGTAGTACAGCTATGATAAAGAAAAAATTTGGAGAGAATGTTAATCCTATTACTATATCTAATAATAGCAGTTATTTCTTTTCCAATACTGCTTACATGTCAAGACCTTGGCCCACTCCTGCTGGTTATTACTATCAATATAATACTTATTCTCAAAGCACTTTAGATAGTAAATTAAATGAAAATCCAGTGATTGTAAAATTATCAGCAGGCCCATATGGATCACATTTTATTGTTATTAAAGAGAAAAGAGGTGATCAATACATTATGCATGACCCATGGGAGGGTTATGACAAAAATTTTAGTGATTTCTATTCTTTATCACAAATTCAACAAATTGCCAGTCTAGTCAAAAACTAAATCAACCGGCTGTTATCTTTTCTGGCAATTTTTTTCTGCTTACTGGGCAAAACATAAACATCTTGTTGATAATCATTTTCCCCCACCAATTGCGCTCCTCCTTTGAGAATTTGCTCCATTGGCCGACAAGCCCAACAGCCATTTTCACCCTGCGGACATTTGTAGTGTTCTAATTTACGCACTGTTTTAATTTTTTTAGCGATGGCTAACACCTCTGCTTCAGCCCAGGCTAAATCTGGTAATTCTTGTTCAACTGGTTCATCACTTGATTCCAAATACCAATAACTGGCCTTCGCTACTGCTCGATGCTGGCAATAATGGACTAATAAATAATAAATGGGCAATTGCAGTGAATTCTCATCTTCATCGTTTTTACCAGTTTTAAAGTCAATGATGTGGACTTGGTCTGTTTCTGGTAAATACTCCAACCAATCTATCTTGCCACACAAAATAATCTCTTCTTCCTCTGATAGCCAAAACCAGGGTAAATCTTCCTTAATTTTGACCGCTAGACGGCTCAGAGGACCTGGATTTTTCATGACTCTTCTCAGCATCGCTGCCCCACGCTCTTTGTAGGCCATTTCGGTTGCTTCATCAAAAAAACCTCCTTTGATCCCAGTAAACTTTTGCCATTCTTGATCAAATTTTTTGATTAAACTTTCTGCAAAGCGTTGTTCGGCGGGAATGACTGACAGTGCTTCAATTACACTGTGGACAGCCGCCCCCAAAGCCAGTGGTGGTGAAATCAACTGGATTTTGTGTTTAGTTTTGGGATCTTTATAAACATTTTTTAAGTAATAAGCTCGGGGACATTGCAAAAAATCACTAATCGAACTATGAGATACCCAGGTTGCTTGATATTTGTCGGCCATAATGAAGCCATTATATCGAAAGTCGAGTTTTTTGCTATAATGAACACTAGCGTTTATGTCAGAAGAAACAAAAGAAACGAAACAACTAAAAACTTTATCTCATTATTTTGATGACTATATCAAGCAATACCAAATGGATTGGGAATATCGTCATCAACCAGTGATCGCGGCACTTGAAGTCGACGAAGTTGCTTCAAAAATTGCCAAAGCTTACGAAAAAGTTAGAGAAGTAGTTGATTGGAAAGAAGAAAATTTGTTGCGTCGCGCTGCTATCGAGCGCATTTTAAAACGACGCTTAGTGTCTAAACTATATGGCATCAGCATTATGCCCGATGTCAAAGCCAAGGAAATTGCTGAACCAATGGCCTTGGAGTTAATGCGTAGTGGTTACTTTGATCGCGGTCGAATTGGTCGTAAACAGGTTGAAGAATTAGAAAACATTCTTAACAAATACATTAAAATTATGACCGACAGTCGTTTGCCAAGAAGTAACGACGACATTCAAGTTAAGAAAAGAATTAATTTTTATAACTGGATTATTGAAGTGGCTGCTTGTGAAATTGAAGAGTTGCTCTTTCCCAATTTTAAAGAAAATGCTCTATTAAATTTAATGACTAATGTTCTTTACAATCGGATCAAAATTATTCCTGGCAATAGCGTTAGTGACATGGAAAAATTTTTACAAACTTATATCTCGGTGCACCGCACTCTTTATAATTTTGATAATCCAATTATTGCTTTTAATTTAATTAAAATTAAATATCCATTTTGGGTAAAAGAGGATCCCGCTAGTATTAAACAAGTCATTGAACAAGCAGTAAAAATCCGTCAAGAAATTGAAGAAGATTTAGAAAAAACTTTAGGTAAAAGATTTTATCAAATTGCTGCTAAATATGATGCAGCTTATCGTTTAATTAATGATGTTACCGATGAGATTAATGACACACCAAGCAAGGTTAGAAACACCTATCAAGATGAAGAAAAATTAGAAAAATTAATTGAAACCATTTATGATCGCAGAAGAAAAAGTCTGAAAAAAAGACTATTTAGATCAGCTATTTATTCTACCCTCTCAATTTTTGTTGCTGGCGGAGCGAGTTTTGTTATTTTTGAAGGACCAGTAGCCCGCTTGGCAGGAGTACCTTTTAGTCCATTAACCCTATTGATTGATTTATTAATACCGAGTTTGGTGATGTTTCTGTTAGTCTTGGCCATCAGACCACCGCACGTCAGCAATTATCCCGTAGTAGCTAAAGAAATTAAAAAAATTGTCTATCAACAACCCGAAGAGGACGTGTATGAATTAGCCCTCAATAAAAAGAAAAGTAAATTTTTAAATGTGTTATTTATCTTGGTTTCGACCATCTTTGGCTTGCTGGGTTTAGCCCTGATCTTTTGGATTTTTAAAATTGCCAAAGTCCCTTGGACATCAATGTATATTGATACGGTGAATGTGGCCATGATCTTTTTCGCTGCTACAGCGGTTAAAGCAAGTTCAAAAGAAATTACCATTAAAGACAAGGGCAATATTTTTGAATCTTTCCTAGATTTGTTTTCGGTGCCAATGGCAAAAATTGGTCAGTGGTTCAGTAATAAATGGCGAGAATATAATATTGTTTCTGCCCTATTTACCGCTTTGGTCGACACACCATTTTCAGCAATTATTCGCTTGGTTGAAGACTGGCGTAATTTCCTCAAAGAAAGAAGTGCGGAAATCCATTAAATAAAGCTTAAGTCAATCAAAAAAAGCGGATCGAAAGACCCGCTTTTTTAAACTCTCTGGTGCAGTTTAGTCAGTGATCAAAAGCAGTTCTAATATTTTAGTGAGCATAGCAGCTAGATAAGCTGGCAAATAATAGTTATTGCTCAGCCAAATCATAGTTTCATTGCTAAAACAATTAGCCAAGCCCATGCGTTTGATAATAACCGTGAACAGGGCTGGCAGAAGCAAGAAAGCTAAAAGCTTTAACCAAGCTCGCTTGCTGAATTTAGCCAAAAGCAACATGATCACTGCTTGCACAACTAAAA
>JAGOOB010000021.1 GCA_017992725.1 Candidatus Woesebacteria bacterium | reverse complement strand
TATATGACGATCTGAAAAAAATTTTTTCTTTTGAAAAAACTAAATTTTTTGGTTTGAGACTAAGACAAAAATTACTTTTACAAATCATTTTGGCTGTAATTATTTCGTTAATGCTTCATTTTCAATTGGGTATTTCGATCTTACACATTCCGTTTGTCGGTACTTTTGATCTCGGTTGGGGTTATATTCCCTTTGCTACTTTTGTCATTGTGGCTTTTACCAACGCTGTCAACATTACTGATGGTCTGGACGGTTTAGCTTCAGGCCTACTGATGATTGGTTTATTTGGTTTGTGGATTTTATCTTCGAGTATCTTGGATGTTCCTTTGTCGGTTTTTATTGCGCTGTGGTTAGGCTCATTAATTTCTTTGCTTTATTTTAATATTTACCCGGCGCGTTTATTTATGGGCGATGTTGGCTCCTTGGCTTTTGGAGCGACCTTGGCGGTCATTGGCTTGCTGTTGGGTAAGGTCTTTACTTTGCTAATTATTGGTTTTATTTTTGTTTTGGAAATTATGAGTTCACTTTTACAACTTTTAGCTAAGAGATATTGGAAAAGAAAAATTCTGCCAGCTGCTCCATTACATCTGACCTTACAAGAACGGGGGTGGGATGAGCCAAAAATTGTGCAACGAGCTTGGCTGATACAAATTATGCTAACGCTGTTTGGTTTATGGTTAGCTTTTATTTAAATTATTTTGATGTCAAAAGCAAATTGGAGATTTACAATCCTAGTTTTAATTTTAGCTGTGACTGGTTTATTTTTTTTGTTTGAAGCTTCAACGGTAGAGAGTGTGAGGCTATTTAATCATCCTTATTATTTTGTGACTCAGCAGGCTAAGTGGCTCGTTTTAGCAATTATTTTGGCCAGTATTACTTCTTTTATTAATTTGCAGATTTTTCAAAAATTAGCTTTGCCCCTTTATGTCATGGGCCTAATTTCTTTAGCTTTGCCTTTGCTCCCCGGTTTGGGATTAACGCTCAATGGCGCTAGTCGCTGGATTAATGTTTTTGGTTATAGTTTTCAGCCAGTTGAAATATTTAAATTCTTTTTTATTAATTTTTATGCCAGCTTATTGGCTAAAAAAACCAATTTAGCAAGTTTTATTTTTTTCCTTATTTGGCCAAGTCTCATTTTATTATTACAACCAGACTTCGGCTCACTGTTGGTAATTATCTTTAGTGCCATGGTGATGTATTTTCTGTCTGGTGTAGACCTTAAACTCCTGGCCCTAGTTGTTACGGGATCCTTTATTTTGGGCTTGGTGGCAATTTTATTAATTCCTTATCGTCGTGAACGGTTAATGAGTTTTGTTAAGCAAGATGTCGATATCCAAGCGGAAGCTTATCATAGTCATCAGGTGTTATTAGCTCTTGGAGCTGGCTCATGGTTTGGTCGAGGGATTGGTAATTCTCAACAAAAATATGCCTATGTTCCAGAGGCGAGTAGTGACTCGATTTTTGCGATCATTGCTGAAGAAGTGGGTTTTGTCGGTTCTTCGGTAATTATTTTGTTATTTGCGGCCTATTTTTTCCTCGCTGAAGCGATGATCAAAGAGCAAAAACTGAGCACTTATCAATTTTTATTGTTTTATGGCATTTTAGCTTGGATTGCTGGTCAGCTTTTATTTAATTTAGGAGCGGTGGTAGCGATTCTGCCCCTGAGTGGGATGCCATTGCCATTTTTTTCTCAAGGTGGTTCGGCCCTAGTCAGTGTTTTCTTTGTGTCGGCGATTTTACTCAATATTAGTAAAGGTCAAAAAATTAGTAAAAGCCAAAGCAAAATGTTAAGATGATCTTATGAAGATTTTCATGACTGGAGCGCATTTAACCCCAGCCTTAGCGATGATTGATTATATTCAGCTTGCTCATCCCAATGATCAATTGGTTTTTCTTGGTCGCTTATATAGCCAAGAGCGCTTAAAACAAAAAGCCGTTGAAGAGTTGGAAGTCAAAAAACGCGGTGTTAAATTTATTCCTTTTGCCGCAGTCAAATTTGTTAATTCTTCTGTGATCGACTTGATTTTAGCCGTTTTTACTTTTCCCGGTACCATCGGTAAAGCTAGGAAAATTTTAAGACAAGAAAAACCCGATGTCCTCTTATCTTTTGGTTCTTATTTAGCTGTTCCCTTTGTTCTGGCTGCGAAAAGTTTAAAAATTCCAGTGGTGACTCACGAGCAGACGATTGCCATGGGTAAAGCTAATCAATTTATTGCCAATTTAGCCGATAAAGTGGCCATTTCCTTTCCTCAGACCAGCCAATATTTAAAAAAAGATAATTTTTATTTGACTGGTAATCCAGTTCGTCAAGCCATTTTTAAAAAAGACTTAAAAAAACCCGCTTACTTGCCCAGTAAAACTAATAACCTTATTTTAATTATGGGTGGTAATCAGGGTTCTTTTGTAATTAATAACTTAGTCAAATCAGTTTTAAAAGATCTACTCAAAGAGTTTACAGTGGTTCATCAATGTGGGCGCGCTAATAGTTTGAAAAATTATCCTGCTGAATTGACTAAGATTAAAGCGACTTTACCCTCCAAAATGCAAAACCGCTATTTTGTCAGAGAATGGATTGAGGAAGAAGAATTATTTTGGCTTTATCAAAACTCCTTGCTAGCGGTGAGCAGAGCTGGAGCTAATACGGTTTTAGAATTATGTTTAGCCAGATTACCCTCAATTTTGATTCCCCTGCCAAACACTTTCAATAATGAACAAGTGCTTAACGCCAAAATGATGGTTAAAGCAGGGGGAGCAATTATTATTGAGCAAAAAAAATTAACTGCTCCAGTATTACTTGATGCAATAGCCACTGTGCACAAGCACCATCAAGAAATGCGCCAAAAATTGGCTAAGAAAAATTTTTATCAAGAAGCTGAAGCCAAAATTTATCAATTACTAGTCGATGTCTGTCAACAATAAGCAATTTTTTAATTATCTTGATTTTTTGCTAACCCTAGTTGTTAGTTTTTTGCTGATTTTTTTTACTTTACGAGTAAAAACAGTCGAGTGTTATCACCAAGATAGTGCCGATCAAGAGGAATTGGCCAGTGTTTGTGCCCAATTGAAAAAAAACTTTTTAGGCAAGTCATTAATCTTCTATGATTTTTTTGCAGCAGATATCTGGCAAGAATTAGCCCAGAGTGTTGATTATCAGCAACTTTATCAACTTTCTGGCTTAGAGAAAAAAGCGCCTAGTACCCTGATTTTACATTTAGACAGCAAATTACCTGATTATCGGTTGGTAGTATTCATTAATGACAATCAAGAGCAGAGTTATATTTTGAATCAAAATGACAATTTAAAAAAAGATCAGGGTCAAGGATCACTTTTTACCATTTATTACCATGGACCAGCAGAAATTTTAGACAAAAACCAACGTCATTTAGATGAAACCTATCATCAATTTTTTTTGGCTTTAAAAAATAATTTAGACAAATATCAAATTAATGCCAAAAGTTTGATTTGGGAAAACGATGACTTATTAAAATTGGATTTGGGAAAATCCTGGTTGGTTATCTTGGATAAGCACAGCAATCCAGAAACAAGCATGCGCAATCTTTCATTAATTTTACTTGATGAAGCAGTGATTGCTGAAATTGAAAGCAAGGGATTCTTGGATCTGCGCTTTAATTTACCGGTCATTAGGGAGCAACTTTGATCGTTTTTGTTCTCGACAGTGTCGAGCAAATTCTGTATGATGAGAGTTAACTAAAATGAGTAAAAATAATATTATCAGCGCTATTGATTTGGGTACGGACAAGTGTGTGACCATAATTGCTAAGGTTAATGAAGCAGATCAGTTAGAGGTACTTGGTTTCAGCGTAGTTCCTTCCCGTGGTGTTAGACGTAGTACCATTGTTAATTTGGAAGAAGCTTTAAGTACTGTTGGTCAAAGTCTAGATGCTGCCGAACGGATGGCGGGTTTAGCCGTGAAAAACGTGGTGTTATCTGTGTCTGGTGTTTATATTCGTTACAAAAATTCGAAGGGGGTGGTGCCTGTTTCTTCCTCAAATCAAGAAATTTCCGCTTTAGATGTTGATCGGGTCATTGAAGCAGCGCGGGCGATTTCTTTACCGAGTGAGAGGGAGATTATTCATGTGATTCCCAAGGATTTTAAAGTTGATTCGCAGGAGGGAATTAAAGATCCAGTCGGGATGATGGGTGTGCGGTTAGAGGCAGAAACCCACATTATCACTGGCTTATCGACCAGTTTGCGTAATTTTGAAAAGTGTATGGCTGATTTGGGTTTGAATGTGGATGCTTTTGTTTTTTCTGCTCTCGCGGCTAGTGAAATAGCTTTAACAGAGACCGAAAAGGAGTTAGGTGCTGTCTTAGTTGATATTGGTGCCGGGACTACTAGCATTTGTGCTTATGTTGAGGGGGTTTTGGAGTTTTCAGCCGTCATTCCGGTTGGAGCCAAATACATTACTCAGGATATTGCTTCTGGTTTGCGTATTTCACTAGAGGATGCCGAAAAACTCAAACTTTATTTGAGCAGTGATGAGGAAGTCAAGCTAATTCCTCTCCCAGGAGAATCAAAAGCTGAATTTACTAAACGGAAGAAAAAATTCGATTTACTTGATCCAGAAAAAGTGGGCATTACTAATCATGATCCCATTTCTCGTAAATTCGTAACCGATGTAGTGATGGAGCCGAGAATTAAGGAGATCTTTACTTTGGTGTTGGAAGAATTAGCCAAAGCCGGTTTACTAGATGACGCCAAATTACCAGCTGGTATTGTGGTGACTGGTGGTGGTGCGCTCACTTACAATTTGATAGATGTCGCTCGCTACACGACCAAAATGTCAGTCAGATTGGCTAAACCAAGTAATATTTTGGGATTAACAGATGATATTAAGCAGGCAAATTTTGCGGTAGCCTTAGGACTATTGGTCTATGCTAAACGTCAAGGCAATGTTGGAGCAGCCGGTGGTGGCGGCGATTTTTCGCTGAATTTAAAGAAAATTTTGCCCGCTGAGTTTTTGTCAGGAGTCACGGAAAAAGCCAAATCTTGGTTTAAGAAAATTTTTCCTTAACTTTGTTAAAACTGCTATTTACTAGTTTACTTTTATGATAAAATCAGTTAATTTGATTGTGATAGTTTGATATAAATAATAGCTATATAAGAACCTATGGGACTAGTTAAACCTTCAAATACAACCTTTGCCAAAATTAAAGTAGTGGGAGTGGGTGGTGGTGGTAATAATGCTATCAATTCAATGATTCTTTCTCGTGAAATTAAAGGTGTGGAATTTATTGCCATCAATACTGATGCTCAAGCCTTGTTAACTTCCAAAGCCGAAACTAAACTGCAAATTGGCAGTAATTTCACTCGAGGCTTAGGAGCTGGTGCTGATCCTGAAGTGGGTCGCACGGCGGCAGAGGAAAGCCGTGAAAAAATTAAGGAATTACTTTTTGATACTGACATGGTATTTATTACGGCTGGGATGGGTGGTGGTACCGGCACCGGTGCTTCTCCCATTATTGCGGAAATTGCCAAAGAAACGGGAGCGCTGACGGTGGCAGTAGTCACCAAACCTTTTGCTTTTGAAGGCGTACGCCGCATGCAAACTGCCGAAGAAGGTATTGCCAATCTCACGGACATAGTCGATACGCTCATAGTTATTCCTAATCAACGCTTATTAGAAGTAGTTGATAAGAAAATGACTTTTATTGATGCCTTCCGCTTGGCTGACAATGTACTTGGCCAAGGAGTTAAGGGGATCTCTGATCTGATTACGGTGGCTGGAATGATTAATGTGGATTTTGCTGATGTCAAAACCATTATGACTGATTCCGGAACAGCGCTGATGGGTATTGGTGAAGCTTCTGGTGAGGATCGAGCGGTGATGGCAGCGAGAATGGCCATTTCTTCTCCCCTTTTGGAAGTATCAATTAATGGTGCCAAGGGTATTCTCTACAATATTACTGGTGGACCAGATATGACTATGGCTGAAGTATCTGACGCTTCCTCGATCATTGCGGATAGCGCTGATGCTGATGCCGATATTATTTTTGGGGCGACTATTGATGAAAACATGGGTTCAAAAATTAAGATTAGCGTAATTGCCACCGGTTTTAGTGATAATTATGTCGGCAGTGGACCAAGAGCACTATTTGGAGCTTATGGTCGAGAATCAAAGAGAAAAATGGGTCATGGTGTGGTTTCATCTGTCCCAAATCCGCCTGAAGAAGAGGGGTTTGAAGAAAACAAAATTGACCGCGCCCCAGAAGCTTTTACTCAACCCCAAACCGTTGCTGATCGCAAACCTAAAAAAGAAGAAAAAATTGAAAGTAACAATCCCTTTGTGCGCAGTGCCTTATTTAATCTAAAAAAAGGCAATAAACAAAAAGAGGCTGATCAATCAGACAAAAAAGAAGATGCTGAGGGTGATGATGAATTTAGCGAGTTTGAAGTACCCGCCTTTTTAAGACAAAAATAATTTTGTCGTTGCCGAACAAGTTGAGTGATTCCGATTAAAGCAATTTAGATTAAAGTATTTTCTGTTATAATGTCAGTATAAAAGAAAACCGTTTGAGCTAAACATCATTTAGCGAGGTGCTCGAAGAAATTTGACAAACTAGTTCTTGTCACAAAAGTAGAACGAGTCGCACCGACCGCGTAAGAGTCAAAATCGAGTAGCAATAGGGCTGGTACCTTTGCTTTAAGCAAGCCTTATTAAAGTCGTTTAATAGCGATCTTTATTAAGGTTTTTTTGTTAAAAAAAAAGGAAAGATGGCAAAAATAAAAATAACGGATTTCAAAACTACGCCTGATTTAGCCAAGTTAGAGGAAGCAATTTTACAATTTTGGGACGACGAAAAAGTTTTTGAGCAATCTCTCAAACAACGTGTAGGGGCTGAAAACTTTTCTTTCTATGATGGCCCTCCATTCGCCACTGGTTTGCCCCACTATGGTCATCTGATGCAGTCAATGATCAAGGATCTAGTCCCGCGTTACCAAACGATGAGAGGCAAGTATGTCAGACGGGTTTGGGGTTGGGATTGTCATGGTTTACCTATTGAAAATTTAATCGAAAAGGAACTAGATCTAAAAGATAAGCAAGCCATTGAAGACTATGGCATTGCTGCTTTTAACCAAGCGTGTCAGGCACGAGTTTTAACTTATGCTAAGGATTGGGAGAAAACCATTAAACGCATTGGCCGTTTTATTGACATGAAAAACGCCTACAAAACCATGGACAAAGCGTACATGGAAAGTGTGTGGTGGGTGTTTAGTGAACTTTATCAAAAGGGCTTAATTTATCAAAGCCATAAAGTCATGTATATTTGTCCCCGCTGCAGCACACCACTCTCTAATTTTGAAGTAACTCAGGGTTACAAGGACATTAAAGATTTAGCCGTGACGGCTAAATTTAAACTATTGGATACCACTGATGAAATTTACTTGCTAGCTTGGACTACCACTGCTTGGACACTGCCTGGAAACATGTTTTTAGCCGTTAACCCTGATTTAGACTATGTTTTGGTTGAGGAAAAAAGTACCGCCGAGAAATATTATTTAGCCAAGTCGCGACTAGAAGAAGTATTTGCTGATCGTGATTACCAAATAGTAAAGACTGTCAAAGGTCAAGATTTGGTCGGCCTAAATTATCAACCGCCTTTTTCCTATTTTGGCCATTTAAAAGAGGACCAAGATTTACCGCAGGCAGCGAGAAAATTAATCTTTACCGTGCAGGCTGCTGATTTCGTTAATTTGGAAGATGGTACCGGCATTGTCCATGTCGCTCCGGCTTTTGGTGAAGATGATTACCAACTGGGAGAAAGTTTACTCAATTTTTCCAACCTAGAAACGGCGGTAAAGAATAAACTTTTTATTCAACATGTCAATTTCGCTGGGCGTTTTATCGAGGCCGTGACCGATTTTGCTGGAATGGAGGTGAAGCCCAAAGCTGATCCGCAAGCCACTGATGTAGCAATTATTCGCTATTTAGCTAAAAAACAGCTATTGTTTGCTAAACAGCAAATTACCCACAGTTATCCTCATTGCTGGCGCTGTGATACACCCTTGCTCAACTATGCCACTGATTCTTGGTTTGTTAAGGTTAGTTCCTTTAAAGATCAATTATTAAAGAATAATCAGGCAGTTAATTGGCAACCAGCGCACATCAAGGATGGGCGCTTTGGTAATTGGTTGGCAGAAGCTAGGGATTGGGCCATTTCCCGCAATCGCTATTGGGGAACGCCACTGCCACTCTGGCAAAGTGCAGATGGGGATCTGCTTTGTGTTTCGAGTAGTGCGGAACTGGAGAAACTTTCTGGTCAAAAAGTCGCTAATTTGCACAAAGAATTTATTGATGATATTGTGATCAAGCAAAATGGCAAAGTTTATCGACATTTGCCTGAAGTTTTAGATTGTTGGTTTGAGTCTGGAGCGATGCCCTATGCTCAATTCCATTATCCATTTAGCAATCAACAGTTATTCGCCAAGAATTTTCCCGCTAATTTTATTGCTGAGGGCCAAGATCAGACTCGAGGTTGGTTTTATACTCTGCATGTTTTGGCGACAGCGTTGACGATGTCGAACGATCAGTTTTCGGCTAGTTTTGACAAACCGCCAAGTAGCGCTTTTCAAAATGTGATGTGTACAGGTTTAATTATGGCCAGTGATGGTAAAAAAATGAGTAAGCGCTTAAAAAATTATCCTGAACCAGAAGCAATTATTGATCAATACGGGGCAGATAGCTTGCGTTTATATTTATTGTCTTCAGCCGCGGTTAAAGCCGAGACCTTAAATTTTGAGGAAAAAGAAGTAGCGGATATTCGGCGTCGAGTTTTCTTAATTTGGTGGAATATTTTAGCTTTTTATCAAACCTTTGCTGATCAGCAAGTTGAGAGGTTAGATTTACAAAAACGACAACCAATCAATCATGTCTTAGATCGTTGGTTATTATCCAGACTCAGTAGTTTACGCCAGCAGTTAGTCAATTATTTAGATAATTATGATGTGATGCGAGCCAGTCGCTTAGTGGCTCCTTTTATTAATGATTTTTCGACTTGGTATTTGCGATTATCTAGAGAACGACTTAAAGCCGAGAATAGTCAGCAAGTTAGTCAAGTCTTTGCCACAGCGCTAGCTGTTTCGGCTCAGTTGTTTGCTCCAATTGTGCCTTTCTTTAGCGAGCTAGTTTATCAGCAATTACAAGATGATGATCGATCCATTCACTTAAGCGACTATCCAGAGATTCTTGCTGATTATCAAGACAAAGAATTAGAAACAGCAATGAACGAATTGAGGCAATTGGTTGAACTGGGACATGCTCAGCGTAAAAGCTGCCAAATTCCTTTGCGCCAACCCTTGGCTGCGGTGACTTTCAGCAAACCTGCTAGTTTTAAAGATAACGCTGAATTGATGGCAATCTTGAAACAAGAATTAAATGTCAAAAAGGTTTTATGGGGCAAGGCTCAGGGAAAAGATATCGAGGTTAGTTTTGATTTAGAGATCACAGCTGATTTGGCGGCAGAAGGTCAGGCTCGTCAGATTATTCGTCGAATCCAAAATTGGCGCAAAAAGGCGGGTTTAAAAGTTGATCAACAAGTGCCTGCCTACTTGAACACTTGGCCGAATCAATTTACCAAGCTGATTGAGGAAAAAACCAACACGCAATTGATTAGAGCAAAAATTGAAGGATTAAACGAGCAGCTTCAAGATTAAGCTAGTTTCAAGATTAAAGATAGCTATAAGACCAAGGATGGTTATCAAACTAAGATTGTTTCAAGATTAGTAATAGCTGATTGTTGAAAAATAACCAACTTTGTTTTAGTCTGAAGGGGTGCGCAAATATTTTTTACCCAGTCTGCTCTTCATCTTCATGATCGTGGCTTTGGTGACGCTGAAAAGTATTGCTCCTGATTTACTAAACATTCAGCTGCTTGCTTACTTACTAGGGTTTTTACTATTTTTTAGTTTTTCCAAAATTGCGGTGGCTTATTGGTGGCGGTTTAGTCCGTACCTTTACTGGGCTTTAAATGTTGTATTGTTGGCATTGTTAATTTGGGGTCGGGCTACTCGAGGAATTGTTTCTTGGATTGAACTGCCTTTGGGTCTGCGTTTCCAACCATCTCAATTAGCCGTTCCTTTGACCGCCTTATATTTGTCTAGTCGCTTTAAGAATCAAGAGCAAACCGCTCAAGTGCAAATTTTATCTTGGTGGCAAATTATAGAGATGTTGGCAATTATTTTCTTACCCGCTGTCTTGATTAATTTACAACCGGATTTTGGCACCGCCATTGTCTATTTGCTAGCGCTGCTGGTTTTTCTATTTTTTAATCGCTTGGGTTGGCAAAAGCTCGTTGTTTTTCTATCGGTGGGTGTGTTGGGTGCGGTGGTGGTTTGGTTTTTTGTTTTAGCAGATTACCAAAAATCACGCTTGACCAGTTTCTTAGTTTTTAATAGCCCAGAAAGGAGCCTTAGTAGTGATTTTCGTCAGGAAAGCAGTGCTGCTTATAATGCTCGGCAGGCGGTCATTGCTGTTGGCGCTGGTCAACTTTGGGGTCGAGGCATGGGCCAGGGC
>JAGOOB010000020.1 GCA_017992725.1 Candidatus Woesebacteria bacterium | reverse complement strand
GTCATTTCTGATTCAAAAAATCCGGGCCCAATCGCGTTGACAGTGATCTGGTATTTAGCCCATTCAGCCGCTAAAGCACGCGTTAGATTGACAACCGCACCCTTGGTAGCGTGATAATTGGCGACATTAAAAGCACTATTACCCACTAAACCGTAGATTGAAGCAAGGTTAATGATTCGGCCATATTTTTTTTCTTTCATTAAAGCGCCAGCATGTTTTGCCACTAAAAAAACACCAGTCAGATTAACATCTACCACCTTTTGCCAGTCTTCGAAGGACATTTCCTCAGCAGGAGCTGCGCTTGAAATACCAGCATTATTAACCACAATATCTAGCTTTTGCCACTCTTTTTTGATTTTGGCAAAACCGGCAGCGATCTCTTCTTCCTTGGTGACGTCCATCACTAGAATCAGGGCTTTTCTACCCAAGGCTTCAATTTCTTCGGCTACTTCTTTAAGTTTGTCCTCTCGACGGGCAGCAATGGCGACATCGGCACCAGCGCTGGCTAATAATAAAGCGAATTGTTTACCTAGGCCACTAGAGGCGCCGGTGACTAAAGCGGTTTGTCCTTCAAAATTAAAATATTGCATGGTTGAGACCTTTCTTTCTAATTTTTAACAAGTAATTGCCACCAAGCTTGCCAATTGGCCAATCGATAGTCGCTTGGGTTTACATTGTTTTCTTCTTCTATTATAGGGTTAAAATCAGTTTTTTCTATTTGGATTACTGTTTCTCCCGCTTTATTTTTAATTAATTCATTTCTTAAAATTTTTTCTTTATATAGGTCGCTTTGCGTTTGTTGGAAAAAAGCTTCTTTGTCGGCAACACTCTTTTCTAAAAGAGCAATATTTTGGCGATTTTGTTCAAGATTTTTACTATCCAGTGCGGCTTTTCGTTTACTTTCTTGCAGGGAAAGCATTAAGAGAATAGCCAAAAAACTAATCAGTACAATCATTAATGGCTGTTCTAGAAGTTGTCGCTTATTTTTTGCCATAATCTTGTTAATCAAGATTGAAAAAAATCCTAATTTATGATACTATAAGACCCTCAATCATTAAAAAAATTATAATTTTTTAGTCTGTCCTAGATTAGACATATTATGCCCATAAACTTAAATGATGCGCAAGTTAAATTTACTGAGCATCTTAAAGCCAGTGGAAAGGCTGATTCGACAGTCATTGCTTACAGTAAAGACGTTGAGCAACTGCTTGATTTTGTGGCGAAGCGAGGCAAAACCACTATCAGTGAAATTTTGCCTGAAGATATTGATGAGTTTAAGGAATTATTAAATAAACAACGTTACACTAGTAAGTCAATTTCACGCAAAATTAATTCGATTAAATCATTTTTTCGGTTTTTAATTGGTGAAGGTTTAGTTGACAAAAATCCCACTACTAACATTAGTCATCCCAAAATTGAACAAAGTTCTCCGAGAGTATTGTCTCGTCTCGAATATCGAGCGCTGAGAGATGCTTGCCGAGGTGATTCTAGAATGTATGCCATTGTTGAATTGCTTTTACAAACCGGTATGCGCATTAGTGAACTAGCGGCTTTAACTATTACCGATCTGGATATGGAGAGAGAAATCATTCATATTCAAGCCCAAAACTCACGAGATGCTCGTCGAGTGCCAATGAATACTGCTGCCAAAAATGCCATTTTAGATTATTTAAAAGTTCGTCCTCGAGCCAAAGAAAAGACTTTATTTTTGACTAAAACTTGTCGTCCTTTTTTAGTGAGAAATATTCGCACAGCGATTGATCGTTTTTTCCGTTTGGCTGGCATCAAAGATGCCAAGGTTAATGATTTACGTCACACTTTTATTGTGGAACAGCTCAAAGCCGGTACGCCATTAGTTTATGTTTCTCAATTGGTCGGCCACAAGCGCATTACCACCACAGAAAAATATCTAAAACTGATTGAAGCGCCGGATATGCAACCGAACGTCAAAATCGAGGAACTTTAATTTAAGCATTTTTTATCCCAATAATTCTTGGCTTGTGTTAAGATTAGAGGTGTTATGTCAAAAACTAAAAAGAGAGTTTTATCTGGTATTCGGGCAAGTGGTAGTTTACATCTTGGCAATTATTTTGGTGCCATCAAAGGGATGTTGGCCCTTCAAGAAGATCGCGATGTTGAGACTTTTTATATGGTGGCTGATGCCCACGCCATCACTACTCCTTATCAAGTTGAAGAATTACGCGCCAATCGTTTAAGTGTTATTCTAGATTATTTGGCGGTGGGTTTAGATCCAGAAAAAAGTGTCTTATTTTTTCAATCAGCAGTACCTCAGCATTTTGAACTGGCTTTCTATTTATCTACTTTAATTTCGGTAGCCAAAATGCAACATTTGCCAACTTTTAAAGATAAAGTTAAACAACATCCAGAAAATGTCACGATGGCGCTGTTAAGCTATCCAGTGTTAATGGCGGCTGATATTTTGTTATATAAAGCCAATTTAGTACCAGTCGGAGTTGATCAAAAACCACACATTGAAGTGGCTAGAGAAATTGCGCGCAAAATTAATGGTCTTTATGGCACTCAATTTCCCATCCCTAAGTTCTTTAATACTACCGGCGAATATGTTCCTTCGCTTACCGGTGAAGGCAAGATGAGCAAGTCAGTTCCTGGCAGTTATATTAATTTAGATGATGATTTAGCTACTATTGAGAAAAAAGTGGCTAGAATTCCTACCGATTCTGGACAGGGTGAAATTAGAAAGCTAGAAGCGGAGGGCGATCAACATCATGATTTAGTTTATATTGATGATCATGGTCAAGAATCAAAAGGAGTGAAAACTTTGATGATTCTAGTTGAGCTTTTTGCAGGCAAAGCTAGTAGAAAAGAATATGAGGCTGCTTATCAAAAAAATGGTTTGCGCTACGCCACCATCAAAAAGGATTTAGCCAAATTAATCTATCAAGAACTTCAGCCAATTCAAGAAAGAAGACGAGAGTTAGTTAAGAAAAAAGACTATTTGGCCGATGTCATTGCAACTGGCAATCAACAAGCTAGTATGGTCGCTAGAGCAACCATGGCAGAAGTTAAAGAAAAATTTGCTTTGAGTACTGTTGTTTAATGCTACAATAGTACTCCCAAAGATATCAGTATCACTAAATAAGGATTCATGTTTAAGAATAAAAATTCAGACCAACCACTAACGACAGATTCAGGCAAAACCAAATCAGGTTCGAAAACTAGTAATCAAGAAACTAAGCCTGACAAAGAACAATTGGCGAAAGAAAAACTAGCTCGCGAAAAAGCTGCTCAAGAATTGGCTGATCGGATGGAACAAATTCAGCTCCGGATGCCTATAGTCAAAAGTAGCAAGAAAAAAGTCATTAAAATTAATTTAAATCGCTTAATTTCACGAACTATTATTTATATAGTAATTTTGTTTTTATTTTTGCCCTCACTTTTGAACCTCTTGGGTTTAAATCAAGCTAGAGAACAAATTTCCGTTAGTCAGATGGTCAGAGATGTCAGGGATGGTCAGGTAAAAAATATTGAAGTGCTAGGTCAAGAATTGCGCTTATCTTATGCTGATGGTTCCCAAAAAGTAACGAGAAAAGAAGAGGGCCAACAAGCTCTGGAAATTCTTTTTGCTAGCGATATTGATTTAGCTGCCTTGGATTTGGAGGTCCAAGATGCTAGTTTTGGTCAATTATTTTGGGAATTAGTAATTAATTTCTTACCGATCATTTTAATGTTTGTGTTCTTTATCATGATTTTTAGGCAGGCGCAAAGTGGTCAAGAAGGAATTTTGGGTATCGGCAAAAGCAAGGCCAAAGTTTTTATTAAAGGTAAACAAGATATCAGTTTCAAAGATGTCGGTGGGATGGAAGAAGCCAAACGGGAATTGGAAGAGATTGTTGATTTTTTAAAGAATCCCAAGAAATATCAAAAAGTTGGTGCGCGAACGCCAAAAGGTGTGTTATTAGTTGGTCCTGCTGGTACGGGTAAAACTTTGTTAGCTCGCGCGGTGGCTGGAGAAGCTAACGTGCAATTTTTATCAATCGCTGGTAGCGAATTTATGGAAATGTTAGTCGGTGTTGGCGCTTCACGAGTCAGGGACTTATTTGAAACAGCCAAACGTTTAGCTCCATCCATTATTTTTATTGATGAGATTGATGCCATCGGTAGAGCTAGAGGGCGTAATAGTTTTAGTTCCCACGACGAGAGAGAACAGACGTTGAATCAAATTTTAGTCGAGATGGATGGTTTTACTAAAAATGATAATGTAATTGTTATGGCAGCCACCAACCGTGGGGACATGTTGGATCCTGCTCTGGTAAGACCAGGTCGTTTTGATCGACGTGTGCAAGTGACTTTACCAGATCTAAAAGAAAGACAATTTATTCTAAAAATTCACGCCCGCAATAAGACTTTTAATGCCGATGTTTCTTGGGAAAAAGTCGCTAAAAGAACAGTTGGTTTTTCTGGAGCAGATCTAGAAAATATGTTAAATGAAGCAGCTATTTCGGCAGCCAGAGAAAGTCGCCAGAAGATCAATATGGAAGATATTGAAGAAGCTTCTATGAAGGTTAAATATGGTCCAAGCAAGAAGCGTCTATTAGACAAATTAGAGAAGAAAATGACTGCTTATCATGAAGCTGGTCATGCCGTGTTAAGTCATGTTTTGCCATATACTGATCCAGTGCATCGTATTTCCATTGTTTCTCGAGGTCAGGCGTTGGGTTATACTTTTACTCCTCCAGAAAAAGATAAATTACAAGTGCTCAAATCAGAATTGTTAGAAAATATGATTGTGATGTTTGGTGGTCGGGCGGCAGAAATGCTGGTTTTTAATGAACAAACTGCTGGAGCGGCCAGCGATATTTCACAAGCCACTCGCATTGCTCGTGCCATGGTGGTCCGTTATGGAATGAGTAAATTAGGTCCTATGTATCTGGGTCCAGAATATACTGACAATGATTACAATCGCATGTGGGATGAACCTGAGCGACCGTCAGATAAGTTGGCTCAAGCTGTTGATGAAGAAATTTTGGCGCTGATTAAAGAAGCGGAGAATAAAGCTTTACAATTGTTAAAGAAATATCGAACACAGTTGGATAATGTAGCCGAAGCATTATTGGAAAAAGAGACTTTGGATTCAGATGAATTCACCAAGGTTATGGGAATGGAAAAAGCTAGGAGATAAATATTATTGCCTTTGTTACAATAAGCACATGTCTCGTCAAATTTTTCTTTTAGTTGATGCGCACGCCCTAATTTATCGTGCTTACTATGCACTACCTAATTTGACTGATCCTGAGGGCCATTTGGTCAATGCTGCCTACGGTTTTACCCGGATGTTTTTGACTGCCATTAATCATTTTGAGCCGGAGTACAGTGCCGTTTGTTTTGATCACAAAGGAGAAACTCTAAGAAAAAAACATTATGAAGCTTATAAAGCTCAGCGAACGCCAATGCCCGATGACCTAATTCCTCAAATTGCTTTAGTCAAAGAATTAGTTGATGCGCTCAATGTTCCCCGTTTTGAAATAGAAGGTTATGAGGCTGATGATTTAATTGGTACCATTAATCGCCAGGTGGAGCACTTAGACGGTCGTTTATTAACAGTGATTGTGACTGGTGATCAAGATATGTTTCAATTGGTCGATAACGACACCCACGTTTGGATGCCAGCTAGAGGTAAACAACAAGGTGATATGGAGTACGATCGCAGACTAGTGGAAAAAAAGTTGCAGATTAAGCCGAGTCAGATAGTGGATTTTAAAGCGTTGAGCGGTGATGCTTCGGACAATATTCCAGGTGTTAAGGGTATTGGTAAGAAAACTGCCACTAAGTTGATTCATCGCTTTGCTAGTTTAGAACAAATTTATGCGTTTTTAGATAAAAATCCAACAGGTGATGATTTAGTCAAGGGTGCCTTATTAACAAAATTAAAGGAAGGCAAAGCATCTGCCTTTTTGAGTCAGGATTTGGCTACAATTAGTACCGAAGTTGACCTCGATTTTTCTTTAGAAGCTTGTCGCGTCACCGCCTACGACAAGACCAAAGCTATTCAATTATTAAATAAATTGGGTTTTAAATCTCTCATTAAATTATTACCAACCGACGCTTTTGAGCATTCAGTCCAAGAGGCATTATTTTAGAATGATATTAAATTAAGCATAAGAAAAGCATGAGAAAAAAATTAGAAAAAATTCGAATTTAAAATCAACTAAGGATAAAAAATATGGCTAAAGTCGCTTTAGTTCATGATTATTTAAGAGAATATGGTGGCGCAGAGCGAGTGTTGGAGGAGTTGCATCGACTTTATCCTGAAGCTCCAGTTTATACTGCTTTTGTTGATCAAAAAGCGCTAGGGCAAAATTGGCCACGTTTTCAGGATTGGGATATTCGTCAAACTTTTTTGAGTAAAATTCCGCTAATTAAAAAAACTTTTTCACCTTTGAGGGTATTAGCGGCGCGCGCCTTTGCTCAATTAGATCTCAGTGAATTTGACATTGTGATTTCTTCTTCAAACGCCTATATGGCCAAAGCGGCGCGCGCCAGTAAGCCTCATGCCAAACATTTCTGCTACTGTCACACGCCATCACGAGTTTTATATGGATATACCGCTAAAAGTCATTGGCGTGATCGAGCCATTACTCGTTTTTTTGGAGAAATTATCAATCATTACATGCGTTTTGTTGACTTTAGAGTTGCCCAAGAAGTAGGGGTATTTATTGCTAATTCAGAGGAAACCCAAGCCAGAATCAAAAAATTTTATCATCGGCAATCTGTAGTCATTTATCCCCCAGTGAAAATGGTGGATACAGCCAAGGATTATTTGGCCAAACATCAGAGTTTTAAGAAAGCAGGTTATTACTTGTATGTGAACCGCTTAGCCTATGCCAAACATCCTGAAATAGCAGTGGCAGTGGCGACTGATCTTAATTTAGCCCTCAAAGTAGTTGGCGATGGAGCCATGTTAAGCGAACTAAAACACATGGCTGGTGAATCTGTCGAATTTTTGGGTGCGGTGGATGATCAGACTTTGGCTGATTTGTATCGAGGAGCGAAAGCCTTAATTTATCCAGTTGAGGATGAAGATTTTGGCATGGTGCCAATTGAGGCGATGGCTTGGGGCACGCCAGTTTTAGCTCATTATTCTGGAGGTCCGAAAGAGACCATCCAAAATGCCAAGACTGGTTTGTTTTTTCAAGAGCTAAGTGTTGAGGCGCTGAAGCAAGCCATTTTTGATTTTGAAAAAATGGACTTTGAGGCTAAAGAGATTCATTTATCCAGCTTAATTTATTCTCCGTCGGCTTTTCGCAAAAAAATTAAGGCACTAGTTCAAACTTGACAAATTAGCAATTAATTTCTATGATTGCTAATATATGATTGATCTAGTTGCCAGACAAATCCAAATTTTAAGAGCCATTATTGAAGAATTTATTGAAACCGGAGAGCCTGTAGGTTCAGAGACAGTTGATAAAAAATATAATATTGGTGTTTCTCCAGCGACTATCCGTAATGAAATGGCTTATCTTACTAAGCAGGGTTATTTGCTTAAATCTCATATTAGTGCTGGTCGGGTGCCAACGGCTTTAGCGATGAAGTTGTATATCAATGAGTTGGTTAAAGAAAAAGAGTTATCAGTGGCCGATGAAGTCAGTATTAAGGAAAAAATTTGGCGCTACCGCAATCAAATGGAAGATCTACTGCGTGAGACAGCAAGAATATTGGCAGATAAATCGCAAGCTTTAGGTTTAGCTGTGACTCCAGATGGTAATATTGTCCATTCTGGGTATGCTAATTTGCTGGAGATGCCAGAGTTTTATGACATCAACTTAACTCGCCGGGTGTTACAGATGATTGAAGAGCGTTCGGTGATGGATGAGATTTTTGAAAAATCGCAAAGTGAAAATCCAGTTAAAGTCATTTTTGGCCAAGAATTAGGTAATAGAGAATTAGATCCAATCGGCATTATGTTTGTGGAGTTGGAGATGCCGGAGCACCCCTGCCGCTTTGCGGTACTGGGTTCCACACGCTTTGATTACCCATATGTCTTGCCAATGATGAAATATTTTAAAGGTTTAATTGAAAGTATGATTGATTAGAAAGTGATTTAGAAATGGCAAAGAAAAAAACCGCTAAAACCGATTCATCTTTGGAAGTGAATAAATTAACTGCTCAAGTGCATGATTTAGAGCAAGCTTTGTGGCAGTCTCAAGAGAGAGAGCGTCGAGCTTTAGCAGATTACCAAAATTTTCAACGTCAGACACAACAACAACGGGCAAATTTGCTGAAACTAGCCAACGCAGATTTATTACTAACCATTTTAGAGCCGCTAGAACACCTATCCACAGCCAGTGAACATATACAAGACGAGGCACTAACAATGATTATCAATCAGTTATGGAAGCGCCTAAAAGAAATAGGTTTAGAGGAAATTGAAGTTTTAGGTAAGAAATTTGATTTAGAAACTATGGAAGCGGTAGAGAAAAAAGGTAATGGAGATAAAGTCATTAAAGTTTTACGCAAAGGTTATCGTTTAAACGGGGAAATTATTCAACACGCCCAAGTGGTCTTAGGGTAAATTGCTACTAGCAGTCAACGCTGTTGTCTGCTAAAATTGACGGTGCTTGCATTAACTAAAGTTACAAAAGTTTAGTAATTAACAATTAAATAAATTAATCAACAAGAATTAACAATAAAAACAACAATTTATAGAAAGGTTTATCAATTATGTCAAAAACAATCGGAATTGATTTGGGGACAACCAATAGTGCCGTTGCTGTGATGCAAGGTGGTCAACCGACCATTATTCCTAGTGCTGAGGGTCGTAATACTTTTCCCTCCATTGTCGCCATCAAAAATAAAGATATAGTGGTTGGTGATCCAGCTAAAAGACAGATGGTGTTAAATCCCAAAACTACCGTTTATTCGGTTAAACGTTTTATAGGTCGCAAATTTAAGGATGAAGCAGTGCAAAAAGCCATTAAGCACGTTGCCTACGATATAGTTGAGGGCAAAGATGGTATGGCTGTCGTTAAAATTAATAATAAAGAATACACCCCGCAAGAAATTTCGGCCAACATTTTAGCTAAAGCCAAAACTGATGCTGAAAGTTATTTAGGTGAAAAAGTTGAATCAGCAGTAATTACAGTGCCCGCTTATTTTGATGATTCTCAACGACAAGCTACTAAACAAGCCGGTGAAATTGCTGGTCTAAAGGTTGAGCGCATTGTCAATGAGCCCACGGCAGCGGCCTTGGCCTACGGTTTAGATAAAAAAGGCAGTAAAACCATTGCTGTCTATGATTTGGGTGGTGGGACTTTTGATATTTCTATTTTAGAGATAGGTGATGGCGTGTTTGAAGTGAAATCAACCAATGGTGATACTTTTTTGGGAGGGGATGATTTTGATAACGCTATTATCGAATGGATAGTTGCCGAATTTAAAAAAGATACAGGTAAGGATCTCAGCAAAGATTCTCAGGCGATGCAACGGATCAAAGACTCTGCAGAAAAAGCTAAGATTGAATTATCCAGTTCTCAACAGACAGAAATTAATCAACCCTTTATTGCTCAAGGCGATGAGGGGCAACCATTGCATCTGAGTTTAACTTTAACCAGAGCTAAATTGGAAGAATTGGTTGATGATTTAATTCAAAAATCGATTGGTCCAGTTAAAAAGGCAATGAAAGATGCCAAGATGGATGTCAAAGACATTGATGAAGTAATTTTGGTGGGTGGTATGACCAGGATGCCTAAGGTTCAAGAAGTGGTCAAAGATTTCTTTGGCAAAGAACCGCATAAGGGAGTCAATCCAGATGAAGTAGTGGCAGTGGGTGCAGCTGTTCAGGCTGGAGTCATTGCTGGAGATGTCACTGATGTGGTATTGCTGGATGTTACTCCATTAACTTTAGGTTTGGAAACTTTGGGTGGTATTCGCACTCCTTTGATTGATCGTAATACGACTATTCCCACCAGTAAAAGCCAGATCTTTTCCACTGCGGCTGATAATCAGACTCAAGTAGAAATCAATGTGTTGCAAGGTGAGCGCGAAATGGCAGCTGATAATAAGAGCCTAGGTCGCTTTATCTTGGATGGTATTCCACCAGCACCGAGAGGGATACCACAGATTGAAGTCACTTTTGACATTGATAGTAATGGTATCTTAAATGTCAGCGCTAAAGATAAAAATTCTGGCAAAGAACAAAAAATCACCATTCAAAACAGCACTAATTTAAGTGACGAAGAGGTAGAAAAAATGAAAAGTGAAGCTGAGAAGTTTGCCGAAGCGGATAAGGCCAAACGCGAATTAATTGAGACAAAAAACAAAGCTAATAGCGTTGCTTTTGAAATTGAAAAACAACTCAAAGAATATGGCGAGAAGTTAGAAAAAGCCGATAAGGAAAAGATTGAAACTGATATTAAAGCTCTGAAAGACTTGGCGGCAAAAGAGGATGTAACCAAAGAAGAGCTAGAAAAAGCCATTGACGCCACTTTTGCCAGTGCGCAAAAAATCGGTGAAGTGATGCAAAAAGCGCAGGCCGAAGAAGCTACTAAAGGAGCCACGGCAGACAAGAAGACTGAGTCGGAAGCAAAAGATAAAACAAGCTCGGCTAAGGATGAAAAATCTAAGAGTAAGGAAGATGAAAAAAAGGATGCTGAGGAAGGCGAAGT
>JAGOOB010000019.1 GCA_017992725.1 Candidatus Woesebacteria bacterium | reverse complement strand
TTATTAAGTCAAAAAATGGCTCGGCTGGGTCGTCAAGTAGCTAAAGCTCATGATTGGCAGGAGATTGCTGGTCAATATTTAGACATTATCAAGCTAGCTCAAAAACAAAGCGTAACTTCCGTTAAAACAGCTAGGGTTTATTTTTGGCAAAAACTGGCCTATTCTCGGGTTAACACTCCAGCTTAATATTTGTATACAATTGAGTTATGAAATTTATTTCCTTATTAAAAAAATTCTGGCCACAGATTTTTTTATTTTTTCTAGTGACGTTGTTATTTTATTTTAATTACAGCCCTAATACTTATTTGACTGGTTGGGATAATCTTCAAGTTGAACTCGATCTTTCAATTAACTTGGAAAGGGCCTTGAATGTTTCGTGGCAAGAGTACCAGGGCTTGGGCTTGTTAGGGGGTATGGGTCATGGGGCAGATTTAATTCGCCAAATTTTATTGTGGCCACTTTCGCTAGTGCTCCAGCCACAGCTTTTGCGTTACTGTTGGCATTATTTAGCTCTTTTATCTGGGGTTTGGGGAGCTTTTACTTTGTTTACTTATTTATTAAAAAATAAGCCGCAGGGGCGATTGCTAGCCTGTTTGGGTGCCAGTTTTTATTTGTTAAATCTGGGCACAGTGCAAAATTTTTATGTTACTTTTGAACCTTTTGCTGCCTTTTTTGCTTTTTTCCCTTGGTTAATTTATTACTTTTTCAGTTATTTGGAGCAAGCTAATCACAAAAATCTTTGGGGTTTTATTATTTTCTCATTATTGGGCACAATTTTTGCTTACGTGCAGACAGTATTTGTGGTTTACTTGCTGATTTTGCTGATAATACTGGCTTTTTTATTTATCAAGAAAAAAATTACTTGGAAGCAAATATTCAACGTTTTATTAATAGTTTTTTTAACTAATGCTTTTTGGCTGTTGCCGGTAGCTTATTTTACTCTGTTCGCTAGTGAAACTACTTTATCTGCCAAAACTAATTTGATGTCTACTGAAGTCACTTTTTTGAAAAATAATCAATATGGTAGTTTTAGTAATTTAGCCACTCTTAAAGGATTCTGGTTAGATTACCTTGATTTTGATCGGTGGGGCAATAGTGTGTATTTAATGGATGTGTGGAAAACCCATTTTTATCAATCCTGGGTGAAGGCTTTGTCTTGGATATATTTTGCTTTAGTAGTGCTTGGAATAGTGGCAATTATTTTTGCCAAAAAAAGTAAAGCTTATTTGCGTCACAGTCAGTTAGCTATTGTGCTAGTTTTTCTTTTTACAGGTTTTATTTTAGCTGGCTCTAATCCTCCTTTTGCTTTTATTTATGATTTTTTACGTAACTCAGTACCTTTGTTCGGTCAAATATTTCGTTCTGCTTTTACTAAATGGGTAGTCCCTTACAGCTTATTTTATTGTTTACTAGTAAGTTTTGGTTTAGCTGTGCTTTTTTCTAAACTAAAAAATCGAATTATCCAATTGTTTTTAGCATCACTATTTTTTATTTCTTTAATCCTTTATAGTTGGCCAAGTTTTACTGGTAATTTCTTTTATCCCCGTTTACGAGTCAATATTCCTAGCGCCTATTTTCAATTATTTAATTATTTTAAAAATGAAGCGCCACCGAGTAGCCGAATTGCTAATTTACCTCAACACTCTTATTATGGTTGGCAATGGAATGATTGGGGATATCGGGGCTCTGGTTTTATTTGGTATGGTATTAAGCAACCCATATTAGATCGAGCCTTTGATGTGTGGAGTGAAGCGAGTGAACGCTACTATTGGCAACTCCAAGCCGCTTTAGACAAAAAAGACGTGGTTGCATTGGAAAGGGTGTTAGCTCAATATGATGTTGATTATTTGCTGCTCGATGAATCAATTATTAATCGCAATACCAAAAAACCCCTTAACTATAAGGCGATCGAGGAATTTTTATTGAGTTCAGAGCAAATTGAATTAATCAAAGAATTTGCTTTCCTGAAGCTTTATACTTTTAATAATTCAGAAAAGATAAAGCAACAGGACTTTATTAGCTTACATGGTGAACTGCCTATAATTGATAACAGTTATAGTTTTTCTTGGTCAGATCAAGCTTTTAGAGATTTTTCAAATTATTTAAATGTTGATCAGGATCAGCCATTAGCCAAGCCAGAAAAAATAGATGATATCTATCCGTTTCCCACGCTTTTTACTAACCATTTGCAAAAAGATTTAGAGTTTTCTTTAAGTGAAGATGAGAGCTATTTTTATCTAACTAGTTTAAAGACTAGTCCAACAGTGGCCTATCAACTTTATTATCAAGACTTATTAAAGGCAGAAAATAACTTGCCGTTTCGCTTATCCTGGGTGTTAGCAGATAATACTGTGCAATTGAATTTTCGCTTGCTAGCTCCAGCAATTATTGATCGGCAACAAATTATTAATTTTTCTTTGCAAAAAACCTTTAATTTTGATGCCACTTTATGTTTGGCCAGCGCCAGCTGTTACCTAAATGTTAATCATCAACTGATCACACCGGTGACTGAAAGTGGAGAAATCGATTTATTACTAGATACTAGTTTGGTCAATACGATTGCTTTAAGTACCGATCAGAAAACCGCATATTTTGCCTATGACTTTTTTGATCTTAATTTATCTAACTTAGAAAGTGATATCAAAGATTTTGCTGGTGGTAAGCAACTTACAGTCAAAATGCCTAAAGTGTTACTGCAAAGTAATATTTTTAATACAGCACTGAATACGACAGAAGCCAAAGATTGCCGACCTCTACAAGATGGTTTGGTGGTCAAAGAGCGACGTCCTGAAGGTACTGATTATCAAGCTGTGGCTACCAGTGTTTGCGATCATTTTTACTTAAGTGATTTAGATCATCGTCTAGGATATTTAATTAAAATTTCAGCGCAAAATTTGTCCAGTCTTCCTGCTATTTTTGCCGTGCAAGTGGATAGTTTGGGGCGTAGTCCACTAGAAACTTATTTAAGTGATGGGATTAATTATCAGGTGTTACCACCTACGGAAAATTTTAATCAAGGTTATACTTTATATTTTTCGACCGATTCATATGGCAAAGAAATTAATAGAAATTTGCTTGAATCTACTGAAGTTTTCTATTGGCCTTATGCCTTTATCAAAAGTTTACGCTGGCAAAACTCTGATCAGGTATTAGCCAAAAGTCAGCCACCTGTTTGCGATTTCAATGTTAAGAAAAAAGCTCTATGGTTTTATCAAGTTGATTTACCAGCCAATTGTGATGCTAAATACATTAGTTTGGCTCAAGCTTATGATCAGGGATGGTTAGCTGTTCAGGAAGGAAAGCAACTTGAACAGCTGAAACTTAACAATTGGGCCAATGCGTGGTTGATGCAAGATGAATTCGCGACAGGTAGTATCTATATTTTTTACTGGCCACAACTCTTAGAGTATCTGGGTTTGCTCAGTATTTTTTTGCTTATAGTGTTTCTTTTATTTAAATATCGTAGAAGTCAATCGGATCGTTTGCAGAAAAAAAGATCCAAGTAATTTGTTATACTGAGATTGTGCCAAAAAACCATCTATTGTTAAAAATTAAAACTAGCAAAGATAGTCTGGAAACGGAAGAAGCTGCAGTGCAGCTCTTTTCCACTTTGCCTAAATTAAAAAATAGTCTTTTTAACCAATTAAAAGGCGATCACGAAAGTCTGAGTTTTGAAATTTTGGTTAAAGAGCAAGAAATTCATTTTTTAGTGTCTGTGCCAGAGCGACTCCTAGAGTATTTTAAGGGAGCCATTCAAGCTAGTTATCCAGAAGCAGTTATTGAAAAAGTCAATGTTGATCCTGTCGACCATTTTTTACTAAAAGATCGTCAGTTAGCCTTAGCTAGTCTCAAACTAAAAAATCATGATTATTTACCTCTCAAAACTTATCAGGATTTTCAAGATATTGATCCTTTATCGACTCTGATGTCAACTTTATCCAAAAATGAAGGAGACGATACCATTTTAATTCAACTGTTACTGGCAAATAATTTTGGGTTGTGGCCAGCTAATCATGGTTTATCCGCCGAACAATTGGCTGAGCACCCGCAGCAAGCCTTAATTAAACTAAAATCAGAACAACGTCAACTCAAGGCCGCTTTTAAAATTGCTGTAGCTACTGACAATCACCAAAGAAGCAAACTCCTACTCAGCAATATCGCTGCTGCTTATCAGGCTACTTCCAAAAGTGAGAGTAATGAATTATTACTCAAAAAATACCATCTTTGGAAAAATTTGTTTCTCAAAACTATGAAACAACGTAGCTTTAATCTTTCGCCCACTTTAAGTTTGAGCGTTGACGAATTAGCTACCCTTTATCATTTCCCCAGTCAAAAATTAAGTAATATTAAAAATATTTCTTGGGGCAAAAGAATCCTAGGTGAGGCTCCGGAAAATCTACCAATAGTTAGTGCTGAGACTGCTGAAGAAATAAAAGAGCAAATTAATATTATTGGAGAAACAGTTTATAAAAATCATGAGGTTAAATATGGCTTATTAAACGCTGATCGACGCCGTCATGTTTATGTAATTGGTAAAACTGGCACTGGTAAATCCACTTTATTAGCCAATATGGCCATTAACGACTTGAAACACAATAAGGGTTTATGTGTCATTGATCCTCATGGTGACTTAGTTGAAACTCTATTAGATTTTATCCCGAAGCATCGCATCAACGATGTGGTTTATTTCGATCCAGCAGATACTGAACGCACTGTGCAAATTAATCTGTTTGAGGGAGAAAATGTGGTTCATCGAGAATTGATCGCTTCAGGAATTATTTCTGTATTTAAAAAGCTTTATGGTTATTCTTGGGGGCCAAGACTGGAGTATATTTTGCGCAATTGTCTTTTAACTTTATTAAAAAGTGAAAAAGCCAAGTTGTCGGATATTTTAGATTTGTTAACTGATGAGAAATTTCGTGAAAAAGTAGTGAGCAAACTTGACGATCCGATTTTAAAGAATTTCTGGGTCAATGAATATAACAAAATGCATGATCGTCAGCGTCAAGAACAAATTGCTTCAATTCTTAATAAAGTAGGTCAATTTGTTTCCTCACCACTGGTGCGCAATGTGGTCAATACTACCGAATCTTCTTTTAGTATCGAAAAACTGATGAATGAGGGGAAGATTTTATTAGTTAATTTGTCTCAGGGTCGCTTAGGTGAAGATAACGCCACCTTGTTGGGGGCAATGATGATTACTAAAATTCAGTTAGCGGCCATGGCTAGGGTGAACACTAGTGAAGAACAGCGGCGCGATTTTTATCTCTACGTCGATGAGTTTCAAAATTTTGCTACCGATGCCTTTGTCAAAATTTTATCTGAAGCCCGCAAGTATCGACTAAATTTAATTTTGGCTAATCAATATATTGATCAAATACCTGAAGAAGTTCGTAACGCCATTTTTGGTAACTGTGGCAATATTATTAGCTTTGTGATGGGGGCAGGGGATGCTAATTATTTTCAAGCTGAATATGGCGGACTTTATACACAAGATGATCTAGTTAATTTGGATAAATATCAAATCATTAATAAAATTTCTATTGATAATGTCTTGAGTCGACCGTTTCCGGCCTACACTTTGCCTCTAGCAAGCAGTAAAAACCAAAATCGAGAAAAAGTGATTCGTAACAGTCGAGAACGATACGCTAAGCAGAAAAAAGCTTAACCTGTTTATTGCTTAGTCAGAAAGTTAGGATTTAATTTTACCCTTTACCCCTGCATATAAAGCCTTAGTCATTTTGTCTAAATCAAATTTTTCTTGCCAACCCCAATCGTCACGGGCGACGCTGTCGTCAATAGTTTTGGGCCAACTATCGGCGATTGCCTGGGTAGCGTTGGGTTGATAGTCGACAGTGAAGTCTGGCTGAATCTTTTGAATAGCTGCCACTAATTCAGCTGGAGTGAAACTAATGGCGGCAAAGTTATAACTAGTTCTGACGGTGAGCTTTTCTGCAGGTGCCCCCATTAATTGTATGGTGCCGGCAATGGCGTCATCTATATACATCATCGGTAGACGAGTATCAGGTTTGAGTGGGCACACATAATGACCGTCTTTAATGGCCGCATAAAAAATGTGAATGGCATACTCAGTAGTGCCATCGCCAGGATCAGCTTTGTAACCATTCAAACCTGGATAACGGAGACTGCGAAAATCGACGCCGTATTTGAGATGATAATACTGACCCAGTAGCTCTCCTGCCACTTTATTGACTCCATACATGGTCGTTGGTTCGAGGACAGTGTGTTGAGGGGTGTTTTGGGTTGGTGTAGTTGGTCCAAAAGCCGCAATTGATGATGGCCAAAAGACTTTTAGCTTATATTTGGCCGCTAAGTCTAAAACATTTTTCAAACCGCCCATATTGACGTTCCAAGCCATTTGGGGATTTTTTTCACCACCGACTGATAAAATGCCAGCTAAGTGATAAATCTCTTTGATTTGATACTTGATAATTAATTTTTCTAAACGCGCTAAATCTGTCACGTCACCCATTTCTAGTAAGCCAGTAAAATTGTTATCTACTGTCTCGCGAGCAAGAGCCACCACCTGATCTTGACCATATTTTTTTTGTAAAGCAGGAACGAGCTCGGAACCAACTAAACCAAAGGCACCAGTGACCAAAATTTTATTATTTGTCATATACAATAAAGATAAGTGACAAACTAATTTTGGTCAAGAATTAAAGCTAAACTTTAATTTCTAGAAGACTTGAACTGCGACCTGGATTTAAGAATTACTTTTTTCTAAAGTGATTTTGAGCGTTTCTTTTTTGCCTTTACGCCAAATTTCTAATTCTACTTCACTGCCAACGCGAGTTTCGTTAAGTAATTTAGGTAAAGTTTCAGTTTCTGTAATTTTCTGACCATTAAACTTGGTAATAATGTCTCCTACTTGTAAACCACCTCGCTCGGCATTGGAATCGGCAAAAACTTCTTGAATATAAGCTCCTTGAGGAACTTCATTGACGATGGCTGCTTGTTCGGAAATTAAAGTATAGGCAACCCCCAGTACAGCCCGATCAAATTTACCTGTTGCTTCAAAATTGGCCAAGGAATTTTTGACAAGATTGATTGGTAGGGCAAAGCCAATATTATCTGCCCCGGCAGAAGTTGCTACGTTAACTCCGATTACTTCTCCACGAGCATTAATTAACGGCCCACCAGAATTGCCTGGGTTAATCGCGGCGTCGGTTTGGATGATATTATCTAAATTTTCTTGTTGACCACCAAACACGTTGCTGGCAGTGATGCCTCTCCCCACACCAGAAATGATGCCACTGGTGACCGTATTACGAAATTGACCAAGGGCAGTCCCAATTGCAATCACTGATTCACCAATTTTTATTTGATCAGAATCGCCTAAGGTTAAAGCAGGTAAATTCAAATCTTTTACGTTTAAAATGGCCAAGTCATTGACGGGATCGCGATAAATGTCAGTCACTTCATAAACTTGATCTTGATAATCATAAACCAAGTAATTTAAATTAAAATCACTGACAACATGGCGATTAGTAATGACAAATAATTGATTGCTTTCTTTGGCTAAAACGACAAAACCAGTGCCAATGTCTTGCTCTATGGTTTCAAAATCTTCTTCACTAGGAGATTGATAGAATTGCTCAAATAAAGAGCCAAAACCAAATGGTGAAAAACTAAAACTACCAGGTCGAAGCACATTTCTTTCGGCACTGATGGTGACTACTGACGGCCCAACAGCTTCCACCACTTCACTAATACTCAGCTGATCGTCGCTAAAACTAGTGATTCGGTGATCAGTTGTCAAGTCTTCAGTGCCCGCCTTTTCCCCAAGGCTATTTGGCAGAATTTTTTCTATCTGACCAGTATTGCTCAGATAAACACCGCCAGCAAAGGCGAGCAGGACTAAAACGACAAAAACAATATTTTTTTTCATAGTTTTGGCTCTTTAATTAATTAATTTTACTAATTAATCATTCTTTTCTGTAATTTTGAGTCTTTTTGGTTTAGCAATGGCTTGTTTCTTAAATCTAATTTTAAGAATACCTTTGCTCAACTCAGCCTTGGGTTCGCTTTGCTGATTAATTTGTCCAGGAACTGCTACCTTATAGGAATAGCTCCAGCTAGTTTTGGAATAATGCTTTTTATCCTTTTTACCTTCTTCTTTTTCAGCCTCAGCCTTGATCCAAAGAATGCCTTTGTCAAAGCTCAAATCAATTTGATCAGCTCGAACACCGGCGACATTAGCCTCAACAACTACCTCATCATCCTTTTCATAAATGTTAAGATGTTGACGCTGACTGTTGTCGGTTAAAAAATCATCTTCCCAAACGTCTGGCCAAGTATCTAATAAAGATTGGTAGGGACGCCATCGAACTAGATTCATAGTCACTCCTTTCTTTAACTAACTAATAAACTGTCTTTAGCAGTCACACGAGTTGACTGCTAAGTATAATTTAACAATTGAATAAAAAATTGTCAAGTGTTTTTTTAATGTTTATATTCAGTTCATAATTTTTTTCAACTGTGTTACAATTTTTTTCTATGGTCAAAAGAAACTCAGCAAAAATTTTATCAATTATCGTTGGTATTATTGGTGGTCTAGTTGTCATTGTTTTAATTTTGGCATCACTCTTTCCCGACTTAAATTTACCCACTTTTCAGTCTTTATTGAGGGATGAAAATTATGAGCAAAGTGATCAAGAACAAATAGAAAACACTGAAGAACTAACTCAAGAATCAAACAACCCAATTGCCCAAGAGGCAAAAGTTATTAGCTTGACGGCTAGTGAGGATAATACCAGGGCTTGGGATTTGTTGGTTAGTAATCATCAAATCATTTATCAAGAATACGATTTTGGGATTTTTTTAGAAGGCATTGATGGTCTCAAAGGAGACCAGGAAAATTTTTGGGCGATCTATGTTAATGGAGAAAAAAGCGAAGTAGGTATTTCTGATATTATTCTTAATCAGGGAGATTTAATTGAATTTAAATATGAAGCAATTGAAACAGCAGCTAATTAGTGCGCTGGGCATTCTCGTCGTTAGAATTGGTAAAATCTTACCTGCTAATTTTAGTCCTTTAGGAAGTTTTGGTTTTTTTTCCGGCAATCCACTTCTCTTTTTTTTATCAATTTTAATTTTTGATTATTTTTTTGGTGGTTTTTATTTAGGTCAGTCTTGGGTTTATTTAGCCTTTAGCATCTACCCGCTGTTGGGTTATTTAAGTCGGGGCAAAATTAAGCGACAAGTCTTTTTGATCCCGCTGGCTTCTTTATTGTTTTTCTTAATTTCTAATTTTGGCGTGTGGTTAAATTGGTATCCAAGAACAACTGAAGGTTTAGTACATTGTTATTTATTAGCTTTACCGTTTTATGGGAGAACTTTGATGGGGGATTTGAGTTTTGGCTATGGCTATTTACTGTTGAGACAATTGGTTAAAAAATACCAGCACCACTTTTTAGTGCCAGACAAAATTAACTAATTACTTTTTTAGCTAATTATTTTTTCTTTTTGTCTAATTTTTCCAAGCCCAAACCTTTGACGCCAAAAAAAACTACTGCCGCCACAATGGTAAAATTAATTAAGGTCGCAATAAAATTACCCCAAGCTATTTGGGCCGAACCAATTTGCCAAACTGCTTGAGAAAAATTAACTTTACCGAGTAGCAAACCTAGCAGAGGATTAATTAAGTCATTGACAATTGAATCGACCACTGAGCGGATTGATCCACCTAAAATAAAACCGATGGCCAAGCCAACAACGCCTTGTTCCCGAATAAAATCTAAGAAGTCTAACGCTGGTTTTTTGATCATGGTCTTGGAGGTGGGCTCGCTTAGTTTTTTAGTCATGGGCGCATTATAGCAAAAATTATTCTTATTTTCTTATTCCACTATTGAGCTATAATTAAAAGTTATCGATGTCAAATGAAGTAACTGAAAAGTCCCTTGTTAAAAAAGTGGCAATTTTATATTCGGACGCTAAGCGAGAATACTTTCCTACTGAACAGCTCTACATTACGGAAGCTGAAGTCAAAGGGCGAGCAGAGCTGATTGCTAATATTTTAAGAGCAAAGGGTTGTGTAGTGGAACTTTTTCCAGGAGATGCACGCCTACACGAAGCTTTGCTCAAATTTTCTCCAGACAAAGTGATCAATTTAGTTGACTCAGTGTATGGTAAGGAATATTTGGCTGGGACCATTCCAGCGACCTTAGAACTGTTGCAAATTCCCTACACTGGTAGTGGCATGTTGGCAATTTCTATTAATGCTAATAAGTATTTAACTAAATCCTTGTTAGAGCAGTATGGGGTGACCACTCCCAAGTATCAGTTAATTAAACACTCTAGCGATGAAATTGATGAAGAGTTAGATTTTCCTTTATTTATTAAATTGAATGAAAATCATGGTTCTTTGGAGGTGTCAGATGGTTCGGTTGGTTTTGATGAAAAAATGGCTAAAAACCAAATTGATTATTTGTATAAAACCTATCAGCAACCCATTTTACTTGAAGAATTCATTGCTGGAAGAGAAATTACTGTAGTGTTAGTCGACGGTGGCAACACCAAAATTTATGCGGCTGAAAAAATCTTTCATCGTTCTAGCGACGATCCGTTCAAGAAAATTGTCACCTTCGACGACAATTGGGTGTCCAAAGAGGAGACCATCACTTACTTAAAATATGAATTACCCGATCCAGTGAAAAGAGTAGCTAAGACGGTTTTCAATATTCTCAAAATTGAAGACTATGCCAAATTAGATTTTAGATTAGATG
>JAGOOB010000067.1 GCA_017992725.1 Candidatus Woesebacteria bacterium | reverse complement strand
GGTCCAGTTGTTAGGTCCAGCCTTAGGAATGAGAACAAAGCCATTAGAACTACTACTACTATTCAACACATTTTCCGTACTGAGATTGATATTTTTAATCGTAAAATCATTGGCATTAAGTAATAATGGGGCCAAATATTCGAGTATTTCTAAATTTAAATCAGTAGTAACGTGCTGATTAACTTTTTTGAAAAAATCTGGAATATGACTGAGAGCTTCTAGCTCAAACAACTTTTTTCTAATTCCAGTGAGCACTTCGACTTGGCGCCGACTGCGATCGAAATCACTAGAACTATGTCGAGAACGGACATATTTTAGCGCCTCGGCTCCTTCCATTTTTTGTAAGCCAGCTGGAAAATAAATAGTTTCATAACGACAGGTAAATTGTTTTTCTAATTCAAAACCACTGAGAGTGGCAGTTAGTTGAGCAATTTCTTCATTACTATAACCACACGGGTCCAGTTGCTTGCCCTCAATTGGATACCATTGATCCTTAAAATCTTCGGCAACTTCTACTTCAATACTGCCTAATTCTTGACCAATTAAGCGTTGAAAGCCAACAAAGTCAACTGCAATGAAATATTTAATATTTAAATTGGTGATAGAAGATAAGAGATTTTTAGTAACTTGACCAGCATTAACAATTGGGTCTGAACCAGTCATCTGTGAACTAAAAACATTATTAATTTTTTGATAACGACCATTGCCCAAACTTAATTCCAAATCTCTAGGTATAGAAATAAAAGCTAGAGTGTTTTTTTCAAAGTCGAAATGAGCAATTTGAATGAGATCAGCCAGCATTCCACCTTGATGTCCCGCTCCTCCATAGCCAATTAGGAGAACATTGAGTTCTTTTCGATCATTTTCTTCAATCTGACTAGTATCTGAATTTAACGGATGAGTAGCTTGTGCCTCAATTAAAATCTCATCTTGAGTTTGCTTTTGTTGTTGAAAATGCTGGTAAGCGACAGTGGCCGAAATGGAGATAATTAAAATTAATAAGCAGAGTAAAACATATAAAACAGTTTTTTGTTTTTTGGTAAATTTTCGTAATTTTTTAGTTAAAGTTTGTCTAACTTTTTTAAACATTGATTATTTAGTATAACTCAGGTGATATAATAAGACTATGTCTAATCAATCCTTTTTTGATCTTAAAAAGAATAATTTTCCCTACGATCAGTCCCGATTTCCTGGCCAAGCTAGTGATGAAAGAATACTCTATGTTACCAGAGAACACCCGCTTTTTTTGTTTCTGCGCCTCGCTTTTGTTTTGTTAGTGGGACTGAGCATTATATTAGCTGGTAGCATTTTAAATCGGACACTTAATGCAGTTATGACGAATCAACTCTTATCAGAATTAATTTTGGTGATATTAGTGATTTTTTTCATATTTATGGTTATTGGAGTTTGGTGGGTCTTTACCTTATGGAAGAAATCAGTAGCAATTGTGACTAATAAAAGGCTGATTAAATTTATTTATACGACACCTTTTAATCGTTATAACATGAGTTTACCTTTGGAGATGATTGTTGATACTAGTTTTCACAATCGAGGTTTTTTGAGCTCCTATCTCAAGCTTGGCAGTATTACGGCTCGTTCAAGTGCTAGTAGTTCGGGAGTAGCTACGGACGATCCTGCCCGAGTTAATAAAAAATATTTTTATATCGAAAATATTCAGTATGCTGAGGATTTACAACAATATTTAAACAAATTAATTAATACCTTGCATAAAGAACCCAAGGAACTTGTCAATTTCCGACCTTTTTTGCCCAACTTAAAAGGCGAGGCAAGAGAAGAGTTCTTGAGAGCTAATTATTCCCAATACGCCAAGAAGACTAAATAATTATGGTCTAAGCTTGGCGACATATTAAGGGAGTGTTAAACTAGCAGCATGACTGATAATTTTGATCAAGTTTTAGCTAATTTTCACTATGATTTACCCAAAGGCAAAATTGCTAATCAGCCTCTACCAGAAAGAGATCAATCTAAACTTTTAGTGTTTGATCGGCAAACTGGTCAGTTTAGCGATTATCAATTTTTTCAATTAGATCAACTTTTAACCGACCAAGACGTTTTGGTAGTCAATGAAAGTAAAGTTTTTCCAGCCCGATTGTTAGGTAAAAAAAATACAGGTGGCAAAGTAGAACTACTGCTGTTAAAACAAATCAGCGGCGACAGTTGGCAAGCGATTAGTAAACCATCACTAAAATTGCACCAGCGCTTATACTTTCCTCCACGGAATTATTTACCAGATGAAAATTTAGACCTAGAAGATTTACTGCAAGCTCAAGTAATGGCTCGCAGTGATTATTCTGCTCAAGTGGAAGTTAAATTTAATCATGCTGACGATAGCTTATGGCAAGCCATCGAAGCTTGTGGCTACACACCACTGCCGCCATATATTAAAAATAAGCAAAGTGAAGCATTGCGTCGCAAAGAATACCAAACCATTTATGCCAAAAAAGTTGGTTCAGCTGCTGCGCCAACAGCCGGCTTACATTTTACCGAAGAACTCTTAACA
>JAGOOB010000066.1 GCA_017992725.1 Candidatus Woesebacteria bacterium | reverse complement strand
CAGAAAATCACCAAAGCGTTAGAAGTTCAAGTTGATAATTTACTGAAATAAAATTTATGGAAGGTGAAAAAATGTTTTATCCAGAGAAAAGTGAAGAACCAAAAAACCTTTTACTTGAGGGGCCAGAGTTGGTCTCGCCAGAAGAAGAAAGAAAGCAAGAAGGCGAAATAAGTTCTTCTTTTTTTTCTGACACGAGACGCTATTATTTTGGCCATAAGGATGGCAAGTCATTTTTTATGGTTGAGTATTTTGATTCATTACCAGATGAATTGAGTGAGGAAGAAAGAGAAAAGTTTACAAAAGAAATAAGAAAGCAGGGCGAAGTTGAAAAAACGGTTTATGTTTTGAAACATGGCGAAGTGCCAGAGCTGAAACAAGAAATGGAAGAACCCGACCCAAGTAAAAGTAAAACATATCGTATCGCCCAATCAAGAAATTTTGAGAGAGGAGTAATAGATAGTTTTATTACTGACGACTCAAACAAACAAATAATGAGTGAAATTTTAGCAAAATATTCAACATTAAAACCCGAAGAAATTTCACAAATAGTTGAGCAAATTTTTGAAGCTTCTCATAAGCAAGACCGTGAAGCACTTCATGCTCTTTCAAACCGTTTCTCAAAAAAAATTGCAGAAAAAATTAGGGTTGAAATTAGAGAACGAATGTTACCTAAACCGCAAGAAATAAAAATGGCGCAGTTGGTTGAAATTTTGAGAAACAAAGGGGTTTTATTTTATACTGGTGCTGGCATTTCAATAGCAAGCGGTGTCCATAGTATGGATCAATTAAAAAAAACATTAGGGATAGATATGTCATCGAAAACAGATGCTTTGCTTAAAAAAGCGATTGCCAATCCTCAGAGCGTAATTGACTCGTGGGAAGAATTTACCAAAGCCGCTTTTGAAAAGCCGGCAACACCCGCTCATCAATCACTTGGCGTGCTTGCCACAAAATTGAAATCTCAAATTTTTACCGAAAATGTTGACTACTTGCAAGAAAGAGCAGGCGTAAAAGCGATTCATTTGACTGGGCCTTGGCTAAAAGAAAATGTTCGGCCAGAATGGTTGAAAGATATTGATGTGGTGATTACTGTTGGATTAAGTTATGACGACAGAGGATTTCTTGGTTGGTATAAAGAAAATAATCCTGATGGAAAAATTGTTGCACTTAATTTGAGCCAACCTTCTTATCTTGGTAATGAAGATTTTATATTAAAAGGAGATTGTCAAAAAGAAATTCCTGAATTGGAGAAAGAATTTGCCATTAAGGAATAAAATCTGTAAAATAAATCAAAGGCGGTGCATCAGTTCCGTTTTGGATAGAGCCAGGCAGTCTGTGGATAATGGATGGCCATTATTAAGATCAGTAGCACGGCGTTTATAGTGTTAAGGCATTTTTAAAAACAATCCACTTGGACAATCATTAGGCAAATACCATATAGTTAGGTTGTTTAACAAATTAAGGGTATATTATTTTTCGCCATCCTAGCTCAGTTGGTAGAGCAACGGTTTTGTAAACCGTAGGTCGTCGGTTCAAGCCCGACGGATGGCTCAAAAAAATAACTCCTTACGGTGGAGTTATTTTAATATTGACACAATACAATGAAAAATCTTATTTTTCTTTCGTCTGGCTTAGCTTTTTGGCTGTCCTTAAACAGCCGGTACAGACTTTGACTGTTTGTCCGCCAATTTTATAAGTTTGTAAATTAATGCCTTGCCGTTTCAGAGTCTTGATATTAGAATGGGAGCGACTAGCGCCTTTGGTGGCGCTACGGCGACAGATATCACACTTTTTAGCCATAGTTGTAATTCATTAAGTAAGCAAAATTAAAAATACTCTAGTTCATGAGATTGGATCTAGCTTAACAAGTTTTGCCAAAATAATCAAGGCGTGTTAATCTATAATAATCTAACTCAATAAATATTATGATAAACCTTTTTCTTATTATAATCCTATTGCTGTCAACCATAGCCCATGAATATAGTCATGCTTGGACAGCGGCTAGGCTAGGTGATGATACGGCGGCTCGAGCTGGTCGTCTGACTTTAAATCCTCTAGCCCATTTAGATATCTTCGGTTCCCTCATTATTCCTGGCCTTTTATTATTAGCCGGTTCCCCGATAGTTTTTGGTTATGCTAAGCCAGTGCCTATTAATTTTAGTAATTTGCGAGGCGGCTTTAGAGGGGTAGCTAAAACAGCTTTAGCTGGACCAGCGGCTAATTTTGTTTTAGCCATAGTAGCTGCTTTAGCGATGCGCTATTTAGCTGGCGGTCCTGGTTCGGCCTGGGGGCAACTTTTATTCCTCATGACTATGATTAACGTGGTGCTTATGACGTTTAACTTATTGCCTGTTCCACCCCTTGATGGTTCTAAAATTTTAGCGCTTCTTTTGCCAGAGCGTTGGCGGTATTCCTACTTAGCCTCTGAACGTTGGAGTTTTTTTGTTTTACTTTTTATTATGGTAATGTTTCCAGATTTAATTTATTATCCGGTGAGCTGGTTGATGAGTTGGCTAATATGACTTCTTGACTTAATCCATCTCTTTTGCTACATTAATAGGCAACTAAGCATTATACCCTGGCTTAAAGTTGCCAG
>JAGOOB010000018.1 GCA_017992725.1 Candidatus Woesebacteria bacterium | reverse complement strand
GTCTTTTCTCGATCTGGTTAACAATAAGCCAGATGAATGGGGGGATGGCTAAGATTATTATCCAGTAATAGTTAAAATCGAGATTTTGTAAATGAAAAACCAGCATAATCACTAATTCAAAAGCTAGACAAAAAGCTAGACGCACTTTCTTTAAAGCGAATTTTAAAAAAAAGAAAACAGTGAAAAATATTAATATAACAAATGGCAAGTAAGAATTAGCATAAAGCAGATTAGCCACATCATTGGGTGACGTGTAAAACATTAAGTATTGCCAGGCGAGGAAACAGACTAAAGCCAAGATGAGATCTGGCAGCGAATTGCTATTTTTGGCTTTTCGAATTTTTCTTCTGTCAACAGGAATTGCCTGCGTTTTCAGGCGGGAGTGTCCCCGCAGTTTTTTTTGGGTTTGGGTAGTTTCCATAGTTTTAGTATACTTAAAGAATATGAATCTTGTCATTATCATTTCTTTGGCCATCTTAATTTTATTAGTCTCTTTTCTTTTATTTTTTTTACTGAAAAAATCACAAAAGAGTATTGAGGATGAAAAAATCTTGGATGAAAAATTAGAGTCGACGGTGAATAAAGTGTTTGGCATGACAGCTAACAAAATTGCCTATCAAAGCAAAAACATTTTACAGAGTGAGCAGGATTTATTAAAAACTGATTTAGCCAACAAACAAGCAACTATCGAAAAATTAGTTAAGCAACTACAAGAAGATTTGGAACAACGGCAAAAAGAAATTAGAGAAATTGAGAAACAACAGATTGATAAAATTGGTCGAGTGGCAACGGCGATTGAAGATCACCGGGTTTTAACCAAGGATCTCAAAGTTTCTACAGAGAAATTAGCTAAGATATTAGACAACAATCAAACCCGAGGAGCCTGGGGGGAGCGTATTATCGAAGATTTATTACAGGCCAATGGCTTACAAGAAGGCGTGCATTATGTACGACAAACAAAACAAAGCTCTTCTAACTTAATACCAGATATCACCTTGTTGCTTCCCGACAAACGTAATGTAGCGGTGGATGTTAAATTTCCTTATCAGGAAATTCAGAAAATGGCCAATACTGATGATAAAACTGAGAAAAAAAATCATTTACAACAATTTGCAAGGGACCTTAGACTAAAAGTGGAAAAGGTCGCTGAATATATTTCTCCTGAAAGCGACACCTTGGATTATGCCATCCTCTTTGTGCCCAACGAAATGATTTTTTCTTTTATTAATCAAAAGCTACCCGATATTATTGATGAAGCGCTAGCTAAGAAAGTGATTTTGTGTTCACCCTTTAGCTTTTTAGTGGTGGCTAGAACTGTGATGGAAAGCTACCGGAACTTTATGGTTGGTAAAAAAATTCAAGAAGTGATTAAACAAGTTGAAGCTTTTAGTGGTGAATGGGTTAAATTTGATGAAGAGTTTCAAAAATTTGGCAGAAGCATTGAAAGTTTACAAAAAAACTTTGATACATTAAGTACCACCCGCAAAAAACAAATGGAAAAAAGAATTCACAAAATTGAAGAATATCGATCGGGGTCTGGTCAACTATTGGCCGATGGTCATAAATCAGGTGGTCCTCACTAATCAGGTTGTTAACGTCTGCGCCGTTCATAAAGAAACAAGATCCCAGTCAATGATAATTGGTCAGTAATCGATTTTCCTCAAGTGGGCTAATTTACTATTATTGCTGATTTTATTAAGCAAAAACTGTCAATTAGGCTTTATAATAAAACAGTTTATGTCAAAATTAAATTTAAGTCGGACTACCGTCATCGATAGCAAAAACAAAGTTAGCGAAACTGTCAAATTAGCTGGTTGGGTGGCTAATAAACGTGATCATGGAAAAGTTACTTTTATTGATTTACGCGATGAAACTGGTTTAATTCAGTGTGTTGGCATTAATGATAAATTAAAGGATTTGACCATTGAATCGGTCGTAGAAGTGATTGGTCAAATTAATAAGCGCCCGGCAAAACTGGTGAATCAAGAAATGGCCACAGGTGAGATAGAGGTGTTCGTTGAAGATTACCAAATTTTAAATAAAAGTATCGAATTACCGATTAGTATTAATAGTTCTGGTTTAGAAATTAATGAAGAACTGCGTTTACAGTATCGTTATTTAGACTTAAGACGTCAGCGTTTACAAAAAAATTTACGCCTCAGATCAAAATTAATTAATAGTTTTCGTCAAGAATTAATTGATCAGGATTTTGTGGAGATTGAAACTCCAATGTTAACCAAATCAACCAAAGAAGGAGCTAGAGATTTTATTGTCCCCTCCCGTTTTTATCCTGGAAAATTTTATGCTTTGCCCCAAAGTCCCCAACAGTACAAGCAATTATTAATGGCAGCTGGTTTTGAAAAGTATTTCCAATTTGCGCGTTGTATTCGTGACGAGGATTTGCGGGCTGATCGAGGTTTTGAATTTACTCAACTAGATATTGAGCTGAGTTTTATTGATCAGCCAACAATCATGCAACTTTTAGAAAATTTAGTGAAAAAAGTTTGCCAGCAGTTAAACGTGCAAATCAAAGATCAACAGTTTCCAGTAGTGACTTATCAAGAAGCGATGGAGAAATATGGCGCTGATCGTTTTGATTTGCGTACAGCTGAAGATAAAGAACGAGGAGTGTTAGCTTTTGCTTGGGTAGTTAACTTTCCTTTTTTCAAAAAAGTTAACAAAGCCGATCGAGCAGAAGTTTTGGACAGTAAAAGTAATTGGACTTTTACTCACAATCCCTTTTCAAATCCAATTCCTGAACATTTGGACAATCATTTGGCAGGCAAGAATGTTGAACAAATCATTGCTAGTCAATATGACTTAGTTTGCAATGGCTATGAGGTGGGTGGAGGTAGTTTACGTGCTCATCGGCCCGAAGTATTGAGGGCAACTTTTAAAATAATGGGTTATAGTGATGAAGAAATTGAAGAGAGTGTTGGTCACATGTTAAAAGCTTTTAAACTGGGCACCCCGCCCCATGGAGGGATAGCCTTTGGTATCGATCGTTTGTTAATGTTGATCACTGGTGAAGATAATTTGCGAGAAACGATGGCTTTTCCTATGACTGCTAGCGGCCGCACAAGCGTCATGGATGCTCCCAGTTCCGTTAGTAAAGAACAACTGGCGGAATTAAAACTAAGCGTGACAGCTGATAAAAAATCGAGTTAGAATTAAGCAGTGAAGAATTTATCTTGGCGAGTAATATTGTTGTTTTTGATTGCCTTTTCGTTAGTGTTGAGTGTGGTCCTGATTTTTTATCCCGAAAAAACCATTGAGAAACAAGCCATTTATTTAAGACCTTTAGATTTAGTGGCTGTTTACAAAAATCCTAATATTAATCAAGAACATTTTTGGGAAAATTTGCAACTTAGTGCCGAAAGTGTTTATGCTTTTGATTTAGGGACTGCCACTTTGCTTTACGAAAAAAATTCCCGAAAAAGATTATATCCTGCTTCTACCATTAAAATGTTAACGGCCTTAGTGGCTGTTGATTATTATCAATTAGACGATCTGTTGAGAGTGGATACTGAAGATCAAATTATTGGTAATAAAATTAATTTACAAGCGGGAGAACAGGTCAGAGTTAGAGATTTATTAGCCGCTTTGTTATTATCTTCAGCTAACGATAGCGCTTATGTATTAGCTAATAATTATCCCGGAGGTTTAACTAATTTTGTGGCAGCAATGAATAATAAAGCTAAGGAATTACATTTAACTGATAGCCAATTTTTCAATCCAGCTGGTCTAGATGAAATCGGGCAATTAAGCAGCGCCCGAGATCTCAACATTTTGGCTAGAGAATTATTAAAAAATGATTATTTACGAGAATTAGTGGCTACTCCTTATTTAGAAATTAACTCACTTACTGAAGACGGTCAAAAAGAAGGCACCTCATATCAACTATTTAACACCAATCAATTACTGGGAACAGTGGGAGGTGTTAAAGGTGTCAAGACAGGAACGACCGATTGGGCGGGGGAAGTTTTAGTGACTTTAGTAGAACGGAATGGTAGAAAAATTTTAATTAGTCTAATGAATAGTCAAGATCGTTATGGTGATACAGAAAAATTATTAACTTGGATTTTTAATACCTATCAATTTGTTAGTCCAGAAGAAAGTTTAATCAATATTAATTTTTAAAAGCTTGAATAGTCTAGAGGATGCCTTTATACTAATAAATAGATTTTTATGTCTAATCAGCGTTTTGTGAAAAAGAACACCAGCACCGAACCCACTCTGAGTAATATCAACTATTTTAGTCGAGTGGGATTGAAATTTGTGGTCATTGCTTTGGTTTTTTTAATGGTGGGACGAGTGGTTTGGAATGTTTTTACTGACTATTGGGCAAGAACTCATCCAGCACCACCACCACCACCCACAGTGGGTTTTGGTGTTTTACCACAATTAAACTTTCCATTACAAGAAGATGAAACAAAGCCCAAAGAATATATCTTGGAAATGGCAGGCACTTTGACTGATCCGGTTGATCAAATGAAAGTGTATTTTATGCCCAAGCCAGCAGTTAGTTTACTTACTGACGAGAAAGTAAAAGAAATTGCCGCTAAGTATGGTTTCATTTTTGCTCCCGAAATTATTTCTGGAGACCTTTATCGTTTTACTAAAACTCAACCTTTAGATACTAGTCTGGAAATTAATGCTACTTATTTAAATTTTTCCATTAGCAGTAATTATTTAGCTAAACCAGAATTGCTAATCACCGATAATACTAAGCGCTTGCCTGAGGAATTTGAAGCAGTTGAACGCGTTAAAAATTTCTTGATCGAGGGCGGGCTGATGCCTAAAGATGTTGCTACGAGTTCGGGTGTAATTAGTTACAAAAAATCGTTGGGTGGAGAATTAACTCCGGCCCTATCTTTATCTGATGCTGATTTTGTCACTGTTGATCTGAATCGGGTGCCTATTGATGATTATTACCCCATTTACACTCCAGCTGGAGAAAAGGGAGTCATCTCAGCGGTTATTAGCGGTGCATTTACAGGTAGTAATTCAATTGTGGAAGTTGATTATTATTATCATGAGGTGGATTATTCAACCTTTGAGACTTACCCACTGAGAGGAGTTAAATCCGCTTGGAAAATGGTTCAGGCTGGAGAGGGTTATATAGCTAGTGGACAAAATTTAGAAAGAGCGGTGATTCGGAGTGTCGAACTAGCTTATTTTGATGATTTTGAATATCAACCCTTTTTACAACCAATTTATGTATTTAAGGGAGATGATAATTTCTTAGCATATGTGAGTGCTATTCATCCAAATTATTTAGAGAGAGAATAATTATGCAAGATAAACAGTTGCCAATTCGGACAAGAATGGCACCCAGTCCTACCGGTGAGATGCATGTAGCTAGTATGGCGACCTTGTTGAAAAACTATGCCTTTGCGAAACGGCATCATGGCCAGTTTATTTTAAGAATTGAAGATACAGATAAAACTCGGGAAGTGCCAAACGGAGTTGAGCAAATTCAAGCTATTATTCGCAAATTTGGCTTAGATTGGGACGAGGGTCCAGGAAAAGATGGCCCGTGTGGTCCATATATTCAATCGCAAAGAATCAACATTTATCAAGAAAAAGCTCAGGAACTAGTTGCTAAAGGTCAGGCTTATTATTGTTTTTGTTCAAAACAACGTTTAGAAGAAGTTCGGCAACAGCAACAAGCTAATCATCAATTACCACGCTATGATCAGCACTGTCGCTATTTAAGTGAGGAAGAGGTGCAAAAAAAACTTGCCGCTGGTGAAAGTTATGTAATTAGACTCAAAGTGCCTGCCAATCAGGATATTGTATTTACCGATTTATTACGTGGTGAAATTAGTTTTAATTCTAATCTAGTTGATGATCAAGTGCTATTAAAATCCGATGGTTATCCCACCTATCATTTGGCGGTAGTAGTTGACGACCATTTAATGAAAATTAGTCATGTGATGAGAGGTGAAGAATGGATTAGTTCCACTCCTAAACACGTGTTACTTTATCAGGCCTTTGGTTGGGATTTACCAATCTTTGCTCATTTTCCGCTATTTTTAAACCCTGATGGCAAAGGCAAGATGAGTAAACGTAAAGGCACGGTTTCGGCTCAATCTTTTTTGGATCGTGGTTATTTACCAGAAGCGCTTTTAAATTTTCTGATGATTTTGGGTTGGGCGCGGAAAGATCAAAAAGAAATCATGAGCTTGGAGGAGTACATTGAAGCATTCGATCCCAGAGACTTGAGTGTTAATTCGGTCGTTTTTGATGTCAAAAAACTCGATTGGTTAAACGGCATTTATATTAGAAAATTAGATCGACCAGAATTAAAGAAGCGACTGCAACCATTTATTCCACCAGCATTTCCGCATCAAAAAATAGACTCAATTTTAGATTTGGTTTATGAACGGTTAGTAACCCTGGCGGATTTTGCAGAATTGACGGATTTTTTCTACAAAGAGATTGATTATTCAACCACAACTTTACTAAAAAAAGCTCAAGATCAGCCTGGTTTAGTTGATGAGCAAATTCAAGAAACTAAAAGAGTTATTGCCTCTTTAGATGTTGTTGATGCCAATAGCCTGGAAAAATGTATTCGGCGACTGCAAGAAAAACATGATTGGCATAAAGGCCAGTATTTTATGATGTTGCGCATTGCGATGACCGGCAGAACGGCGACACCGCCATTATTTGAAACGATGGCCGTTTTAGGGAAAGATTTAATTCTTGAAAGACTAGATCTTGCCTTGAAAAGATTGAGCGAAAACAATAAATAACATGGATAAGAAAAAAAATACCACTCTTAAAAATAGTTCTCAGCAACTAGTGGCTGGTTTAGCTATGGCAGGTCAAATGGCAATGATGAATCCGCAAATTGCCAAAGAGGTCATTACTGATAAAGCGATTTATGCTAAAGCTGGCCAAAAAGACAATGATGACTTAGCTTTGGATTTATCTGCTACCGAGTACCAAGAGATTATGGCCAAATTAAACTCGCATGTTAATGGACCAGCAGGACACCTAGAAACTGAGACACAGCTTTATTTAGAACAACAACTTAGTTTAATTCTTGGTTTTGATGTGCGGCACGAATTAGACGGCAAAAAATTAAATCATAGTATTGGGATTATGGGGGCAGAGCAACACTTAATGCGCTATCCGGGCGATAGTTTAGCTCAGCATGATGCCTATCAAGAGGCTGGGATTGCTCCCAAAAGAGGCGCTTTTTCTTGGTTTACTGAGGCTGGTGAACTAACTGAAAAAGCGATTTTACGGGAAAAATATTATTTTGCGGTACAGTTAATGTACTTACCTAATTGGAATCAAGACTATCCCGAGCTCAAACCTTGGTATAAGTACCGAAAAATGATTATGATAAATCCCAGTGAACAAGTAGCGGTAGTAGGAGTAGTGGCTGATGCTGGTCCAGCAGCTTGGGTGCAAAAACAATTTGGCGGTTCTCCCGAAGTCATTCGAGAGGGCAGGGTTTGGTCCAATAATAGTCGGGGTCGGGTAATGTTACTGTTTGTAGATGATCCCGATGATAAAATACCTTTAGGGCCAATTGATATAAGCTTTGCAGCGCTAATTTCTGCCTAAGGAAAACTATGATTAAATCAAATTTATATATTGGGTCTCGTTATCCAGTTAAACGTAAAAAATTGCGAGAAACAGTCAAACGCGTTTTAAAAAATCATGGAATTGATAACGCCCAGGTTGACATTTCCATCGTTGGCAGTCGCAAAATTAAGCAACTCAATGAGGAAAAACTCGGTCATTTTGGGACAACTGACGTCTTATCTTTTCCTCAGCATGACAAGGATCAGCTCCAAGATGTTCCACTTCCTGAAGAATTAGCTCCTCATTTGGGGGATGTAGTGATTAGTTTTCCTGAGGCGGTCAAAACGGCTCGCAGATTTGGTCGTTTGGTTGATGATCAAATCAATTTTTACTTAGAACACGGGCTCATGCATCTCTTAGGTTATCATCATGATGACCATTAATTTTTTTAATATGTTAAACTAAAAAAGTATTATGGCTTGGTATCGTCAGTATCGTCCAAAAACTATTGCAGAACTTGATATTGTGCAAGTGAGGGAAAGCTTGCAAGCGATGATGAGGGCTGGCAAAATTCCACAGTCGTTGATTTTTGCTGGGCCAAAAGGTACAGGTAAAACTTCAGCTTCAAGAATTTTGGCTGTTTTACTGAATGATCCCAAAAATGAAGCATTAGTTGATCAACTATACTTTGGCAAACAGTCCAAAAGTAAAAAGCCGTTATTTTTTCAAGAACCCGATCCCAATTCGGAATTAGCTCAAAAAGTATATCAAGGTCAATCTTATTTAGTTCATGAGTTAGATGCGGCTAGTAATCGTGGTATTGATGATATTCGACTGCTCAAAGAGCGCATTGCTTTACCCCCTCAGGGTGCCAAAATGGCTGTTTATATTTTGGATGAGGTACACATGCTCACTCCTGAAGCATTTAACGCTTTGTTAAAAATTTTAGAAGAACCACCCCCACATGTAGTGTTTATTTTAGCCACTACCGAGTTGCATAAATTGCCTGCTACTATCATTTCTCGTTGCACTTTACTTAACTTTCATAAAGCAACAGAAGAAGAAATAGTAGCTTCACTCGAAAGGATACTCCAGGCAGAAAAAATTGATTATCAGATTGAAGATTTAAAAAAAATTGCTCATCGAGCTGATGGTAGTTTTAGAGATGCAGTCAAAAATTTAGAATTAGCCTGTCAAAGTGGAAAATTGACAATAGACGCCATCAGCGCTTATTTGGGACAAGATAATATTACCTATATTAAAGAACTTTTAACTTTATTGTTGAAGAAAGATGCTAAAACTATTGCGGAAAGATTTGAAGAATTAAGAGCAAAAAACTATCAAGAACAAGATTTTTATAAAGATTTGCTAGAATTTTTGCACGACGATTTATTAATTAATCTGGGAATTAGGCCGGGTGAGGCTTTTACTGAAAGTAAAATTGATCAATTTTTACTCAAGGAATTCTCACAAAATAACTTACAACAAAATTTGCCAATTAATTTTTTAGCTTTAGAGTTAATTTTTTTGGGGATTATTGATCGTTCCAATGAACAGGGAAAGAAAACAAATAATACGCAGCAGCATTCAAATAATTTGCCTTCTAGCGAAGAAAAAACTGGTAAAAACAGCAAAAAAAAAATTGAACTGGTAGAAAAAAGTTTAAACAGCTACCACACTGAGTCTATAAGTCAGCAAGAATCGACAAATATTGAAAATTCTCCATTATCAAAAATTTCTGCTAAAGAACTTTGGCAAAAATTACTAGACTTTGTGGCCAAGGAAAATTTTTCGTTGTCCGCCTTGCTAAGAGCCTGTAAATTAGAAGAAATCATAGATGGTACAGCCCGAATTATCGTTTTCTATGATTTTCACAAAGAACAGTTGGAACAGCAAAAATATCAAACCTTGTTAGATGAGAGTTTCCAGAATTTACTGGGTGAAAAATTAAAATTTGATTTTATTCTCAGTAAGGCACCAGTAACAGAAGACAGTGATTTGCTAGAGACGGCAAAAGATGTTTTGATATAATTCAGTTTACAGCTAATTATTAACAATTATTAAAAAGGACAAATATGGCAGACAAAGCTGGTTTATTAGGTCAGTTAGGTGATCTTAACAAATTGCGTAAACAGGCTAAGCAAATGCAAAAGGAATTAGCCAGTGAGGAAATTGTAGTTGAGGAAGGGGACATTGTGGTGACTATAGCTGGTGATCAAAAAATTAAAGATGTTGCTGTTCAGGGTATTCACAGTGCTGATTTGGTTAACGCTTTGAACAAAGCCATCAAAAAATCTCAAGAAGTGGCTGCTAAGAAATTGCAGACCATGACTGGTGGTTTGGGTGGCTTAATGGGTAGATAGTAGTATGCAGCTACTCTTTGTTAGTCAAAATGCAGGTAAAATTGCTGAGGCTCAAAGAATTTTTCTTCACTCCCGTCATCAGTTGATTACGCTGGATCAAAAAAGTTGGCTTAAAAAACAAGGAATCACTATTCCTGATAATTTTGTCGTGGCAGAATCAGGTAGCACTTTTAGAGAAAATGCTTTACTTAAAGCTCAAGCTTTTCATCAATTGACGAAATTACCCTGCATCGCCGATGACAGTGGTTTACTATTGGCTGCTTTTCCTAATTTTCCAGGTGTGAATTCCCATCGCTGGTTTAACGGAAGTGATGCCGAGCGAAATTTAGCTCTTTTGCGAAAATTGGCTCAGGTAGAAAATCGTCGGGCTAAGTTCCAAACTGTCTTGTGTTTGTTTGCATTTAAACAAGAACCGCTCTATTTTTCGGGAGAAGTGGAGGGGACCATCGCTTTTACCAGTCTAGGTCAAGAAGGTTTTGGTTACGATCCAATTTTTATTCCCGATGGCTATCAAAAAACATTTGCTCAATTGGGAGTTAAAGTCAAAAATACCATTTCTCATCGCGCTTTGGCTTGGCAATCACTGTTTAGTTATTTGGAAAATAGTTAAATAATTAGCTAATATTTCGACAATATCTGGACGATATTTAAGCAATAGTAATCTGCTCTTCTAGATAAACATCTTGGACAGCTCTTAGTAATTTAACACCTTCTTCCATGGGGCGCTTGAAGGCTTTTCTGCCTAAGATCAGTCCAGCACCGCCAGCTCGTTTATTAATCACCGCACTTCTGACGGCAGCTTTTAAATCTTTTGTAAAATCAGCTTCGGGAGCACTTTCCCCACCAGAATTGAGTAAAGGAATTTTACCAGCATAACAATTAATCACCTGAAGCCGCAACATATCAATGGGATTTTCAGTTGAAAGTGTCTCATACATTTGATCACTGTATTTGGCGAATTTGAAATGACGAAAAGCACCATCAATGGTTGGCATTTTTTGTTTAATGATGTCTGCTTCAATTGTGACGCCTAGACGATTGGCCTGAGCAGTAATATCAGCACTAGAATTATAGTCAGCATCTTTAGTTTCCCAGGCGCTATTACGAGGATAACACCAAAGAATAGTGGCCATGCCGAGCTGGTGAGCTTGGTAGAACGCTGCAGACACCTCCCTTATTTGACGATTGCTTTCGGGAGAACCAAAATAAATCGTCGCACCTATGGCGACTGCTCCCAATTCATAAGCCTGTTTTACTTGAGCAAAGAGAGTTTGATCCCATTTATTTGGATAAGTGAGTAATTCATTGTGATTGATTTTAACAATAAAAGGAATTCTGTCAGCATACTTTTTGCTCAGCAATGCCAACGCACCCAAACTAGAGGCAATAGCGTTACTTTCTGCTTCTAAAGCTAAGCGAATGATGTTTTCTGGATCAAAATAAAGAGGATTTTTGTAAAATGAAAAACTGGCGGTGTGCTCGATATCTTGATCTACAGGTAAAATTGATAAATAGCCTGTGTTTGCTAAACGACCATGACCATAAATTTTTTCTAAATTTTCAATAACTGACTGACTGCGATCAGACTGCGAAAAGATCTCTCTAACTTGATTAGGATTGACTTGGTAGATTAAATCTTTAGGCAAATTTTCACAACGATGTGTGAGCAAATACTTGGCCTCATGATCTAAGAGTTTAGCAATCTCTTCGTAAGTCATGTTTATTTAGTCTTTTTTTTAGTAATAAATTCTGGACGAATTTCGTAAATTAAATAGAAACCAATTAGCGTGGCAATTAAAGAGCTAAACAAACCACCCCAACCCATAATTAGTAAAACAACACTCTGGATTAGTGAAGCGATAATTGCCCAAAACAGTAGGAGCCAGCCCTCATATTTTTTATTTTTTAGTGGTTTGTAAGCTAGCAAATAAAAAACCGCTAAAATAATACTAAATCCCGAAGTCACAT
>JAGOOB010000017.1 GCA_017992725.1 Candidatus Woesebacteria bacterium | reverse complement strand
GAAGCTCGCATTCTACCGCTGAACTACGGTCGCAGTAGCTTTATTTTAGCATTATTATGAATAAAGAAATAAATCCTTTTTAAAACAAAAAGAGACCAGCCGGTCTCTTAATTTTCATGTTTGGCGACCCCGACCGGGCTCGAACCGGCGATCTTCTCCGTGACAGGGAGATATGTTAACCAACTACACCACAGGGCCCTGTTAAGTAGCGCTCGGATTATAAAAGGAAATCATGAAAACTGCAATAAACAAGCGTTAATTTATAAAATAAGCTATAATAAAAAAAGAAAGAAAGGAATTTTATGTTCATTTATGTCGTAATAGCCTTAGTTGTTATTGCTCTCTATGTCATGGGCGTTTACAACGGTTTGCAACGCCTAAAAACTCAAATTAAAGCTAGTATCCAGGAGATTGGTAACCAATTAAAGCGTCAAGCTGGTTTAATTCCCAGTCTAGAAAATGCAGTTAAAGGTCAACTCCAACACGAGAAAGGCATTTATCAGCTGCTAATCGATGCTCGTAAATCGACAATTAAAGCAGAAAAAACTGGTAAAAGTGCCGATATTAACCAAGCGATTGCAGATATTCAAAAATTAATGCCTCAAATGCAAGTGCTGGTGGAAAATAATCCAGAATTGAAAGCGAATGAAGCGATTACTAAATTTATGGATGAGCTAACTGATACAGCTGATAAACTAACTTATGCGCGAAGAAGCGTCATTGATCTCACCCAGAGCTACAATGAAAAACTAGTGGTCTTTCCTTCCAATGTCGTTGCTAACCTTTTTGGCTTTAAAGAGGAAAAGGGGTTAGAAACTCCGCTGAGTGGTGAACACCTCAGTGTTAGTCAAGAAGAAATGAAGGCACCAAAAGTGGATCTTTAAGCGACAGTTATTTTCTGCCAAATGGCAGTGTTAAAAACTTGAGCCACCAAAACATAGCCCTGCTTTTTTAAAAAGGGGGCTATTTTTGTTAAATTTTTTCTGGATAAATTATTGATAAAATTCAAATCCTCGATTAATAAATAACTTGGGGCAAAATGCACAAAATCATAGGCCTGCAAAACTTCCTCATCCAGACCTTCGACATCGATAGATAAAAAATCAACTTTTTGGCTGGTCGGTAGATATTGATGCAGGATTTTGGGCAATTGTTCCGATCTCATTGGGGTTTTTTTAAGCAACCGAGCCCGCTTTTCTTTAATTATTGCCTGGGCCAAGTGCGGATCACCAGTGTTAAATGCACGATCGCTAAAAATATAATAAGAACGTAGCTTGTTTTCTTTGGCCACTAGAGCTTGCACATTAATATCTCTTGGACGGAATAATTTAAATAATTGTATGGCTTTTTCATCAGCATCAATGTTTAAACCTCGCCAACCCCGCCGGTAAAAATAGTAAGTGTTTGAGTAGCGAAAAGGATGGTGAGCGCCAATATCAATATAAAAACCTTTTTGCTTATTTTTTAAGCGCTCATCCAAAAACTTTGCCAACACAATGTCTTCCGCATTTTGCCCATAGGCAATTTGACCAAAGGGTAGTAGAAAAAAACTTAAGCGCTCGACCATTTTTCGCCAAATTTTGCTTAGCATCGCTGCTCATTATACAGTGAATTGTTACCCAGTTAATCAGACTAATGTTATAATCAAAACATGACTCATTATCAGTTGGTAGCGAAGAATAAACGTCGATCTTGGCTAATTATGATTGCCTTTGTGCTCTTTGTGACGGCTGTCAGTTACGTGATTGCTATTGGTTTTGATTATTCATTATCTATAGTTGGCCTGGCTTTAATTTTCTCAGGATTTACCAGTTTTTTCAGTTATTATTTTTCAGATAAGATTGTCTTAACCATTTCCAGAGCTAAACCGGCGACTCGTCGAGAATATTTCGATTTTTACACAGTAACCGAAAATATCGTTAATAGTCAGGGTTTACCCATGCCCAAACTCTACGTCATTGAAGATAGCGCCATGAATGCCTTTGCGACTGGGCGCAATCCAGAACATGCGGTGGTGTGTGCCACCACCGGTCTTTTGTCTCGATTGAACCGGAGTGAAATTGAGGGCGTTATTGCTCATGAGATCGGCCACATCAAAAACTATGATATTTTGTTAATGTCAATTGTTTCGATTTTGGTGGGTTCTATTGTTTTACTTGGTGACTGGGCACTGCGGAGTTCCTTTTATGGTCGGAGAAGAAGAGATAATGATAATGATCAATTTGGTGTAATTTTGTTCCTTTTAGCAGTTGTAGCAGCTATCTTAGCCCCCATTATCAGTCAACTGATTAAATTAGCTATTTCTCGCCGCTATGAATTTCTCGCTGATGCCAACGCCGCAGCAATGACTAAAAATCCTGAAGGTTTGGCTAAAGCGTTAATTGCCATTAGCCAAGATCAAGAACCTTTAGAAGCGGCCAATAAAGCCACTGCTCACTTATATATTAGTGATCCTTTAAAAAATGTTAAAGGCGGAATTTCTACTTTTAGCAATCTTTTTCAAACTCACCCACCGATTGCGGAAAGAGTCAAGGCCCTCAGAGCTATTAGTGTTTAAAGTTCTCAATTCCTTCTTAAAAAAGCCATAAATTCTGCTAAACTAATTCAGATTGTGTCGAAACAAAATATTGATCAAGAACTAGTCAAACATGTGGCAGAGCTTGCTCACATTCCTATTAGTGATGCTGAAAGTCAGCAATTAGCCAAAGATTTTAGTCAAACTTTATCCGTCGTTGATCAACTAAAATCGGCCGATGTTTCACAAGTCAGCACCACACATCAAGTGACTGGTCTAAAAAATATCACTCGGGAAGACAAAGTTGTGGAAGGTTGGAGTTTTACTCAAGCTGAAGCCTTAGCCAATGCACCACATGTGCAAGACGGGTTTTTTCTAGTACCTCAAGTTCTAAACGCGGAAGACAATTAAATGGATAACAAGATGACTTTTAATCAATTAACTCTCAAAGAAGCGCTAGATGCTTTAGCCAATTCTTCATTAACTATCGAGGAACTTTATCGAGATTTAAATTTAGCGATTAAAGAAAAAAACCAGTTTTATAATATTTATTTAAATCTCAATGATCAGGCAGAACAACAAGCAGTATTAGCCCAAGACACCCAACTTAAAGGTTTACCGATTGCTGTTAAAGATAATTTTTGTACCAAAAATTTACCAACCACCGCTTCCTCAAGAATTCTAGAAAATTTCATCCCTCAGTATGAATCAACAGTTACTGACCGTTTACAAAAGGCGGGTGGAGTAATCGTTGGCAAAACCAACCTAGATGCTTGGGCTCATGGTTCATCAACCGAAACCAGTGATTTTGGACCGACCCTCAACCCGCGCAATCCTCAACATTTGCCCGGTGGATCGTCAGGTGGCAGTGCTGCTGCAGTAGCAGCTGATTTGTGCTTAGCAGCTATTGGTAGTGAAACAGCCGGTTCAATTAGACAACCAGCGGCTTGGTGTGGCACTGTTGGTTTAAAACCCAGTTATGGTCGCGTCAGTCGCTTTGGCGTGATTGCCATGGCTTCTTCAACAGATAGCCCAGGCGTCATTGCTAAAACTGTAGAGGACGCTTGTTTAGTACTGGATACTTTTGCTGGACCAGATCCGAGAGATGCTACTTGCAAACCAGAAGTGGCACCAAAATTTACTAGTTTTTTAGATCAAGACATCAAGGGTTTGAAAATCGGGGTGATTTATCATGATCTCAAAGGATTGGAAGAAACCAATGAAAAACTAGCTCAAGAGTTAGCAATTTTAAGTCAACTCGGAGCTCGAGTAGAAAAGGCTGAGGCGCTCGATCCCCATTATGCCATCGGTGTTTATACAGTGGTGCAGCGTGCTGAAGTGAGCAGTAATTTAGCTCGCTTTGATGGCGTGCGCTACGGTAAAGATCGTAGTTTCTTTGGTGATGAAGCCAAAAGACGGATTATGCTCGGCACTTTTACACTCAGCAAAGGTTATAGTGAACAGTATTACAACTTAGCCCAAAAAGTCCGTACTCTTTATTTAAATGATTTTGCCAAACTATTTAAAAAATATGATGTTTTAGTCAGTCCCAGCTCACCAGGATTCGCCAAAAAGCTAGGAGCTTCGGCGAGTTCGCCCATGTTTGGTGAACTTGAAGATATGCTACTTGAGGCCAGTTCGGTCAGTGGCTTGCCAGGAATTAATGTGCCATATTATCAAGATCCTGATAGTCAGTTATTTTTGGGTGCTAACTTTATTGCTCCAATGTGGCGAGAAGATTTAGTCATCAAAGTGGCTGATGCTTTTGAAAAAAATAGCAAGTGGAATACTTGGAGAAATCGTTAATGCCAAAAAATAATTATCAATTAGTCTGTGGTTTAGAGATTCATGCTGAATTAAAAACTGACTCCAAGATGTTTTGCGCCTGTAAAAATGATCCTTTTGGCGCCCAACAGCCAAATATTTACACTTGTCCAGTTTGTTTAGGTATGCCCGGTGCCTTACCTTTGGCTAATCGCAAAGCTATTGATTGGACCATCAAAATTGGTTTAGCGCTTAATTGTCAGATCAATCTTTTCTCTAAATTTGATCGCAAAAATTACTTTTACCCAGATTTGCCGAAAGGTTATCAAATTAGTCAGTATGATATTCCCTTCTGTCACGACGGCTTTCTCGATACCAGTCAGGGACGGGTCAGAATTCATCGAGTGCATCTCGAGGAAGATACCGCCAAGCTCATTCATCATAATCACTATACGTTAATTGATTTTAATCGTTCTGGTGTGCCACTGGTTGAAATCGTCACCGAAACAGATATTAAAAATGCTAAACAAGCCAAGGAATTTGGCCAAAAATTACACCAAATTTTGCGCTACTTAGAAGTAGCCGACTGCGATATGGAAAAGGGCGGGATGCGCCTCGAGGCTAATATTTCACTAAAAAAAGAGAGTGATGCAGCCGATTATTTACCAGATTATAAAGTTGAATGCAAAAACATTAATTCCTTTCGCTTTATGGAAATGGCGATTAATTATGAAATGCAACGTCAAGCTCAATTACTTGATAACGGTCAAGTACCTATTCAAGAAACTAGAGGGTTTAATGCTGCAACTGCTCAAACTTTTAGTCAACGCAGCAAAGAGGCAGCTGAGGACTATCGATATTTTCCCGATCCTGATTTACCACCCATTGAATTTAACCCTGAAGACATTGAACAAATTAGACAATCACTACCAGAATTACCTGAGCAATATGCGGCTCGACTCAGTCATCAATATCAATTAAGTTTAGCGCTGACCGAACGGTTGGTTAAAAGCAAACAGCGAGCTAAGTTTTTTGAACAGATATTAATTTTGGCGAAAGAAGCAAAAATTGACGGTAAAAAAATTGTCAATGCTTTATTAAATAAAAAAATTGATTATCAGTTAACAGACGAGCCCAAAGATGTTATTAACAAATATCAACAAGCGAATAAAGTTGAAGCAATCGATCAGGCACTGATTGAAAAACAGATTCAAGCAGTGCTTCAAGAAAACTCAGCTGCTGTCAAAAAATATCAAGCTGGAAAAACAGAAGTTTTGGCCTTTTTAATTGGTCAAAGTATGAGAAAAATTGCCAAAAAAGTTGACGCGAATTTAGTAAAAAATATATTGCTTGAGCAATTAAAAAATAAATTTAATTTGGCGTAATCATTTTTTTGCCGAAAATGAGATATACTGAAAATTAGACACTGAAAATTAGCTATGGCTTTACAAAATAACGATTTTGTTCATCTGCACACCCACACTGAATATTCCATTTTGGATGGTTTGAGTAAAATTCCCGAATTAATCGACCGAGCCAAAAAATTTGGCCAAGAAGCCCTGGCAATTACTGATCATGGTAATATGCATGGTCATATTGTTTTTTATAATGCGTGCAAAGAAGCAGGTATTAAGCCAATCATTGGCGCTGAATTATACCTAGCCAAAAATTCTCGTTTTGATAAACAAGTCAAAATGGGCAGCGACCAATTTCACTTAACACTTTTAGCAAAAAATTTCACCGGTTACCAAAATTTAATGAAGCTGATTTCACTTGCTAACTTTGAAGGTTTCTCCTACAAACCGCGGATTGATCAAGAATTGCTAGAAAAATACAACGAGGGCATTATTCTGCTGAGTGGTTGCATGAGTAGCTATACTAGTCGCTTATTGTTGCAGGACAAAGATGCTGAGGCGATAGAACTCTTTAAAAAATACCAAAAGATTTTTCGGAATCGCTTTTATTTAGAAATTCAAAGACATCCTCACATACCAGAGACATATGAGCTAACGAAAAAATTAATTGCGATTGCCAGGCAACTGAAACTGCCACTGGTGGCTACCAATGATTCTCATTATTTAGATAAAGAAGATGCTGAGGCACAAGACGCCTTGCTGTGCGTCCAAACGCGGCGACTAATTAGTGATAAAAAACGGTTAAAAATGGTCGATAAGCCAGATTTCTACTTTAAATCAAGTCAAGAAATGATTGAAGCTTTTAATGATATTCCTGAAGCTATCGCCAATAGCAAAAAAATTGCTGAGCAGTGCGACTTGGAAATTCCCACCGGTAAATTAATTTTTCCTACTTTTGAATTACCGAAAGGTGAGACTTACGCTAGTTACTTAGAGAAAATTGTTTACCAAGGAGCCAAGAAAAAATTTACAAAAATTACTAAAGAGATCAAAGATCGTTTAGATTATGAAATCAAGATCATTAATGATAAAGGCTACCCGGCATATTTTTTGATTACCCAAGATTTCGTAAACTGGGCTAAAAATAATGAAATAGCCGTTGGCCCTGGCCGTGGGAGTGCCGCCGGTTCTTTGGTCTCCTATTGTCTAAACATTACCACGCTTAATCCCTTGGAACATGGCTTACCTTTTGAACGGTTCTTGAACCCAGAAAGACCTACACCTCCTGATATCGACATTGATTTCGCTGACATCAAGCGCGATGATGTTTTAAAATACGTGGCTAACAAATATGGTGAAGACCACGTCGCATCTGTCATTACCTTTGGCCGGATGGAGGCAAGAGTAGCGGTGCGTGATATTGGTCGCGTCCTAGGTATGCCTTATGAAGAACCTGACCGAATAGCTAAATTGATTCCTAATGAGCCAGGACACCGAGTGTCAATTAAGCAAGCTATTAACACTGTACCTGAACTGGGTAATTATTATCAACAAAGTAGGTTTAGAAAATTACTTGATTTGGCAATGAAAGTTGAAGGTACGATCCGCCAAGCTGGCATGCATGCTTGCGCCATTATTATCGCTGACAAACCGTTGTCCAATTACACCCCAATTCAAAAAGATTCCCGTTCAGGTAAAACTCTCACTCAACTAGACATGTACTCGCTCGATTGTAACGTTAATGATGATGCCATTGGCTTGTTAAAATTTGACTTATTAGGTTTACGTAATTTATCTATCATCCAGGAAGCCTTAGCTTTAATTAGAAAATACAAAAAAGAAAATATTAAAATCGATGAAATTTCACTCGAGGATGAAAAAACCTTTAAACTCTTAGCTAGTGGCGATACGACTGGCGTCTTTCAGTTGGAATCTGGTGGAATGAGGCGGATTGCTAAAAGTCTAAAACCCAATAAGTTCTCAGATATTACCGCTATGGTGGCGCTGTATCGTCCTGGTCCTATGGACCTGATTCCCCGCTTTATTGAAGGCAAACACAATCCCGATATCATTGAGTATCCTCATCCCTCACTGGAACCATTTCTAAAAGAAACCTATGGCATCATGGTTTACCAAGAGCAAATTCTAGAAATTGTCAATTTTATGGCTGGTTACAGTCTGGGCGAGGCCGATATTTTACGCCGTGCTATCGGTAAAAAGAAAAAGAAACTACTAGACAAAAATAAAAGCCGCTTCATTAAACAATCAGTAGCTAATGGTTATAAAAAAGCCACTGCCGAACGAGTTTGGGGTTTTATTGAAGCTTTCGCTAACTATGGTTTTAATAAATCTCATGCTGCCAGTTATGCCATGATTGCTTATCAAACTGCCTGGTTAAAAGCCAATTATCCAGTCGAGTACATGACTGCAGTGATGAGCATTGAATCAAATTCGCACTCAATGAATAGAGATGAAAAAATTGCTATTACTATTGATAATTGCCGACAAATGGGCATCAAAATTTTAGGACCAGATATCAATCTCTCTGATAAAGATTTTACTATTGAAAAAGATAAAGAATCACTTGATGGTTTAGCCATTCGTTTTGGTTTAAGTGCCATCAAACACGTTGGAGCGGCTGCCATTGAAAATATTTTAAGCGTTAGAAAACAAGTAAAGAAATTTCAATCTTTTACCCATTTCTTACAAAGCACCAGTAATCGCAAAGTTAATAAAAAAACTATTGAGAGCTTGGTTAAGGTGGGAGCGATGGATCGTTTTGCCAATCGCTCATCAATGCTAGAAAACTTAGAGCAGATTCGCCAAACTGCTGAACAATATAATTCAGAAGTAGATGGACAAGATAATTTATTTGCTAATATTGACAATCAAAGTACCAAAATTACGGACAATTTCGTAGAACTAGATGAATATCCCAAACCAGAATTGTTATCATTTGAAAAAGAGTTATTAGGTGTCTATTTAACCAGCCACCCCCTAGCTGATGCTATGCAAATGCTCAACAAAAGAACGAGCATGAGAATTGGGGAAATTGACCCAGACGTACACCAAGATCAAATTTTCCTTTTTGGTGGAGTGATTACAAAATTTAAAGAAGTGACAACCAAAAGTGGTCAAAAGATGGCTTTTGCTACTCTGGAGGACACCACTGGTAAAATCGAATTTTTAATCTTTCCTAAACTTTATCAAAAATGGATTGGGCAACTGGGTGAGGATAGTATTATCTTACTAAGAGCTAAGGTACAGAATCGTGATAAAGAACTGAAACTCATTGCCGAAAAAATTTCCTTACCAAAAACTAATTTGCCACAAGAAATATCAGGTGATTATCAAGAAATCTTTGTGCCAAGAAAAACCAGTAAAGAAACGTTAACAAAGCTCGGCACATTATTAAAATCTAATTTAGGCAAAACCAAAATCGTTATTATTATTCCCAATGGTGGCAAAGCCGAAAAAATTAATTTACCATATCAAGTTGATTGGAATGAATCACTAGCCAAACAAGTTGAAGAATTACTAAAATAAGCAATGAAAATCACCGCTGCTACCCGATTACACAAAATTGCTTTTACTCTTCGTCAAGATATTTTAGCGATGATTTATCAAGCTCAAAGCGGTCATCCAGCTGGTAGTTTAGGTATGGTCGATCTGATATTCACCCTCTACGCTAGTGGCATCCTGCGTCATGATCCACAACGACCAAACTGGGACAAACGAGATTATTTTTTATTGTCCAATGGGCATATTTGTCCAGCACTTTATGCGGTTTTAGCTCAACAAAAATATTTCGCTCGAGAAGAGTTAGAAACATTTAGACAAATCGACAGTCGCTTAGAGGGCCACCCTCATTTTCTAATGAATGGGCAAACCATTGATAAAAAAACCGTCGAGGGGATTGAGATTACTGCTGGATCTTTGGGACACGGTAGCTCACAAGCAGTCGGTTTAGCTTATGGACTACAGATGGATAACAAAAAGAATCATGTTTTTTGTCTTCTTAGTGACGCGGAACAACAAGAAGGACAAACTTGGGAAGCTTATATGTTCGCCACTCATCACCGATTAAACAATCTAACTTTTATTATTGATGATAATCACATCCAAATTTCTGGTAAAACTCAAGCAGTGATGTCACTGGGCAATCTGAAATTAAAATTAATTGCTTTTGGCCTGCAGGTGTTGGAAATGGATGCCCATGATTTTGTCGATATTCAAAAAAAACTGCAACAAGCAAAAGATAACAAGCAGCACACTGTCGCCATTATTGCTCATAGTACGCCCGGCAAAGGCGTGTCTTTCATGGAAAATGACTATCGTTGGCACGGCCGAGCTCCCAATAAACAAGAATTTGAAAGCGCCATGCAAGAATTAAGGATCAAAAAACAACAATTATCATGACTGAAACAAAATTATTAGCTACCAGAGACGGTTTTGCCACAGGCCTGGTGAAAGCCGCTCACCACAACCCGCAAATTGTGGCTTTATCTGCTGACTTAAGTGATTCACTGCGCTTAGCTGAATTTAAAAAATTATTTCCCAGTCGTTATATTGAGTGTGGTGTCGCAGAGCAGAACCTAGCTGGAGTAGCTGCTGGTTTGAGTTTGGCAGGCAAAATTCCCTTTGCCACCAGCTTTGCCTCTTTTAATCCCTCACGAAATTTTGATCAAATTAGAAATATCGCCTATTCCAAGCTCAATGTCAAAATCGTTGGTGGACATGCTGGTTTAGTGACCGGAGAAGACGGAGCTTTTCACCAATCTTTAGAAGACTTAAGTTTAATGATTGCTTTACCCAATATGCGAGTGCTTTCGCCTGCAGACGCTCGCCAAGCCGAATTGGCTACTTTAGCCCTAGCCAAAACTCCCGGGCCAGGCTATTTGCGACTGAGCCGGTTGGCCGTGTCCGATTTAGAATTTTTATTAAAAGCCCTAGATAATAAAACTGATGAATCAGCAAATTTTGCTCTTAATCAAGCTCAACTACTGACTAAGGGTCAAGATATTAGCATTGTCAGCACTGGCATCCTGACTCACGAAGCGATTCGTGCAACTTTAAAACTACAACAATTGGGTATTCGAGTCGAATTAATTAATGTTATTTCTCTTAAACCCTTAGACCTCGATACTATTATCCAAAGCTGCCAAAAAACTCAAGCTTTATTAGTTTTAAGTGAAGAACAACTAGGCTCTGGTTTCAACGCTTATTTAGCACAACATCTAATTACAGCAGTTGGTTTATCAATGAAAAAAACAATTGTCACGGAATTTTTGGCAGTCGATAACAGTTTTGGCGAATCAGGAGGTGCTGAACAATTATTAGAGAAGTACGGATTGAATAGTCAAGCTATCCTAAAAAAAACCTTATCACTTTTGAAGAAAAAGAAAAACATGCTAGCTAATTAGTGCTGACAGTGTTCACAATAGAAACTACTTCGACCACCTAATTTCACTCGCTTAATTTTAAAATCATGACCACAATCTGGGCAAACCTCATTTTCATGACCATAAACTGCTAGTTGATCTTGAAAAGACCCAGCCAGCCCATTAATTCCTACGTAACGACCATCAAAGGTGGTACCCCCCAAAATAATAGCCGCTTCAATGATCTGGCGCATTTCTAATAACAGTCGAGTCATTTCGATTTTGCTTAAACTATTCGCTCGACGTAAAGGGGAAATTTTAGCTCTAAACAGCGCTTCATTCGCATAAATATTGCCAACACCAGCCAAAACTTGATTATCCATAATAAATTGCTTAATACTAGTTTGTCGATTTTTGGCCTTTGCCAACAAGTATTTAACTGTTAGTTGCTGATCATTAACATCAGGACCATAACTAGCAAATTCTTGATCAAGTTGACTAGCAGCAATCACTTTCAACCAACCAAAAACTCGCATGTCATTAAAAAAAAGCTGGCTAATTCTATTTTCGTTATCTAATAAATCAAAAATTACTCGAGTGTGCTGACTTGGCAAATCATTAATCCAATCAGCGGTGGGATGACCGCCACCAAATCTTTGTCCGTTTTTATCAACAAAAATTAGTTGCCCTGTCATTTTCAAGTGAATCAATAAATGTTGACTATTGCTCAACACTAAATCTAAGATTTTTGCCCGACGATTAATCTCAATAAATTCTTGACCAATCAATATTTGCTTTTTTTCACTAAATTCTGGAAAACTCTTGGGTCGAAGTAATTTAATATCCGCAATTCTTTTTTGCAGTAGCACTTGGGATAAATTTTTTCGTAAAGATTCAACTTCTGGTAACTCTGGCATAGTTAATTAAGCCCGATGTTCTTTAGCGTTAATCAAGCCACATTTTTTGTACTTTAAACCAGA
>JAGOOB010000065.1 GCA_017992725.1 Candidatus Woesebacteria bacterium | reverse complement strand
AGTGATTTTTCTGGACGAATCAAAGTAAAAAGTGAAATTAGTAATATTAGTTTATATGAAGAAATTTTACTTTTTGGGGATGAAAAACAAAAAATCTCAACCACGGCCTTTATCAACACTGGTCGCTTACATAGTGCAATTGCTCGCAGTCTGGCTGGTGAACTAGGTTTACTCGATATTGAAGATTTATTGTGGTTTCAAAAAGAAAAAGAGGAAGGTAATCTACCTGTAGTAGAAGTTAAATTTAAACTCAAGGGACAAATCATCAAGACCACTATGTTAGTCAGTAATAAATTGAATCATCGTCAACACAAGATTGAGATTGGTCGTAAAGATCTTGATGGTTTTATCATTAGCCCTAAAAAAGATGATTAAACTTAAGGATTTACTGCCCACTAATCTGTCAACTGAAAAAGAAAAGTTTTTTGCTCAAGGCGGAAACTATAATCCTCAATTTCAGTATCAAAATAGCATCACCGAATCTGGACTTGATTATTATGGTAGGGCAAGGTGGAAATACCTACACTTAGCCAAAAAAATTGTCAACCAAGCCCAAAAAGAGCAATTATTTCTCAAGGATCAAAGCTTAAACAGTAATTTAGATCAAGAAAATACGCAAAAATTAATTACTAACTATTTAAATGATTATGCTCTAGCGAATAAGTATCAAGTGGTGTTTAATGAACACTTGACTAGTCGCTTTGCAGTTAACTTTAAAGAAAATTTTATCAAAATTCGCTTACCAATTAATTTTAGCAAAAAAAGTTTAGACAACATCCTCAATCATGAGTTGGGCACCCATGTGCTCCGTCAAGAAAACTACTTACAACAACCCTGGTATCATCGTAAAAAAGAGTTTGGCTTTGCCAATCATTTACGCACCGAAGAGGGTTTGGCCGTTATTCATCAACATCTAAACAGCGACCAACAGTTACTTTATCAAACTGCTTTATCATACCTGGGTTGCCACTTAGCTAGTCGGGCGGACTTTAAAACCGTCTATCAATTTTTCTATCACTATTTTAAAAACCCCCAAAAAGCCTGGTCACAAGCCTTGAAAAGTAAGAGAGGTTTAAAGGATACCAGTTTGGCTGGTGGTTTTACTAAAAGTCTAGTCTATTTAGAAGGCGTTGTACAAGTTTCACAATATCTCCACCGCCATCATTATGATCCCAGCCCCTTGTACTACGGCAAATTGGCTATTCAAGATCTTCAAAAAGCCCAAAAAATGAATCCTCACTACCAATTAATTTTGCCAAAATTTTATACAGACAATCCATCTGCTTATCAAGAAAAAGTAGCAACCATCGCTAAAAGGAATTTTATTTTTTAATATGGCAAAAAAAGTTTTAGTCGCTCTTTCTGGAGGGGTAGATTCTAGTACCGCTGCCTATTTGCTTAAACAGCAAAAACTGGATGTCAGCGCTGTTTACATTAAATTTTATGCTAGCACTGAGAAACAGGCACAAATCATTGAAGGGGAGAGTCAAGTCGCAAAAAAAATTGCCGAAGCGCTCAAGATTCCTTTTGTCATGCTGGATTTTGCTCAGGAACAAAAAGAGTGGGTGATTGATGATTTATTAAACTCTTATCAACACGGTCTCACTCCTAACCCTTGCATTGTCTGTAATAAATTATTAAAGTTTGGTCGCTTACTAGATTGGGCAAAAGAACAAGGCTTTTCTCACTTAGCCACTGGTCATTACGCCCAAATTATTCAAAAAAATCACGAATTATATTTGGCCGCTGCTAAAGATAAAAGCAAAGATCAAAGCTATTTTTTGTATCAACTTAACGAAGAACAGCTCAAGCAACTTATTTTTCCCCTGGGTTTGCTAACTAAAACCGCTGTCAGAGAGATTGCTCAAAAGGCTAAGCTTAATCACTTAAAGCGAGAATCTTTTGATATTTGTTTCCTTAGGGATAGTAACCTTAGACAATTTTTAGCAAATAATATCCAAGAAAATCCTGGCGAAATTGTTGATCAGAACGGTTTGGTCATTGGCCAGCATCGGGGGTTGGCTTTTTACACGATTGGTCAACGTCATGGCTTTGTCATTGATCATCAAGCTCTTAAAAAAAGCCAAACAATTAACTATGACAAAAATCGGGCTCCAGCCTTATTGGTGGTAAATAAAATTCCTGAAAAAAACCGTCTGGTAGTCGCGGAAAAAGCAGCTAGTTTGGTCAACAAATTTACTATTAAAGAATTGCACTTCATTAATAACAGTCAGCAACAACTATGGCAAGAAAAAGCGAGCTTTTATGCTTTAGTTAAGATTCGCAATCAAGGCAAATTAATCCCTTGTCAGGTAAAAACAAACGGCAACCAGCTGTTAGTGAAAACTCAGGATAAAATTTTCGCTCCTGCTAGTGGTCAATCGGCAGTATTTTATCGTGACACTAGAACCAATTTATTAGTCATTGCCGGGGCATTAATTGACAATGGGGTTGGAGAAGCTTCAAACTCCGATTAGCGTCGTTTATCCGATGCAATTTAAACTCATCAATGACTTCACTATTAACCTTATATTCAGTTTCACTAATTACTCGCTGACCGTCCCAAAAAGCATAATCTCTGGCTTGCAAACTAAATACAAAATCACTTTTCAGTAAGTGTAACTTGGGACTAGCACTTTCTTGCACTGCCACCACCAAAGCCTGGGAAAAACCTTGGGTTAGATC
>JAGOOB010000064.1 GCA_017992725.1 Candidatus Woesebacteria bacterium | reverse complement strand
AAGGATAATTGGAGGGTGTTTTTACAGTGACGGGCCATTGTTTTGGGGACTAACTTTGGCAAATTGTGTAGCGATATTTGTGTAGCAGTTGCTTTACAATTGCCCAGCAGTCGCTTTACTCACTGTACCGTTTACTGATTTTTTAGTAAAAAAACTGCCAATTTTTGTCGAAAAATCAGCCAAATTAAAGCTAATCTGGTACCAGAGTAGGGTAATTGTCTTTGATTGGCGCTGACAAGCTCACCGAAATCTGTCCGAAATATGAAAAGGGATATTGTAACTAATTTATCAAAATTGAGTAAATTTTTTTTCTCATAAAACACCAGCTAAATTTATTAAGACTAAAAACTGTAAGAGTAATAAATATACTCAAAAATATTCGGCTTTTATTTGCCACTTTTTAAAACTCACTTGCACAATTTTGGTGTTACAATAGCGCTATGTTTAAACACCAATTAAGTCAAATTGCTTTACCCAAGTTTCAGCAAAAATTGCCATTATTAAGTATTAATTTGCCAGCGAGTGAATCAGTAACAGTGATGTTTTTGGCCAATACTGGTTCCCGCTATGAACCGGTGGGCAAAGAGGGTATTGCTCATTTTTTTGAACACCTGGTGTTTAAAGGTACCCAAAAATATCCCACCGCTAAAGATCTGGCTCGGACTCTAGACAGTGTCGGTGCCGAGTTTAATGCTTTCACTAGTAAGGAATACACTGGTTACTACGTCAAGTCTGCAGCCAATAATTTTGATCTAGCTCTCGATGTGTTGTCAGAAATGCTTTTGGCTCCGCTCTTGCGCCAAGAGGATATTGATCGGGAAAAGGGGGTGATTATCGAGGAATTAAACATGTATGTCGATACGCCTCAATATCACATCGATAATGTTTTTGAACAATTGCTTTTTGCCAATCCCGCCTTAGCTCACGATATTGTTGGCAACAAAGCCAGTATTCGCTCGCTGACCAGTGAAGATTTTCATCATTTTTTACAACGCTTTTACGGTCCAGAAAATTTGCTGTTAGTGGTTGCGGGTGGTTTGGACAAAATTAGCAAAGAGCCACAAGTGTTAGTTGACAAAGTGACTTTAGCTTTTAACAAGCTCAATGAAAAACGAGGTGAAAATCGCAAATTGCCTACGGCTAAACTTACTCAAACTCAACAAACTGAGCTCTCAGAACTGAACAAAAGCGCCTTTTCTAGTCGTCGTTTTAAACTGATTAAGCGAGCGAGTGAACAAGCCCATTTTGTGCTAGCGTGGCCCGCGCTTAGTCGTCATCATCCCGATCGGATTGCGCTTTCGGTTTTGTCCACCATTTTGGGCGATAACATGAGTTCGCGCCTGTTTAACGAAGTCCGCGAAAAAAGAGGTTTGTGTTACTACGTCCACAGTACCCTAGAGTATTATCACGATTGCGGTTATTTAGGAGCTAAAGCTGGAGTTGACCCCAAACGACTCAAAGAAGCAATTGAGGCGACGAAGGCCGTTTTTTATAACTTGGCTAATGGTCAGGGGGAAGCAGGAGAATCAGGAGCGATTAGTGCCAAGGAGTTGCTAAGGGCGCAAAATTACCTTAAGGGGACAACTCTGCTCAATTTAGAGGAGAGCAATAATGTAGCCCAATTTTACGGCTTTAGACAGCTTTTGGACGATCAAATTTTGACGCCAAACGAAGTGATTAAGCAAATTGAAGCGGTGACAGTTAAAGACCTCAATCGCTTAGCCAAACTTATTTTCCAAAAAGAGCAATTACGATTTGCCCTGATTGGCAATTTTGCTAATGCAAAAGAAATTCGCCAATGGGTTTTTGATTAACTTATTAACATTTTGATATCTTAATTAATGTTTAGATCGATTAAAGTTAGTAGTCATTTTTGTTACCCTTTTTTATTATCTATTACTTAACCTTTTGATATCTTATTTTATATATTGATATATCTAAAATAGTCCATTTTTGTCTCATTTTGTTTTTTGCTAATTTTAAGATCATCGCCAGTGGCAGCAAAAGGATATATAATAAGAAATCAATAAAAGAGGAGGGAAAAATGAAAGTTACACAAACAGCCGTTTTAGTTAAGCCAGATGGCTTGCAACGAGGTTTAATTGGGGAAATTATTAGTCGCTTTGAGCGCAAGGGTCTTAAGCTGGTTGGTCTCAAGATGTTGCGTATGGATGATCGTCAATTAGACGAGTGGTATAGCGAGCATCGTGAGAAAGAATTCTTTCACGATCTGAAGACCTTTATGAGTTCAATGCCAATTGTGGCCATGGTTTGGGAAGGCATTGACGCAGTGCCAGTAGTGCGGTTGCTAGTGGGTACTACTTTGGGGAGAGAAGCTGAAGGTGGTTCAATTCGTGGCGATTTTGGCATGAGTCAACAAATGAATTTGATTCATGCTTCATCGAGTAATGAAGCAGCGCAGCGTGAAATTGGTATTGTTTTTGATAAAGATGAGATTTTTCATTATCACGGCGTCACCGAAGCAGTCATTTATGCAGTGGGTGAGGCTGAATTTGATGATGAAGAAGACTAATTTAACTATTCGCTAGAATCTAACAGCAGCGTTGTCATTGTATAAAAGTTTGATTTGTTCTTGGGTAAGAGCATAATTATAAATTCTTACATCATCAATTTGTCCATTGAAATTGTAATTGGTACCTTGATAAGTGCCAATTTTGGCAGTCACATTATTAACTGCTAAATTGCCGGTGGCAGGAGTGGTGCCTACTAATTTTCCGTCTTTGTAAA
>JAGOOB010000063.1 GCA_017992725.1 Candidatus Woesebacteria bacterium | reverse complement strand
ATGTGTAGTTTTCGCATTGAAAATTCTGACGCTAATGATGTCAGAATAGCTGCTGGTCTCGATGGAGACGAAAATATTGCTCATAATATTATTTTTCCAAGTAAAATTAGATAGCTGAGATTTTCTAGATTGCTTAGTAGGTTGATAGACAACTTATTATTTTATTTTTTCTTTTTTTTCAATTGCTGTAGTAGAGAAACTACCAAGCCCACAACAGCAATTAAGCCAGTGCCGATTATAAATACAGCGCCGCCCGATAAATTAGATAAGATACCTGTTCCGGTAGCAAAACCTCCCAAACCACCAGCATTTCTTCTCTGAGCAGTAACGCCATCAGCTACATCTTTATCAAGCGATAATAAATCATTGTTGAGTATTGCTTCTTGTTTCATCATCTCTCCACCAATAACACCTTTATTGATCATTGGTGAACCAGGTATCATTTCCATGGAAAAGTCGTCGAATATGGGCATGGGTTGTGGAATGGGTCCATCCCAAAAAACGTTAATTCGGCTTTCATTTTCAATCATTTGGGTATCTTGGAAACGATTGTATTGCTCCATTAGTCGCTTCAAAGTTTCAATCTGCTGTTGATTAACCAAGGCAATTAAAGAAGAGTAGGGGCTGACTAAATTGGCTTGACGAGCAGCTTGATCTAGTTGATCCAGGAGATTAATGTCACCCACTACTTCTTTGCTTTGTTGACTGACAAATTGTTGCAAGAGAGCTTTATTACTAATCATTGCCAAAGCACTATTTGCGCTGAAAACGTTATTAGCTGGAATAGTTGACAAGCCACTAAACTGCAGACTGAGTTTTTGATTCAAATTAATGGCATTTTCAGCGTATTTGGTAAATAATTCTTGCTTAATTAAGAAGCTACGAATCGCTTCTTCAATGGTGGTGCTAGTGCCACCACCGGTTTGCCAGAGTCCACTGGTCATTTCCATATTCAGTGCTGGCAATTGATCCTCACTAACCCAGTAAACCATGGTCGGCTTAAAGAAGGGAAAATTCTTTAATTGAGTAAAGTCAATGTCTTGACTAGTGACTAAAACAATTAAATCATAATCACCAGTGATTTTTCCCAATTGACTAAAGTCGTTGACTCTCGAAAAGTGAATCGGGTCCAGTAGTTCCTTGAAATTATCAGCGGTTATTCTTTCTCCAGCACTAATTACTTGATTAAACTTATATAGATCAATTTGCGCTTCGTTTAACCAACCCGAATCTGTTTGACTCAGCAATTTGGCGAATTGATCAAGAGTTTGGTCATCTTCGTTATTGAAAGAAGTATCATAAACAATGGCTAAACGATAAGCTTTGAGCAGGGGCAATACATCTTTAATTTCTGCGCAAGCTAAGTTTTGCAAATCTGGATCATTGGCGTGAAAAATAATGTTGGCGTTGCGTCCAGCTTCGTTGAGAGCTAGGTTTTGCTCCTGATTTAAGCACAGATCTCGAACTTCACCATCTATAGCGGCTATTTGATCGCTAGTCTCTTGCAAATAGCTGATTTGGCCATTATAAGCGAGGGAAATGGAGCTTGAAGCATCAGAGTAAACATTTGATTCTCGAGTGTAGTGCGGTAGGGCAAATCCTCCCGCATTTTGTGCCACGCTATAACTAAATGAGACTTTTTGTCTTTGACCTTGTAAAGTACTGAAATCATTGCGACCTGGCACTGGGAAAATTCTTAAGCGATATTGATTGGGTCCAGTTTGCTCTAAAAGTGCTGGATCACGTCGTTTCACCAATTCGCGCTCATAAACCTTTTGCGCAGCACCCTTAGGAGCAATCACTCCAGAAAATTCCAAATTAGGTCCGAGTTTTAAATCATAAAAAGCTACTTCATCGGGTAAATTAAATTCATAAATGATTTCTTGCTCTGTGTTGGTCTGATTTTCGTATTCTTCCTCTATAGTGATCCGAGCCAATAAACCATCAGCTTCGCTATCTACAGTAATTTCACGATAAGTGAGTAAGACATTTTTATTTTCTTCTTCCTCTGGTTCTTTAAATCTAACAGCAACTTCTTCAAGTTCGTTTTTGTTTTGATAATAAGGATAACCAAATAGATATTCAAAATTATTGCTCAAGGCTTGTTGATTGGCTCGCTCCTCCCAATAAACAAGAGGATAAGCTAAATTGGTAAAGGCGGTTTGAACAACTTTGGCAAAACTTTCATTCCCAAAAACTTGGGCATAGGCATCGGCTACAAAAGTTTCATCTTTATCAAATAAATAATAACTACGAGCCTCAACTTTGCGTTCCACCAATTTTTGCAATTTTTCTTCATGTTCGATTAGTGGTCGAGCAGCTGTTTCTTGAGTTACATAATCTGCTGCTTGATCAAATTCATTAAGTTGGGCTAGAAGGGGATGATCAGGCCACCTAAATAAACTCACAGCAACTAAAATTAAAATGATCACCCAGCTGATAGCCAGACTTTTTTTTGCTCTGTTTTCACCCAAACTGTTAATCAAGTCTAATCGATTTTTTTCGGTAATTTTCCAGAGGGTGCGTAGCAAAATGTAGGGTAGAGCCGTGATGGTTACAATCAGAATAAAAATAATCAAGGCAAAAGCTAGCTTCACAAACAGTGCCGGATAATTGACTATATAAGGACTACCGTAGTGAAACAAATCTGATAAATATTCTTTTGGCAAACCAATCAAAATTAGCGGTAAAAAGAAAGCAAAGAGCAGGGCGTAATAGCCAAGCAAGATCGTACTTAATTGACTAAAAAAACCGAAAATGTGACTGGCCAGAGCTGATAATTTAACT
>JAGOOB010000062.1 GCA_017992725.1 Candidatus Woesebacteria bacterium | reverse complement strand
TAGATTAACGTTTTGCAGCGCCCAATATTCCTCTTTTTTCTGAAAACGCAAGATTCGACTGACATCTTCAACAAGAGTCGGTTTTTCATGGGTAATAATATATTTTTTACTAATATCAGAGAGCGAAATCACCACATCATTGGTGTGTTTTCTGTTTCTAATAATTTTTTCTTCTAGAATAGTCATTTTTAACCAATTTGTTATAACCAATCGTCAAAATTTTTACTTTCTTTATTAAAAATCTTTATGCCGAAATAAAAAATAGCAATTATCAATACAATGGCTACCCAAACAAAGTTCATCATAGTCATCGGCAAACCCATCAGCGCGTAATGAAACATTTCAACAACGGTAGTCATCGGATTTAAATAAAAAAGTGGTTGTATGAACTCTGGCAACAAATTGAGCGCGTAAATAACTGGTGTGGCATAAAACCACAACATCACGGCCAAAGAAACAATAAAATTAATATCTCTAAATTTAACATTCAATGAAGAGGTGATTAAGGACAAACCAATGGTAAATAACAATAATAGCAAAATAGCCGGGAACACCCACAACATCCGCAATGCATAGTTAATTAACTGCATAAAAGTGTAGGATTCTATTAGCAATTTGTCACCAATTAACGCTATCATCAACAAAATTAAGGCGATCAAAAAATGGAAGAGATTTGAAAAAATTATTGATAAAATGATGCCTTCTCTAGGAAATTTGGCTTTTTTAATCAAATTTCTCTCATAAAAAAAAGCCGGCGTAGTTTTGGTTAAACTTTGAGCAAAAAAATTCCAAGGCAACAGACCAGCAAACAAAAAAAGGAAATAATTATCAACCCTAACTGGCACAAAAAATTGAAAAACAAAACCCATCACCAACATTTGCAGTAATGGATTTAATACTAACCATAAAAAACCAAAAGTGGCTCGTTTATATCGAGCCTTGATTTCTTTTTGCGTCATGGCGGATACAAAATCCAACCAATAGCGCTGTTTTTTACTTAATTTAATAATTTTTTTCATTAATAATTTTTCTTAAAACATTCAAATAATATCATAAATGGACACTAAGGCTATCTTTAATTGACTTTTTCGATAAAATAATTGAGTGGCATTAACCTTGGGGTTGCTTTTACTTAAATAATAATCCTAGATGAAAAATAATAATTTTATCAACCACAGTTATCACGCTTGTTCCAAGCGCTTCATTGATTTGATTTTAGCTTCAATGTTTTTGCTTATTTTATTTCCTTTTTTTATTATCTTTTGGCCAATCTTACTTTGGCAAATTGGTTTACCAATTATTTTTAAGCAAAAAAGAACTGGCCAAAATGGCAAAGAATTTACCATTTATAAGTTTCGAACCATGGTAAAAAATGCGGAATCGTTGCGTTTAAAAAACCAAAAGAAATTTACCAAACTCAATTATGCTCCAGCACCAATGTTTAAAATTGATAATGACCCCAGATTTACTAAATTTGGCAAAGTGCTCTCCAAAACAGGTTTAGATGAGCTGCCTCAAGTCATCAATGTTATCAAAGGCGATATGGCTTTAGTTGGACCCAGACCATTGCCAGTCAATGAGGCAAGAGAGTTGAAAAAAATTAATCCTAGTTGGTATTCTTGGCGACACCTGGTCAAGCCAGGCTTATTTTCGCTGTGGGTACTTGATGATAACAGGCATCAGAGTTTAAAAATTTGGCAAAAATTAGAAAAAGAGACACTTGTCCTCAATCTTTATCAACAATATGTATTAATTATTAAAATAGTTTTCATTCAGTTAAAAAAAACAATTAATTTGCTTTGTAAAACAAAATCAAAATAAGAAATTTTTGCTAAATTATAAATAAATATAAAAAAGTATATCAAAATTTAATTGCTACTTGCTTAAGGTGACTATAATGTATTATTCTTAAAAGAAGGCGTATTAAAATTCGGTATTTTGTTTATGTCCGATCTAAGTAAATTTATACCAAAGAAATATCAGAAAAAAACAGCTGAAGATCAGATGATTAAACCAATCGCCTCGCTGAATATTCCTAACGCCGCTGTAAATCAAGCTTCCTCAACAACTAATGGTCGGTTAAATCAAGCCAATGTTATTGCTGACGTTTCATTACCAAAGTTGCCTAATCAGTCAAATACTCCATCCCCCAATTTTACAAATACTCCAATAGCAACAAATAATCTTCCACCCACCAACGATCCTAACCTTCTCAATAACAACGATAATGCAAATAAAGGTTCTAAAAAAAATAAAGTGAAGGCCTCGCCAAAAAAGAAGAAAACAACTTTGCTTCTTTTATTATTGCTGTTCTTTCTAGTTGCTGGTGGAGTTGGATTAATATTGATGAGACAGCCCCAAGATATCAGACAAGAAGCATATGGTCCAAATTTCTGTTCTCCTGCTAATTACGGAAGCATTTGTCTTAACGATCCTAGTAAAACCTGGCATGGAAGGTGTGTATTAATTTACTGTCCAAATGGTGTTTTAAGACCCGGTAAGTGTTCGGAATCAGATCCCAATGCTTATTGGGAATTTGGCGATTGCACTACCTTGCTTGATGAAGGTAGAAATCATCCTGATTTACGTTGCTGGCAAGTCGATGCAGTTGATAACTCCAATGTTTATTGTAATGTTTCAGGATGTAAAAGTTATGAAACTGATTTGAGAAATTGCGGAAATACTGAACCCACTACAGCGCCGACGACCGCACCCACCACTGCACCCACCACTGCACCCACCACTGTACCTACCACGGTGCCAACTACAGTACCTACCACCGTACCAACCACTGTACCTACCACTGTACCAACTACCGTACCTACCACCGTACCCACCACTGCAACCCCCACTGTACCT
>JAGOOB010000016.1 GCA_017992725.1 Candidatus Woesebacteria bacterium | reverse complement strand
AAATAAAGCCAAAATCTCGAATAGTCTTGATGTACCGACTAAAGCGACCAATCTTTAATCTAATGCGGCGCACATAGACATTAAGCGTCCTTTGTTGTGGAATATTATCAGTTCTTGGCCAAACATAATTAATCAGCGTTTGATAACTTACTGCCTGATTCTGATGGAGCAATAAACACTCTAATATTTGTCGTTCTTTTTTGGGTAAATAGAAACAATTGCCAGTGGCTAAATCCTGCACCAAACCAGCCTCATTTAAATAAAAATACGGACACACAAAATTTTCTTCTAATTTATATTTTGATCGAGAAAGCAAGTTGTTGACTTTTAATAAAAGTTCTTTAATGACAAACGGTTTAGCCAAAAAATCATCGGCCACTTTTAACGATAATAATCGATCATCGATAAGCTTCTTTTGACTAATGATTAAAACCCGGATAAAAGTTTGATCAGCCCTCAAGGCTTCCAGAAACTCTAAACTATCTTCATTGTTGACTAAACGATCAAAGATTAATAGATCATAATCATTATCGGCAATTAATTGCTCGGCGCGGTTCAGATCATGAGCTAAATCCACTTGATAGTGATTCTTGCAAAGTACGTCTTTAAGCGTCTTAAGTAAAATTAGATCGTCTTCAAGAATTAGAATTTTAAACATCTCATTAATTAACCTTCTGTTATATAATAACTAGGTTAATTTTAATAACTGAAGTTAAAATTAAGTTAAAATTTGTAATGAGATTTGCTTAATTATCCCGGGTAGTGAAATGGCATCACCATTGACTCTGAATCAATTATTCCAGGTTCGAATCCTGGCCCGGGATCAGCTCTTAATTCTAGGTTCTGCCAAAATATAAGAATTTTTAATTTTTAGACAGACCGTGGTTGTTAAATTTTTCTTATTAACTATTTCAATTTTCTTTTGAAAATATTTTTTCATCAATTTATTAGCAAAATAAAGTGACAGTTGAAATACATCAATATCTCTCTCTTCAAAACCATTAAGCTTGATTCGACCACTAATGCTCTTAGCGTTTATCATTCCAGCGTTATCTTCAATCATAATTTTTAATAAATAAGCCGTTCTAATGAAATAAATTTTTAATCGTTTATTTTTTTGCTTAGAAGAGATCAGAGACTGGACACTGGTTAATAATACAGCATTAATTACTCTCAATAATTGATCTCGTTGGGCAAAAATACGATATTCATGATCACTGTTAAAATTCACGGAAATTCCATTTTGTTTAAAAGCTACTTCATAAAAAACTAAAATTGAATCAATTTCTTTTTTTAAGTCAAATAATTTTTTAGTATCTTGCGGAAAAAGTTGCCGAGACAAGATGTCATCTTTGTCTTTAATTTTAAATAACAGCTGATCAGCTTGTTTGAGATATTGGTGTACTATTTTTTTCTTTTCAACAACAGCAGGATCTCTTAATTCTTCAAATATAAATCTTAAACTAGTTATTGGATTTTTTAGATAATTAATAGAAAACAGGGATAATTTAGCCACTTCAATTAAAGCAACCGTTTTTTCGCAATAAATTTCTTGATACTTAATTAAGGAATTAATCTGCTTTGTTAAATTTAAGTAACGATAAAAAGCAAAAATAATTAGCAACATTAAACATAACAGTAAGATTAAAATTAGTTGAATCAAAATCAATATTAACAACGCATGGTTGATAATTCGCCAGGAAAATAATTTAAAGATCAGTAAAAGCATTGCTTTGCAGTTTCTTTTTTATGCTTTTAAAAATCTTATCCTGGCGACCAATGTGATTGAAATGAGCCTGATGCAAATTTAATGAAAAATCTTCTTTACCGAAAGCTAACCTCCGATAGATCTTTTGTATTAAATAGAGAAAACCATTAATTGGCCAGAGAAAATAATCGATTAAATTGTCTTTATCACTGGACAAATCATTATTGGGCAGATTAAGGTCTAGTAATTCAGCAAACTGCCAATTTTGTAACCAGAGCTTCTTTTGGATAGACGCCTTATCGAATAGAAAGTCCATTTGCCTTAACTCATATGCCTGATAGATAGAAAAACCCCTTTGAGCTATATTTAATGAGCTTTCATCTAACCATAAATTAAAACACCAAGCTTGTTTATTTTCATTTTTAGCATGGGCATCAATTTGTGGCCGTTTTCCCAGAATTTTGGCTACCACAATTACCACCAAACGAGTAAGCCACAAAGTGTTTTTCTTAACGATAATACAAAAATCTAAATCATCGGCTAAACTAGCGTTGTTCATCGCACTTGCACCAGTCAAACCAAGAGCTTGGATACTCGGAAAACGCAACAAGTATTGACTGGCTTGTAGAATAACAGCGCGTCTGTTATAAGCGATCTTTTCCTTATTTAATCTCAATTTAACTAATTGTTGTCGATTGGTTAAAAAATAATAGTCATCATCTGCTACTTTTAATTTAGCAATTTTTTTCGCCTTTTCCAGTTTTTCTAAACTTTTGGTAAATTTCTCGGAATTTTTATCGATTTTAAACCGATCACTTTTAAGTTTAACTCCAGTTAAAAAATCCCAATCCCACACTTTTGGTAAACGTTGGTAAATTTCAGTTTTTTTTAGCGGGTAATTAAAATAGTCACTGTAAACGAGGGTAAAAAAAACTGCATGGTCTAAATCATTAAAATAAACAGCCACCTAGTTATCATAAACTATCGAGTAAAAATTCGCTATAATAAGAGTTATGAAAATTTATTCCTGGAACGTCAATGGTATCCGTTCTGTAGCCAAAAATGGTTTTGTTGCTTGGCTCACTAAGGAAAAACCAGACATTTTGTGTGTTCAAGAAACCAAAGCTCATCCCGATCAACTCAGTTTTGATTTAAAAATGATTGACCACTATCGAGTTGACTTTGCTAGTGCGCACAAAGCTGGTTATAGTGGCGTGGCCACTTATAGTATTCCCGAACCTAACAAAGTTCAAATTGGTCTGAATCAACAACGTTTTGATCAAGAAGGTAGAGCCATTGTTAGTTACTACCCCAATTTTATTTTACTAAATATTTATTTCCCCAATGGAAAAGCTAGTCAAGAACGCCTGCAATATAAAATGGCTTTTTATCAATATTTATTAGCTTATTTGCCGGATTTAAAAAAAGTTAATCAAAATATTATCATTACCGGTGATGTCAATACGGCCCATCAGGAAATTGATCTCGCTAGACCCAAAGCTAATGAACATATTTCTGGTTTTTTGAAGGAAGAAAGAGCCTGGATAGATCAATTACTAAATTCAGGTTTCATTGATAGTTATCGCTACTTTTATCCACAGCAAAAAGATGCTTACACCTGGTGGAGTCAAAGAACAGCAGCTAGAAAACGTAATGTTGGTTGGAGAATTGATTATTTCTTCGTTAGTCAGTCGCTGAAAAAAAATTTACAAGCAGCCACAATTCATCGCGAAGTTCCAGGCTCAGATCACTGTCCTATTTCTATCGAGCTAAAATTTTAATCCATTTAAATTGATAAATTACTTAGTGTTACTGATAAATTACTCAGTATTGCTAATAAATTACAAAGAAAAGTATTCTTTTAACTCCTGCCACAAATCGGCAATCCCTTGTTTATTATCGTCAACAGAATTGTCTAAAATAAAAAGTCGCCCGTACTGATGATCGCTGATCGCTTGTTCAATAATTTTTTTCTTTTTAGCAAAATCATATTGACTGGCTAGTCTTCTTTTAATTTGCTCTTGGCTTAAACCTCGTTTAATTAAGCGTTGGGCTTGAGTTTGCTCGTTAACATCTAATAAAATCAAATTAAAGTTGCTCAAATCCATCATTTGCGTTTCAGCCAACAGGGCGGCGTTTAAGATTATTAAACCTTCTTTATTTTTTAGTTCTTTGCGTAGTCTCACCAAAATTGGGGTCCGCATAATCTTGTTTAATTTATTTAGCTTTTCACTGTCAGCAAAAACAATTTCACCTAAAGCTTTTCGATCGATTCTGCCATCTTTTTTGGCAACTTCTTGACCAAAATTTTTAATAATTTCTTGTCTAACTAATTCATACTTTTCTTCGCTTAAATCTTCTTGAATTTGCTGAGCCAATAAATCAAGTTCAATATTATGAGCAGAAATCTTGTCTTTTTTTGCTAGTTGCACTAGCTGTTCGCCAACATAGCTCTTCCCACTGCCAATTTCACCAGTCAAACCAACAATATATTGTTTGGATAACTTTTTTTCTAAACATTGTTTAACATAAGGACTAACGTAGTCTTGAATTAAGCCCTGATCCTTTTGAATTTCCTTAACTGCGCTGGAACTAATATGTGACAATTCAGGTTTAGTAAATAATAAGAAGGTATCAATACCCAAACGCTGACTTTCACCCATTAAGTGTAAGTTCTGCTCATATTCAAAATCTTGATTGGTTCTAACACCTTTGACAATCACGTCCACATTATTTTCATAAGCAAAATCAACTAGCAGACCAGTAAAAGACATTACTTTAACATTTTTCAGATTGACTAAACTACGTCGAGCCATTTCTTCTCTTTCCTCGAGAGTAAACAGATAATTTTTTAAGCGATTAACACCAATAGCCACAATTAACTGATCAAAGGCCTTGGCAGCTCTAGTAATAATATCTAAATGACCGTGGGTAATTGGGTCGCCAGAAAGGGCGTATAAAGCTCTTGTCATAATTTAATTATTCAATAACAATGCGTGCATCAAGCACTTTTACTCCTTGAGCAGTTAATAATAATGGATTAATGTCTAATTCTTTGATTTGCGGAAAATCGCCAGCTAACTGAGCCAAGCGAGCAATAGCTTCAATTAAACTTTTTTGATCAATCGCTGCTTGACCTCTAGCTCCCATAAAAATACTGTTAGATTTTAAACCGCCGATCATTTTTTCAATTTCTAACTTACTTAATGGAGGGAAAGCGAAAGTTACATCTTTAAAAACCTCAACATAAATCCCACCTAAACCAAACATTAGCATACTCCCCAGCGAGTTTTTATTAATACCTAAAATAGTTTCATGACCCTGGGGTGCCATTTCCATTAATAACACCCCCTCTAATTTGGCTTGTGGTTTATTTTTACGGACAGTGGTCATCATTGCTTGAAATTTTGCTTCAACATTGTCTGCTGTCACATTTAGCATCACTCCGCCCACATCACTTTTGTGTAAAATGTCTGGAGAAACGATTTTCATCGCTACCGCACAAGCAAATTTTTCTAGAATTTGTTTGGCTTCACTCGCTGATTTAGCCACAGCACTTTTCAGTAAGGGAAAATTATAAGCTTGGAGAATTTTCATCGCTTCAGCTTCTGGGAAACTAGTTTTCCCTTCTTTTTTGGCTTTCTTAAATATTTGAGCAACCCGTTCTCGATCAACGTCATTAAAAACTAATGGTTTATCTTCTTTAATTTTAGTCCAAGCCACAAATTTAGCTAAAGCGCCCAAACCTAAAGCCGCTGATTCAGGAAAAGTGGTATTAGCAATTTTATTATCTTTTAAAATTTTCACTCCATCTGCAACTAAATCTCGACCCATTAAGGAAACAGCAATGACTTTATCTGTTTTTTTTCTTAAATTCACTATCGCCTGGGCTGTTTTGACTGGCTCAGTCATGGTTTGTGGGGTCAGCAATACCAAAATCGCGTCAGTTTGCCGATCGTCACCAATTACTGCCAGGGTTTTTTCATAGACCTCACCAACCGCATCACCTAAAACATCTACGGGATTATGAGTATTGGCTGCGGCTGGCAAAAAACTCTTTAATTTTTTGATCGTTTGCTCTTCCAATTTAGCCATCTCCAAACCATTTTCTATGACCGCATCAGTGGTTAAAACTCCGGGACCACCAGCATTAGTGATAATCGTCACCGTTTTAATTTCCTTAAGAGGATTATTACTAAAAATTGAGGCTAAATCAAATAATTCACTGACCGATTGTGCTCGGATAATCCCAGCCTGATTAAACAGTGCTTGATAAGCATTATCACCACCAGAAAGTGAACCGGTGTGAGAAGCAATGGCTCCAGCTCCAGCGGCTGTTTTACCAGATTTAAGCACAATCACCGGTTTTGGCTCTTTGCCGCGATTTAACTCTTTTAGCGTTTGAATGATGGCGGTTGCATTATCTAGTGCCTCAGCATATAAACAAATCACTTTGGTTTGCGGATCCTCATGTAAATATTTAATTAATGCTAATTCGTCTAGAGCGGCTTTATTGCCTATACTAATAAATTTGGAGAAACCTAAACCTAATTCTTGAGCGTAGTCCAAGACTGCTGTACAAAGTGCTCCGCTTTGAGACATAAAAGCCACGTTGCCTACTTCTGGCATAATGGCAGCAAATGAAGCATTCATTTTATGCTCAGCATTAATCACCCCTAAACAATTTGGCCCAACCAGAATGATCCCGTGACGTCGACAAGTAGCAGCCAGTTCCTGCTCTAATGCCAAATTACCAGCTTCTTTAAAACCGGCTGAAATCACAATGGCTGCCTGAGCCCCTTTGCTAGCTGCTTCGTCAATAGCTGAGGCGACAAACTTGGCTGGGATGGCCACCACTACCAAATCAATTTTTTGATCCAAGTCCTTGATATCGTGATAGACTTTTAAACCATAAAGTTCATCAATTTTGGGATTAATTGGATAAATTTTTCCAGCATAACCCTGATTAACTAAGTTTTTTACCACATCATTACCCACAGTCTTTTCTCGACTAGAAGCGCCAATAATGGCAATTGCCTGAGGTTGAAAAAGAGCTTGAAAATTCATATCTGCTTTCTATTTTAGTTGACTACCACCTTATTACCTAAATATTTAGTAAAAATTTCTTTGGCCGGAGCTATTTGTTCCTGACTAGGCGGTTTAACATTGGCCAACAGGTATTCTCTACCTAATTCTTGATACTTATGCTTTCCTAATTCGTGATAGGGTAAAATTTCCACCCTACTGACTGTTTTAAAATGCGCAAAATATTTTGCCCAAGCTGTTAAATATTCGGGTTGGTCTGTCCAGCCAGGCACTAGAACATAACGCAACCACATTTCCCGACCACTTTTCTCCCTGATTTTAGCATTTTCCAAAACTTTTGCATTATCCTGTCCAACTAAGCGGCGGTGCCATAGCGGATCAATGTGCTTAACATCAAGTAGAAGCAAATCGGTGAAACGATATAATTCCTCAACATCCTTATTGACTATACCTCCACAGCTGTCTAAACAAGTGTGAAACCCTCGCTCTTTAGCCTTTCTAAATAAGGTTATCATGTTTTTAGCTTGCAGGGTTGGTTCGCCCCCCGAAACAGTGATTCCGCCCCGATTGCCATTTTCACCAAAATAGGGTTTTTCTCTCTCTAAAAGCGCAAGAATTTCATCAATCGTTTTAGTTTGAGTTTTCGCAGTTTCTAACTCCTGAGTATCTGGATTGTGACAATATAAACAACGAAAAGGACAACCTTGGACAAAAACGACTAAACGAATGCCTGGCCCATCATGAACCCCAAAAGTTTCAATTGAGTGAATCTTTAGAGTTTTAACCATCTCACATTGTCTCGTGGAAAGTGCGCGCAATCACCTCTTCTTGTAGGGCTCTAGTCAATTTGATGAAATTTACCGCATAACCAGAAACGCGAATGGTTAATTGTGGATATTTCTCAGGATGTTCCATAGCATCCTCGAGTGTTTCTCGATTCAACACATTGACATTAAGATGATGAGCTTTTTGATTAAAATAACCATCTAACATCCCGACTAAATTATCAATTTGTTGAGAGCGATCACTGCCCAAAGCTTTTGGTACAATTGAAAAGGTGTTAGAGATTCCATCTCGAGCATCACCATAATCAATTTTGGCCACACTATTTAGAGAAGCAATGGCGCCAGAATGATCACGTCCATGCATTGGGTTAGCCCCAGGAGCAAAAGGTTCTCCAGCTTTTCTGCCATCTGGTGTAGCTCCAGTTTTTTTGCCATAAACCACATTGGAAGTAATAGTTAACACCGATAAAGTTGGCGTAGCGTCTCGATAAATATGATTTTTTGCTAATTCTGCATTAAAACGCTTAACTACGTCTGTCGCTATTCTATCAACTCGATCATCGTCATTGCCAAACATCGGAAAATCTCCATTAACTTTAAAGTCTTTAGCTATTCCGTCTTTATCTCTAACTGGAGTGACTTTGGCAAACTTAATCGCTGCAATTGAATCTGCGACCACACTGAGACCAGCGATGCCAAATGCCATGTTACGATGACAATGCGTATCCATTAAAGCTAGCTGGGCTTTTTCATAATAATACTTATCATGCATATAATGAATCACGTTCATGGTGTTGACATAAGCACTAGCCAGATAGCTGATGGTCTTTTCAAAACGCTTTTCAAATTCTGCATAATCGATTGGACCAGCCGGTAAAGGATCAATACCGGGTACTACCAATTCCCCACTGATCTCATCACGACCTTCATTAATAGCCATTAACATTGCCTTAGCCAAATTACAGCGGGCGCCAAAAAATTGCATTTCTTTGCCGGTTTCCATCATGGAGACACAACAAGCAATACAGTAGTCATCACAATTGCCTTTGTCGCGCATCAGCTCATCATTTTCATATTGAATCGATGAAGTATCAACTGAAACTTGAGCACAAAACTTCTTCCAATTTTCTGGCAGTTTTTCTGACCATAAAACGGTCAGATTGGGTTCTGGAGCTGGTCCTAAATTATATAAACTTTGTAAAAATCTAAAACTGGTTTTGGTAATTTTATGTTGACCATTACTAAAGAAACCACCCAAACATTCAGTGGTCCAAGTGGGATCGCCAGCAAATAATTCATTGTAAGAATTCATGCGTAAGTGGCGGATTAGTCGACACTGAATAATAAAATGATCCACTAATTCCTGAGCTTCTTCCTCAGTAATTTTACCTGCAGCCAAATCTCGTTCAAGATAAATATCAAAGAAAGAACTGACATTACCTAAACTCATAGCCGCCCCATCTTGCTCTTTTAGCGCTGCTAAAAAGGCAAACCAAGTCCACTGGATGGCTTCTTGAGCAGTTTCCGCTGGTTTAGAAATATCATAACCATAACTGCTAGCCATCACCTTCATTGCTTTTAGGGCTTTAATTTGCTCACTAACTTCTTCCCGTAATCTAATTAAATCATCAGTCATCACCCCTACCAAGGCTTTTTTATCCGCTTTTTTGGCTTCAATTAAAGCATCAATTCCATATAGTGCGACTCGGCGATAGTCACCAATAATTCTGCCACGAGCATAATTATCTGGTAAACCAGTTAAAATTCCAGTAGAACGCAGTTTTCTCATCTCTTCAGTGTAGGCATCAAAAACACCATCATTATGGCTCTTGCGATATTCAGTAAAAATCTTCACCACTTCATCAGAAATTTTATAGCCATTTTCTTCGGCCGCAGCTTGTACTACTCTAATACCACCGAAAGGTTTAATGGCTCTTTTTAGTGGTTGGTCGGTTTGGTAACCAACAATTTTTTCTAAATTTTTATCTAAATAGCCAGGCTTGTGACTGGTAATCGTAGAGATAGTCTCAGTATCGATATCAAGAATGCCACCGTTCTCTCTTTCTTTTTTTAAGAGCTGAGTAGCTTTGGCCCATAATTTTTTAGTGGTTGCAGTGGGACCCACCAAAAAACTGGCATCGCCATCATAGGGGGTTATATTCTGAAAAATAAAATCTCTGGTGTCAATTTGCTTTTGCCAAACACCGCTTTTGAATTTTTTTTCCATTCTTTCCTTCTTATTGTTATTTTTTAATTAATTTCAAACAAAAAAATAAGGTCTCATCGACTTTACACGAAAACATCATAATCAAATTTATAGCTAAAAACAAGCTTTTTTCCGAAAATGGATCTATGTTATAATACAAAAACTCTCAACGAGTCAGTTAGCCAAACATAATCCACTCTGGTTTAAAAAACATCAATAAACCAATAATCAACATCACAATTCCCCCAATTAGATGTGAATAACGAGCATATTTGGTATTAAGAGCCACTCGTTTCATAGTGATCATGGTAATGATAAATACTGCCAGATCATCAAGCATAAACACAACAATATAGATCAATAAATAAAGATAATATTGAACAGTGCTTAGTTCATTCATACTCAAAATTTTCGTATAAACCGCCGGTAAACCAGCTGAACAAACTAACTCCAAAAGATTAACACTAAAAGCTAAAAGAATGATACCAAACAGCGACCAAAGCAAATTTTTTCGATAAACCACTTCTTTTAAGCGACCAAAAACTTTTTGTTTATTGCCTGCTAAATCCACCTCACAAGACCCATCTTTGTTTTTGACAAAATCTCGCAAATAATTAATTGCCACAAAAATCGCTAAAACAGCAATAGCAATCCTTATCCAATTGACTAAACCCAAAAAGATAAAAAAGTTTAGCCAAGCACTCATAAATAAAAAATAAACAAAACCAGAAGCAAAAATAAAAACGGAACCTAAGATCCACATCCGTCGCCGATCATGCATCCCGATCAGTAAAGAAATTAAGAAGATTAACACCCACATGGCACAAGGATTAAAACCATCTATCAGACCAATCATTACAGTTAATAATGGTAAAGATACTTCTTTCAGTTGCACTTTACCAAATAAAGGTAGTTCTATTGCTTCACTTTGTTCGTCAATAGTGAGGGGTACTTCAGCAACAACTGGTGCAACCTCTTCCATCTCCAACTCCTTAATGATTGGAGTTAATTGATTAGCTCGAACAGTTTCTAGGACTAGATCTAAATTTGGCACTTCCTGACTTAGTAATCGATCAATAGCCTTGGGCGTGGCTTCAGAAAAACCGACAATCACCTGATTATTAATCACGATAAATGGCACACCTTGTCCAGCAACCTCTAAATTATTGGCGACCAAGGCTAATAACTGAGAGTTTTGTTGATAGGAAACTTCATATTGATAAATAGTAATTTCCGGGCGCTCTTCTTTTAAGTCTCGCAAAAATTCCTCTGCTTCACGACAATGAGGACACAACTTTGAGGAAAAAATATGAATAGTAGCTGCTTGGTCACTAGCGAGAGTAAGTGTTTGGTCACTAGCGAGTGCTGAAACATCAAAAAATTTTACTAAAGACAATACAGCTAAAGCGACAATTACTAAAAAAAATGAAATTTTTTTGATTAGCATTCTCATAAAACAAGTGAGGTTGATTCTACAGCTTATTAAGTAAAGCTTCAAGCTTAGCCACTAATTTTTTTTAAATGCAGAAAGCGTTGTCTATTAAATTGATCTTTAATAAATTGAATTTCAAATTGGGTAAACAAAAAAGAAAAATTTCGCCTAATAAATCGCTGATCATGTAAATGATATGTTTCAAGAATAACTGTAGCTTCATCAGCCAAGAGTTGCTTCTCTAGTAACTGCTCTAGGGCACTAGCAATTAAAGAAAACCCGGTTTCACCTCCGTCCAGAGCCATTGGTGGTTCGAATTCTTTAACACTGGCACCCAAACTTTTAATTGCCGAGTGGGGAATATATGGTAAATTAGCCAAAACGAGATCAAATGGTGGTGGTGGTTTTATTTCATCTAATAAATTACTCAAGATAAATTTTACTTTAATTTTGTCCTGATTAATGTCTTTGGCTAACAAGTGTCGATAATTTTTTTTAGCCACGGCTAAAGCAGGAGCTGATATTTCTGTTAACACGAACTCCCAGCTTTTAGTTAAATAATTGAGTTGCTGAATTTTATTAATTAAAGCTAAAGCAATCGCGCCACTGCCAGTAGCAATCTCAAGAATTCTTAGCTGCTGCTTCGGACAACTTTTAGCAAAATCAAGCGCTTGATCGACCAATTCTTCACTTTCAATTCGTGGTATTAACACATCTTGATTGACTTCTAAAGTCAAACCAGCAAAATCAACGCGGCCAGTAAAATATTCAACTGGCATTTCTCCCATCTTTAAAAATTCAGCTTCACTCAAGCCATATTTTAACAATTGTTGCTTTTCATAGATCGATAACGCTCGCTGTTTATTGCCGTGATTGGACATAAAAATTACTCAATGGTTTTTTTAAAACTTATGCTAGAATAATCGCTATTATTGTTAGAATAACCGCTATTATAGAGATGAAAGGCTAAATGGCAAAATCAGAAAAACCAAATCAATTCTCCTTTGGCAATTTTATCAGCTTTATCAATGAGCACTTTGCCCTACTTATCATTATTTTAATTGTCCTTACTATCGGTTTTGTTAGCGGTTCGCTGTGGACAGAGAATCAAATGTTGAAATCTGATAATCAAGTTGGTGTAAAAGATCAAGCTCAAAAAGTAGAGGCAGACAATCAAATTGATGATTCGCTGGCTTTGGACAAAATTCCTGAACTTAACGCAGCTGATCACGTACTTGGCGCCGAAAATGCTGATGTAATCATGATTTCATACCTAGATTTTCAATGCTCTTTTTGTCAACGGTGGCACCCCACTTTAAACAGTTTAATTGAAAAATACGGTGATCAAATCACTTTTGCCTATCGACATTTTACCTTAGGCTTTACTTACTCAGACAAATTAGCTCAAGCGAGTGAGTGTGTTGCTGAATATGGCGGTGAAGAAGCCTTTTGGAACTTTTCCAATACCCTTTATGAAAAGTTAATTGACGAATCAATTTACACCCTAGAAAATGGTAATCCAATTATTACTGATGACAGTATTTTGACTATCGCCGCTAATGCTGGTGCTTCGCCAAACGAGGTTCAAGCGTGTCTTGAAAGTGGCGAAAAAGCTGCTGTAGTTGAAACAATGAAACAAGAAGCGGTTAGTGCCGGAATTGGTGGCACTCCAGCGACAATCATCATCAGCAAAAAAGGTGGTCGAGAATTAATTGGTGGCGCCCTACCCATTGAAGAGGTAGAAGCCATGTTGGAAAAGCATTTATAAAAAATTATTTTTCTCTACGACAAATTGCTGTGTCTATAAAGCATTGTTTTTCAGATCAACTAAAGTTGTTTGAAGCTTGGTGCTGCCTCGCCACTGATTAACTGTCAATCTAATTAAAATATTAAAATTTTGGCCTAAAGTCGGCTTAGTAAATCTTTGATCAAATTGCCAAGCTAAAACAACCACTTCTTTGCCACTTTTTTCGTCCGTAAAGAACATTTTGACATGTTGAGCATCTTTGCCCAGCGTCTGCAAATTTCTTAATTGCAAATTTTTTAATAAAAAAATTGGTCGAGGGTTAGCGTTACCATGCGGTTCAAAAGCTTCTAAAGCCTGAGCGGTATCCAGCGTCACTAATTTAGTTGAAATAGGACAATCCACATTAATACCAGCTTCTAAAGCCACATCGGCCAATTGTTGTTTAGCTAAAGTCATTAAACGTTTTTTGACTGAGGCTAAATTTTTTAAACTTACCGAAAAGCCAGCCGCTAAAGGATGACCCCCCACACTTAATAAT
>JAGOOB010000015.1 GCA_017992725.1 Candidatus Woesebacteria bacterium | reverse complement strand
CTAATTAACAAGCTCGATCCATTGCTTGATTGGCTAGTTCGTCGGCTAGTTTGTTTTTTTCCCTCAGCACGTGTTTAATTTCAATCGAGTAGGGAAGAGCACTTAAATTTTTCCAGATTGCTTCGGCCAATTGTTTTAATTCAGTTTTTTTAATTTTCCAGCGTCGGTTGAGTTGCTCAACAACTAGTTTAGAATCCAAAAAAAAGTTAACGCTCTGAATTTGTCCAGGATTTTTTAATTCATAGTGCATCAAATATTCAACAGCCATTAAAAATGCCAAATATTCTGCTTCATTGTTGGTCTTTATCCCTAAAAATTTTGCTTCCCGGTAAAACTCTTGGCCGCTTTCGTCTTCCATATACACCCCGCCGCCAGCCATTCCAGGATTGCTTCTCGATCCGCCATCTGTGTAAACTTTTAACCTTGTTGTCATGGTGTTACAGATCAGTTATTACCGCATAATTGACGCATAATTCTTGCAAGCTCAAGAGTTTTTCTTTGGTTCAATAAGCAACACTCTTCCCAAATCACGATCTTCTGAATGGGTGGTTAAAGATTCCAAACCAACTTCGTTAGCAATTGTTTCATGAACCAGGTGTCTTTCATAAGAATTTAAGTAACGGAATTCATAGGGTCTGCCTGTTTCTAAAACGCGCTTGGCTAAACTTATGGCTTTTTCTTTTAAGCGTTCTTCTTGACGCAACTTATATTGATTAATATCCAAAACAATTCTTTTATCAGGATAGTCATCTTTAAAACTTAATTTAGTCAACAACTCAATAGCTTCTAAAGTTTCACCTTTATTACCAATCAAAAGAGCCGTGTCTTCTTCATCGGTTTGAATATTAATCTGCACTCGCTCGTCGCTCTCCTCAATTTTAATTTCAATTTCTCCCTCAAAACCGAGGTGTTCAATTAACTTACTAACATATTCTTCAATTTTCATAGTTTCCCTTAAGAACGCTTCTTTTTGTTGTGTTTCTTTTTTTGACGATTCTTTTTGATTTTTTGTTGAGGTTTAACTTTAGTAGCCCTGGTATTTTTGGCGGGGAGAGCTTCAGTACTTCCTCCTTTGTTTGCTAAAAGTTGAGCCAACTCACTAGTTTCTTTGGTGGCTTCGCCTTTTTTTAGCGCTTTTTTTAGTAGTGGTTCTTTGACAATTTTGTCTTTTTTTTCTTCTTGGAGCAATAGATTTTTCCCTTGTTCTTCAGGCAAAAGTTTTGCTCCAAAATAGCCTTTTTTAGCAATCTGATTATTCCAAAATACCGCAATTCCGCCCAGTCCCGATACAAAATATTGAGTGATAATGCTAAACAAAGTGCCCATAATCCAATAAAGTACCAAACCTGATGGTAGTCTTAAAGCAATTATTCCAGTCATGATAGGCATCATAAACATCATTTGTTGCTGCATAGTTGAAGCCATTTCAGCAATATCCTCCTCTTTTTCATTAGCCTTTTTCAGTAAATCGCTTTGAGTTTTGTTGGGCACAATGTCTCTAGTTTGAGTCGCTGGGGAAATCATTAACGATAAAACAAACTGACTTAGCGCCGCTAAAATGGGAAAAATAAATTTGTTGTCTGGTTGGCTGAGGTCTGCCCATAAAAAGCGGAAGTTTAAATCGCTGGCCTGATTAAACAGGCGAAGAATCGCTTGATACAAAACAATTAAGATAAGTAGTTGAATAATTTGTGGCAAACAACCGGCCAGGGGATTGATATTATAGCTTTTGTACAATTGGGCTTGGGCCAAGGCATAACCCTGTTTATCATCTTTATATTTTTCCTTGATCTTTTTTAATTCTGGTTGCAGTTTTTTAATTTTTTGACTAGATTTAATGCTGGGTAGGGTAAGGGGCAGAAGCAACAAACGAATGATAATGGTAAAGGCAATTAACGCTAAACCCACACCACCCAAGGCTTCATTTAAAAATAGTAACACTTCGCTAAAAAAATTAATAAAAAATTCCATAACTATTTATTAATGGCAGTGTAGAACCCGCCATATCCCTTTCGTTAGCCCGATAATTGTACCATTTTTTTTAATTTCCAGGATGGTATATTGACCACAGCTGGGTTCTTGAAAACAGACTGGAGAATAACCAAAAACGCTGTACATGATGTTGTGGCGAATGGTACTTAATAATTTATAAAGCTTCATATTTTTTTAGTATCTGGTCAAAAAATAATTTTAACTCTTTTGCTATTTCTTCAGACTTAGCTTTATTGTTTTTGTAAACAATAATTAAATCCAGCTTTAGCTCTAACAAATTTGTTTTAGTAATAATTTTATGATCTCGATTAATTTGATTGATTAACTGATAAATTAAGCGTCTGCTGTGATTGCGCTCAGCGGCTTTGTTAAAAAGCCTGGTCGGAGCCAAGGCTGCTACTTTCAGGTGAGATTGGTTGGCGCGATAATAAAAGAGCAAATTTTCAGTAGAAAAGCGCTCGCTTTTTGTAAAAAGTTGACTATTTTCAGCTACAGATAAATTGAGGCGGTGCTTTTTTGCCAACATTAATTTAATTTTAACCCAAAGCGCAAAAGCTAACCTTTTTTAATCACGGTTAGTTTTTTTCTTCCCTTTGCTCTTCTTTTCGCCAACACTTTTCTTCCACCCAAACTAGACATTCGATTGAGAAAACCATGCATTCTTAGGCGCTTTTTTTTCTTTGGATTCCAAGTTCTTTGCATAAGGCGTAATTATAGCATAAGTTATTCGTTAACTCTGAATGGCATACTAATGTAAAAATAATTTTTGTTTTCTGGACTAATAAATTGAGCAGGCTTTAAACTTTCATTGATGGACATGATGATTTTTTCTGAGTGAACAGCATTAATAAATTCAATTAGATAGACAGCATTGAAAGCAATTTGAATCTCTTCAATTTCGTCCTTTCCCAAATCCGTTTCTAACTCAACCAGAATCTCACTTAAATACTCTCCATAACTTGGGGAAATCGCCTTAATGACTAAGAAAGAACTTTTATCTTGATTTTTAAGTGATAAGCGAACAATGTTAGATGTTTCTCTGGCAAAGATTTGTGCTCTTTTTAATTGATTTAAAAATTCATCACTATCGATCGACACTGATAATTTAAAGCTCGGAGGAACTATTTTTTGATAAGGAGGAAAATCTCCTTCAATTAATCTTACAAAAAAATCAACACTGTCTACTTTAAACAAAAGCTGTTTTAGTTCATCGGCAACCGTCACTTCCACTTCGTCAGCCTGACTTTGTTTAGCAATTCTCAGTAGCTCGGTAATTGCTTTGGCCGGAACCAAAAGTTCTTGTTCAAAAGAAAACTTTAAATCAGGAAAAACCGCGCTGGCTAAACGGAATCCGTCCGTGCCAACCACTGTCAGGCCTTGATTAGAAAATTTCATTAACAAAGCAGTCAGCACCGGTCTGGTTTGATCATTACTTGAGGCAAAAACCACTAAATTTTGTATCTTTTCCAAATCAGCAGCTTTTAGTTTGAATTTATTGCCACTTACTTCAGGAAATTGGGGATATTCATCGGCAGATTGACAACTCAATTTGACTTTTGTTTTTCCCTGAGTAATTTTTAAAACAGCTTCGCTTAATTCTAGATCAATCTTTCCAGGAGAGAGTGAAGCGATTAGGCTACGAAAAGTATCCCCGTCAACGACCAATGATCCCTCTTCTTTGACTTCGACCACCAGACTCGCTCTTATCCCTAAATAAAGATCAGTGGCTGCTAGAAGCAATTTGTTTTTTTCAATTCTGAGCAAGATTGAAGATAAAATCGGCAACTGTGGTTTACTGGGAATCACCTTTTGCAAATAATCCAATTGTTGTTTTAAGTTTTCTTGTAAGACTGTAATTTTCATAAATACTTTTTTTATTGTAAACGATAAGTTTAATTCTAACCAATGGTTTTACTTTTTTTTTACATTTTACTAATTTAACTTTACTTAGTAACAGTAGTAGTAGGGGGTGTGAAAAAGTGAAGAAAACATAAGTTTTTCCGTAAAGAACGAAGCAGACGCGCCTTTTTTTACTAATTCTTATTGTGGAAAAGTCGAAGAAATTTGTAGATTTTTTTGTTGAATATTGCGCATATTTTGGTAAAAATTACTCTAGTAATCAACATTCAACCAAAAGTTATTCACGATTATTCACCACTTATTCAGGTTTTTTCCACAAAGTTATGCACTTTTCTGAATAACTTATTGAAACAAGACCCAAAAAAAATAAAAAAAGCCCAACCATCAGTTTTTTAATGTGCTAAAACTACCTAGAAATTGCTACCAAAGACATTTTGAGAGCAGAAACGTCTTGCGCAACGGTTTCATCAACTAAAATATCTTGTTCAATCTTATTGACAGCGTGAATGACACTGGTGTGATCTCTACCACCAAACCATTGACCAATTTCTTCCAAAGAGCAATTCAATTCTTGCCTCAACAGATACATGGCGATGTGTCTTGCTCTAACCAACTCTTTATTGCGCCTGCCTCCCTTAATAGCGCTTTGTTTAAGGTGAAAGTGATTGCTGACGCTCTGAATCACGTCTTGGGGCTTAACCCGTAAAGTTTTTTGGTGGTTTTGCCGAATTTCTTTCTTTAAAATCAAATCAATTAATTCGACATTAATTTCGGCTCCTTGTAATTCAACGGCACTGCGAATTTTTTTAATAATCCCCTCAATTCTACGAGCACTATCAACTTGAGCGGCAATTCTCTGGGCCAAGTGATTGGGAATATTAATGTGATTTGATTGAGCTTTAAGTAACAAAATGGCGGTGCGCAATTCAAGCGTGGGCTGTTGAATATCAATCATTAAACCTGCCTCAAAACGAGAGCGGATTCTATCTTCCAAAAGACTAATCTCATGAGGTGGTAAATCTGAGGTTAAAACAATTTGAGAATTATTAGCAGTTAAAGCATTGAAAGTATGAAAAAATTCCTCTTGCACGCTTTTTTTGCCAGCAATAAATTGCACATCGTCCAGTAATAATAAATTCGCGTGGCGGTATTTATTGCGAAATTGGGCTGAGTTTTTGTTTTGAATAGAGCGAATAATTTCATTAGTAAACTCTTCGCCAGTGCAAAAAACGATGTTAGTATCTGGTTCGTTTTTTAACACGTAATTAGCGATGGCATGCATCAGGTGAGTTTTGCCCACTCCAACCCCTCCATATAGAAATAGGGGATTATAACTAGTACCAAGACTGCTGGCCACTTTGGTGGCAGCAGCATGGGCCATTTGATTACTGGGATCAACGGCAAAGTTTTTAAAAGTATAGTCGATATTAAGGCCAATTTGCTTCGCTCTTAAAAGATACCTATCTACAGTGTTATTTTTGATATTGGAGTAAGAAAATAGTTCATCTACAGTTGGGGAGAGTAATTCGCCCCTATCGCCATTTTCTAGCGTGGTGGCGGGTTTACCATCTTCTTCTTGTCTTTGGTCAAAGCGCTGGTCGGTTTTTGTAAAGCCATTAGTTGGTTGGGCGGTGTGCTTGTTGGTTCCGACAACAAAATTTAATTCTAATGGCCGATTAACGTATTTTTCCAGAGCGGTTTTAATTGGTAAATAAAGATTGGATTTTAAGTTGGTGGCATGAAAAGCGGTCATACAACTAATTGTCGCCTCGGCTTTTAACTCATCAATAATTCTAATTTGAGTTAGAGGGCTGGGTAAAATCCAAGTATTAAAGATGGCAGGACTTAAGCTACTTTTTAGATCATTTTTAGCCATTTGCCAAATTTGTTCTATAGTTTGATTGTCGTAACTTTGTTCAGACATAAATTGAGCCAAAACGTTCGGGCAGAATTAAATATGCAAAAGAAAAATTGCAAGCACAGTTATACACAGAGTTTTCCACATTTGACAAGGGGCAATTTTATTTAGGGGCTTGATAGTCATCAATAGAATAGCTAAAGTGTTGATTTTTTTCTGGGGCTTTATCGGTGTTTTGATCTGGATTGTTGTCAGCGCTTTCAGTGTTGGTGGGTGTTGTTGTAGCTTCAGCATCAAAAATACTTTTTATTTGGGGCAAAACCGGATTTTGTTTCAAACTATTTTCCGCTTTTCTTTCAGCATCCTCTAGTACATCCTGACTGATGTCGACTGGCTCGCCCTGCCAAGGAATTTTTTCTGGTTTTTCAAAGCTCCCAATTTTTTGGTCGCCGGTATCAGCCTTATTTTCTTGTTCTAGTCTTCTGCGTCTCAGTTCACGATTTAAAGCAGCCTGTCTTCTCTGAGCCAATATTTCTTCTGGATCTGTGGTAATGGCTTGATGTTCTTTTTCTGAGGCGATGACCCGAAGTGCGACGTGATTTTGCCCGGCAAAAAAGATGCCTTCTCCCACGTCTGAAGAAACCAACAATTGGCGCTCACCTTCTGACAAATAGAAAGTTTGGGCCAAAAGGGGAATCGCTGAGGTTGCTTGTTTCATTAAGAACTGGATAGAAGAGTTAGAAATAATAGCCCGGCCATAATCATTGCGCAAAAAATCCTCTACATCTTGAGTAATGGTAGTGATGCCCAAATAATATTTGCGCGCTCTTTTGACCATTGAATAAACAAAAGCAGAGCTATCCTGGTGCATCATAAAATACCAAGCCTCATCAATGACTAAAATGCGTTTTTTAAGATCTTTTTTAACTCTTGTCCAGATGAAATCAAGAATAACGTACATGGCAATAGGTCTTAATTCTTCTTCCATTTCTTTAACGCTAAATACCGTAAAAGGAGATTGAATATCAACGTTAGATGGCTTATCAAAAATCCCGCGAAAAGAACCAGTAATAAACTTTTCTAAGCGGGCCGCCAAATCATCACTTTCGTCTTGTTCCATGCCAACCAAGGCTTTGTAAAGATCTTCCATTAGGGGTGGGGTATTGGTTTGTGTGTTGGGATCTGGGGTAATGCCTTTAGCTTTGTAACTGGCAATAATTGCTCGATCTAGTATGGCTTCTTGTTGTGGGGTCATTTCACCCAACATCACTTTTAACAGACCGTGAAGTGAGAGAATTTTTTGGCCAAGTTCGTTTTCACCTTCTTCATAAAGATTAGATAAATCAAAAGGATTGATTTTAGCTTGAGAGCCGAAGGTAAAGTTAATATATTCGCCATTAACCATCTTACATAATTCCTCGTACTCGTGTTCGGGGTCTAAAACAATAATTTCGGTGTCAAACATGAGTTGTCTCAAAATTTCTAATTTGACGGTATAAGATTTACCAGCGCCAGATTTAGCAAAAATTACCATATTGGCATTTTCCATCTTAAAACGATCAAAAATGACCAGTGAATCATTATGTTCATTAATCCCATAAACAATCCCTGTTTCCATCGTTAACTCGGAAGAAGTAAAGGGGAAAGTGGTGGCCAGCGAAGTGGTATCCATATTTCTCGTTATAAGCAGGCGATCAACACCCATAGGCAAAGTAGTTTTAAAGCCTTCATCCATTTGTAACGCTGCTTTTTTGGACACAATTAAGAGGGATCCTAAAGAAGATTGAATAGCCTTAGTGATTTTTTCTAGTTGTTCTTTACTTTCACTTTTAATAGTTATATAGAGAGCAAACTGGAAAAACCTTTCAGATCCTGCCGCTAATTGCTCACGCATGACCCGCGCATCATTAAGTTTAATTTCAGTATTAATGTTGCTAATTTTTCCCGATCTAACGTCAGAGGTAATTTCTGCCTCCATTTCAGTGATTTTTCTCTTTAAATTATCTAGAACCTCACTGGTGTCCGTTGGAAAAATAAACATCGAAATATTGGCTTGAGCTGGGAAATTAATTAGAGGTGAAAGCCAGTTGGCGGGGATACTTCGGGGATAACCGGCCACAAACAAAGTTCTAGTATAAGTTGAATTAATTTTTTGATAAGTAAAATCTACTTCAATAGCTTCAGGAGCAATAATATCTTGGATGGTCACTAAGCCACGAGAAAAATCGCGCAATTTTTCTTGAGTGTATTGCTCGGCATCAATTTGTTTTTGCGCAACAGGATCAACAGCTGGCTTTTTTTTCTTTATGAATGGTAGATCTAAATTGAATGATGGCATTTAAAGTTCAACGGGATTGGGATTATTATTAATAGGTTTTTGTTTTAATTCCACCGGGCTTGGAACTTGATTTGATTTTAGTGCAAAATCATCAGTAGCCTGATGATGAGCTGGTTGTTCATTTATGGCCCTTGCTTGGAGCGGGATAATTTCCTCACTAAAATTGGGGATAGCTGAAACTGTTGGCTGTTGAGCCTGATTTGTTTTAAGCGCGTAGTTGGAGTTTTCTCCTTGAGGTTCAACTGTTTTTGGTGCTGGTGCTTCTTGTACTTCTGTAATCTTCTCTGTTGGCACTTGTTGTACTTCTATATTTTTCTCTTCTGGCGTTTCTTGAACTCCTTGTAGCCCTGTAGGTTCTTGACCCATCTCAAGCGCCTCCTGATTTGCTTCTTGGCCAAGCTGATTATGCTGTGCGGGCTGATCGTTTATGGTTTGTTTAAACTCTTGACGAAGTTGATCGAGATTTTGTTCACTACTGATACTGGCTCTAACTATTGGCGTGGTATAGCTTTCACTATTGGTAACTTCTTGACCCTCCATTGATTCTGGATTGTAGTTAATATAAAAATTTTGGATTATTTCCTGAGTATCGAGTTGTCTAGCAAATAAACCGATGCGATTGAATTGGCTAATTAAATGGTCTCTTCTTGGATCAAGGATGGTGGCGGCCTTTTCTATTAGTACGGTTTTTTCAAAATTATTAATATCAAACTTGGTTTTTCCAGGCAAAACGCTGTCAGCAGTGTAGAGACCCATTTCAGCAGCGTTAGTAGGAATCACCACAAAGAACTTTTTTTCCAGAACATTACGTTCACGAATCAAATTAGCAACAAAATCTCTGTATTCGCCAATTAATTGAGCTTTTGCTCTTGATTCGCTATTTTTAATCTGATTGTCGAGCAGTCTTAGATATCGGCTTGCATCTTTAATGGTTGATTGGATATTAATTTGAATAGGAAAATTGAGGGAGTTTAACAGTGCCCCATAAGTATACATAATGGCATCTTGTTCCTGCTCAGCTAGCAGGCTGAAGTTCATGGTACCAATTTGCATAATTATGGAAACCACACCGTCTTTGAGGATTACCATATCATTAGTGATGTCATAGACATCAAGATATTCTTGGGTGGTAGAACTAATTGTGTTATCGCTCATGAGCTGTATCTAAGTTTACTAGATTTTGTCTGTTAATAAAAGACCGTTAATAAGAGTCATGACCTTATTCAGCCACAATTTCAATTGTAGGAACCGTACGACCCGTCAATCTAATGGAGATTGGCATAAAAACTAAACCATCGGCCTCAGTTTTAATTTGGTATTCTCCGTTAGGAAGAGCAGTCTTGATAAAAAACTCGCCATTAGTGTTGCTTTTAGTAATTCTTAATGCCTGATCTTCATTTTTTGCAAACACCTCAATTAAAGCGTTACCAACAGCTTGACCACTGCTATCTTTTATTATGCCTTGTAATTGATTGCTTTTTTCTTCTTTTATTGATGGTTGCTCTAGGTTGTGAGATTGATTAGCTTCCGTTTTGACAGTTGCGGATGGGCTTAACTTGTCTGGTTCTTTGTTTGTTGATGTCAACTCAATTTTTGGTGTTTGTTGTTCTTGAATGTCTTCTAAACTTTTAAGTTTTCTAATTCTGGTTTTAAGTTGGGGTTTGCCAGTTTTTGGTTCACGTTGAACCGAGATGTTTTCAGCTTTAATTTGTACTTGATCAAAATCGGCTAGCAGTTCATTGGCGCGCTGATTATAACTAATGTCCCATTCATCAAGCTCTTCATCGCTATCCGGTATGCTTTTTAGATATTCTTGAATGCGCTCTTTTCTGGCGGGAGAATAGTTTACATCTGGTTTAATATCAAGATCTTGATGTTGTCCTGGCTTGTAGTTAAAGAACTCTGGAATCTTTGGAGTTTTTTTCCAAAAAAATTTAGTCGGTTTCCAAAGATTTTTAAAATAGGTAAAGATCCAAAAATCTAGCGGGCGTTCTTCAATTGGCACGAAAGCGATCATAATTGCGAGGACAATTAACATAATAAACATTGGCCACTTGACGATACCAATCAAATTGCTTTGATAAACAATGAAGGCAATTATTGCTCCAACCGCCAATTCAGCGAATTGTTTGAGGGTCATGGCCCCGATTAGATGAAATTTATAGCCAGTAATATCTTGTGGAATGGGGTGTTGTTTCATAAGGACAGCTTATTTGATTGATATTCAAAGCGCTCACTGTTAATCGCATTGAATCCTTGTTTATTTAACCATATTTTTAGCGCCTTTTCTGTGGCGTCTAAACCCAAATTTGATTTGACGATAAAACCCCCAGTTTTATAAGAGTATTCAATACTAAATTCTGGTGTAGTAATTGGTGACATGTTTTTGAGTTCTGTTACTTGTTGCAATTCAATTTCTTCTTCCTCACTCAACACGGGTTCGTCTATGGGGAAAGCATCTCTTAATACTGGTTCCTCTGGTTGATTGGTTGGTGGGGGGCTAGGCATGGTATCCTTTGGTGTTCTTTCTCTAGCGAGTAAAAGAATTAATAAAATTACAATTAGTATGCTGATAAAAATGATGGTTCTCTTTTTTTTGTTTTTCATTTTAATTTTGCACTAAATACATATATCTAATATACGTGTTGTCAGTTCCAGATGCCAACCCTTCGCCCGATGTTGATACTACCTTGTGCACCACGTTTTGTCCCCACCACGGATCGTAGGCGGTGATGTATCCTGGAGATTCAACGCAGGTAATCACGTAAAAGTGGCCAAAACCCCTGGTATGGGTTAAGGCAAAAATTACGTTACCCTCGGCTAAATACCTACTAATTTCATCGGTGATTTGTTCGGGGCTACCAGAGGGTGTTGGTACTGAAACAGCACTAACACCATTATTACTGAGAGCATTAATTAATGGAGCTATGGCAGTACCACTGCAACTTGTCAGACCACAGCCTCCTGGTACAAGAAATCCCTCACGCATAGAAACGTCGATTGGATCTTCATTTAGAATCATGGAAATTGATACTGGACCACAAGCAGAAGAACCGAAACTGCAGCCCCCACCACAAATCGGAATATCGTTGTATTCTCTTTGACTGTAATAAGTTAGGTTGCCAACTACCACATCATTGCAAAAAACCGCACCGCCACCACCTCCGCTTCCGCCAGTAGGGAACTGGGTTAAAAAAGCGCCATCCAAAATAGTTTGATAAAGTAACATGCCTCCGGCTGCCAGACCAAATGTAGTTAAAACAGCCTGAGTGGCAGTAGCCATAGCACCCTGGCCTATTTGTGAAAGACTGGAACCAATTTGAGCTGACACTGGACGAACTGCAACGTCGGCTGCGGTTCGGGCTTGTTGGGCGGCTTGAGTTTGAGCAGTCACTCTTTCAGCCAGTTGATTCTCGGCAATGGGTAGATTTTGCGGGGATAAAGTGGCGGGATTTATGGTGTTCTCAACGTTCTGCCAAAAAGTGTTTTGGGCGATAACTGGTGTGACTTCTTTTCCTCCACCACCAAACCCCAAAAAAGAAATAGCTTGAGAAACAATTTTAACCACCTGGAAGATTAGGGCCAGCAATGCCGCAAAAGCAGCTGAAATTAAGGCGATAAGAGCTTTGATTAATGGTTCTAATTTTTGTTTAACAGCTCCCCAGGCCATTTGTTCAATCATTTGCTTCACTGGTTCGGGTAAACTTTCAAAAGCACCACCAGTGGCATAATTCAAGCCAACTCTAACCGCCTTTTCTCCCAAAACATTTATCGCTTGCTTGCTTTTATCTTTAACGGCACCAAAACTTTCTCCGAGTTGATTATCAATCCCTCCTTCCTCGTTAAAAGATCTAGCGAGGGGATATGCTCCATCTTCATTGGGGAGAAAATATTGATTGTAATTAAGTGCCCCCAAATCATAAGCGGAAAATTGTGGCAAAGAATCTGTTTGTAAGACTGTGTTAGCATCCAAGGTATAATCTTCTCCCGGCACGTAGTAAGTTAAAGCTATAGTTTGCAGTTCCGGGCCACCACCGTTAATTACATCAAGAAAACTTTGTTGATAAACATAATTTAGATAATTAAGTTCGTTAATCTGTTGTGGACTAAATCCAGCAAAATCAATATTATCTTGAGCAAATCCGGCTAATCTTTTACTTACTGCATCGGCATTGACTAGGTTAAGATGGGCTTGATGTTGAATTTGTTGAAAATAAACTGTTTGTTTTTGTTGCAGTTTCTTATTTTCTTTTGTTTGAGCTCCTTTGCTTCCAGACCCATCTGCTTTGATTTGATCAAATTCTTGCCATAAAGTTTCTAAATCCGCTGTGGTGTAAAATTCATTATCAATACCCTGATGAATGGTACGACTCCAATCGGCTCGTTGGGTTTTCCAATAGCTAATCAGCAAATCTTTAATGGCCCTTTCATTGGCCATGTAGGTGTTTTGATCTATAACATCTTTGCCAAAATGTTTTTGGAAACGTTGCCAATTAAAGCTCTCGACATAGTCAACCGGATAGTTTTGTTGAATAAAAACATCAATGATGGGTGTAATATTTTCTCGCGCTAGAAATGATCTTTTTTGTGCTTCTTTATCACCAACAATGATTCTTTGCCATTCTTGAGAAAAATTATTTTTTGTGACTCTAGTAAAAGTCAGTTTTAAATTTTTAGAAAATTGATTCTTAAGGGCGCTATTCGTATCGAGTTGAGCAAAAAAATTGTTCGCTTCTTCGGTGGATAAGTTTTGTAAATGAATTTTGAGTTCGGCAGGTAGAGAAGCATTATTAATTTTTACTTTTAATAATTGTTCTTCATCTAGATGAAGCTCCTCGTTTTTTTTAAGCTCTTTTTGAACTGCCTGCGCGTCCAATTCGCTGCTGGTTAATTCGCCTAATTGACGAGCAAAAATCTCTCCACCACGAATATCGGCAATGATTTTCAGGGCAATTTCTTTGGAGAAACTAATTCTTAATGATGGGGTATTAATTAATTGATCTAAGTCATAACGGCCACTGGCCAATAAGGTTTCAATTTTGCTAAAGGTAATGGTTAATAATTCTTGTCTGCTTGCAACTGGTAGTTGGTTGAAGTTGGGTGGGTGATCAAAGCCCATTTTAGACAGCTGCTCTTTGGATAAATTAGCAAACTGGATTTGTAGAGATTGGTTAATCGAAATAATGGCTAGTGAGCGAATGTATAGTTTGGAGAGATCGTCGAGACGAGCCAAATTAAATTCTTTAGAAAAATCTTCAGGCAGGGTTTGTTTTGGCTTTTCTTTTTCTTCTTCTTTTTCGCTATCTGAATCCTGACCCTCTTCTTCAACTTTGCTGGCAGAACTTGGTTCAGCTTTCTTCTTGTCTTGAACAGCTGCTGAGTCTACTAAATTTTCTTTCTTTTCTTCTTCGTCTTTACTCTGAGCTGAAAACTTTTCTTTTTGTGAGGAAATAATGGTCAACATTGGTTGAGCCAAATCACTATTTACCTTTTGCCAAATAGAGGGGCTTTCTTCCAATTTTTTAAGTTCTTTAAGTAAAACTTGAGTTGAACTCGTTTTTGCGGCTAAACCAATGCGACTGAAAAAATCATTACCAAGTTTAGCCAATTCTTGTTTATGACTTGGATCGAGGAACTTAGCCAGCAAAATATTACTTTGTTCTAAGAAGGCAATCAGATCACTTAAGAATAGATTTTCTTCAAGAATCTTCTTTTGTTGATCTTTTAATTCCGCAATGATTCTGTCTTTTTGACTTTGAGCGATTTCTTTATCTTTTAATAGATCAGCAATGAATTTTTCTTGGCTCTCAATTTTATTAACCCTGGCAAGCTTAAAGGTTTGGCCACTAAAGCCTTGAATTAAAAAAGGACAATTAAAACTTTTACCGAATTTTTGCGGTAGATCTTGGCTAAAAAAATTGCCACAAAACTCAATAATTGCTTGTATTTCATCGAGACTAAGACTATTTTGGCTTGCAAGCCTTTTGAGTTCTAGGCGAAAATTATCCACATTGCCTTGATCAGTCATGGTTTTATTATAGACAGAAATTTAAGGAGTGACTAGGCAAAAAAAATCAAAGATAGTATAATTTGCACTATGGATATGAATATTAACAGTGGTTTTTCACCAGAAAAGGGATTTTTTAGAGA
>JAGOOB010000061.1 GCA_017992725.1 Candidatus Woesebacteria bacterium | reverse complement strand
GCTTTGACCTTGAGCAATTTTGTTGATGAGAATGTTTTGTGCCAATTGACTAGCTTCTTGAGAAAATTTCTCCGAACCTAAATCTTTATTGCCAGCAAAGATTTTGATTAAACCACTTTCTTCATCAATCAAAACAGCAATCCCAATGGCAGCTTTTGGGTTTTGTTCGCGATATTTAGCAATAATGGCTTGTTTGATCTCGGTCATCAAGCTCGATCGAGCATAACCTTGTTTAATTGCTAAATCGAGCAGTTGGGAAAAATTATTTGGCATATATAAATAGTGTAGCGATTTTTGAGGCTACGCACAAGCTTTGACGCTATACACAAGCTCTAATTTCAACACAAGCTTTATTTGCAGAAAATGTTTTAAATTAATAAACTGGCTATGAGGTTGATGATCGGTCCCAGTAGTTGGGTTACGGCTGATTGGCCATTAAAGATGGGTAAAATGAGGAATAACAAAATAAATTGACCATAGCGCTCCATAGTTACTTCGTATTCAAGACTACTTTCTCTGGGTAAAATGGCTCGCATAATTTTGCCACCATCAAGTGGAAAAACTGGCAGTAAGTTAAATAGTGCCAAAGACAGGTTGATATAAATTAAAAATTCGGCAAAGACGGCAATTAAATCACCGCCAATGAGGCGAGAAATAATGGCTAACAAAATTGCAATCAACAGATTGGTTAGTGGACCAGCCGCGGCAATAATCGCCGTATCACGTACGGGCGACTTGAGGTTATAAGGATCGTAGGGGGATGCCTTACCCCAGCCGAAACCAGTCAGGATGATTAAAATTGTCCCCAGCGGATCCAAATGAGCGCGTGGATCAAGTGTTAGGCGTCCCATCACCCGTGGGGTTGGATCGCCGAGTTTGTCCGTCACGTAACAGTGAGCTGTCTCATGTAAACTAATCGACAATAATAAGCCAATTAAAATTAAAAGAAAGGCGAGAGGGCTGGTAAATAATAATCCGAGCATTGCTTCATTTTACTATAAATAGCAAAAGATGCATATTTACTTTTAATCTTGAGCTAATTGCAGAAAAGATTACTCCATGTTAGAATTCTTTCCTATGACAAAAGCTAAAATTAGCCAACTAATCAAAAAATTGCCCAAAGTTTCGCATACTGGCAATAATGTTTCTCACGCCAAAAACCGGACTAAGCGTAAATTTAAATACAATTTGCATGCAGTGACAGTGGTTTTAAATGGAGAAAAGAAAAAAATTAAAGTTCCTACTAGTCAATTGCGTCAATTAAAAAGAGCTGGTTTAACCACTCATTATCAGAAACCGACGGAATAAATTTGTCTTATATCCCTTAAATCTTTGGGAAAGTTTTGCTAGCGCCCAGTTGTTTTGGTGGTTAATTGTCGTCTTGGCAGCGTCCTAATCTGTTTTAATCAGGTTTTTTAATTGTTTAAACTGACAAGGCTCTTTGCCAGCCAATTGCACTTTTTTGAGAACTAAACGTTGACCGCTAGCTAATTTTTCTATTTGGCAACTGAGAATTTTTAATCTTTGTTCACCTTTATGGGTGGGCACAATCGTCCACAAGCCTGGCCAAGGTTGAAAAGCTCGACAAGCATTGTTCACAAATTGCATTTGTTCCAAGATAGTGAGCGGGTAATTGCCTAAAATGCCTTGACCAGCCAATAATTGACTGAGTAATGCTTCTTTTTGGCTACTTAAGGATGATTTATTGTCACTGAGAGTTTTTAATTTTTCCTCTGGAATAATCGTCATTAATTTTTTTAATTGGGACCAAGCAACAAAGGCATCAGTTTTGTTTAAGCTCTGCGCGAATGGGGTGGGCGATGGTTGACTTTGAGCAGTCGCTGTTAGTTCTCCATTGATGAATTGCTTAATGTTTTTTGCCAAAGACTGATTCATTAATTGAAAAGCGTGTTGGTAATAATCGGTTAGTATCCAATCCGCTTTGATGTCAAATTTTTTTTGCACAATAATATCACCGGCGTCGAGTTCTTTGCTAATTGTCATCAAGGTCACGGCAGATTTTTTACCACCAATGATGTTGTCCTGCCAGGGACGTTGAAAATCTTGAAACAACAGAGCCATTTGTCCTGGTGAACTACCGCGCCAGCGGGGTAGCAGTGAGGGATGAATGTTTAGAGTAGTAATTTTGGGGAAAGCTAGTAGCCAATCAGGGATAAAGTAGCCAAAATCCACCACTAGTAAAATATCAACCTCTTGAGAGCGGATTTGTTTCTTCAGTTGCGGATTTTTTAAATTATCTGGAACTAATACTGTGTTGATTTTTTTCTCCTGTGCCCACTGGGCTAAGGGATTAATGGTTAAAGTTTGTTTGCGACCGATTTTTTTTGGCGGGGGAGTCAGTACCCAGAGCAAATTAAAAGCTGGGTCTTTGGTCAGCTGCTCGGCAATTTGTTGGCTGTACTGAGTAGAGCCAGCAACGGCCAAACGATATTGTTTAGAAGCATTAGTTGACATGTTAATCTTTAAATTAAAAACTGGCTAAAATTTCTCGATCTTCAAGTTCTACCCATTCATTTTTTTTCAGGATATAGGCCGGTAGACCATTTTCTAGCAGGTGATCGGTAAATAAAACCCCTTGCAGATGGTCGTATTCATGCTGAATGATTCTGGCCAAAAAACCTTGATATTTCTCTTGTTTAGTTTCTAGTTCACCAGTTTGGCTAAAAGTCTGATACGTCACTTCGACCCATGCCCAGCGAGGGACTGGCCCGTAGATTTTTGGTACAGACAGACAGCCCTCAAAATGTTCAGTTTCTTTGAGTAAAGTTTTTTTCTGGCTATGGGCGATGATTTTGGGGTTAATGAAAGCGGTTAGTTGATCCAGTTTATCATCTGGTTTGCTTTTTTGGGGTTGATCTTGCTCTGTTTGATCTTGGCTTTTTTGATTTTGCTCTGTTTGATTTGACGCAGTCTGATCATTCTCGGTAAGGTCGTGCTCGGTGTGGCGTAAAACAAAAATTTGCCAGGATTTATTGACTTGAGGTGCAGCTAAACCCACGCCTTCAGGATCTTTTTCCAGTAACAGTTGTTTTTTGAGACGCTCAACAAACTTGGCC
>JAGOOB010000060.1 GCA_017992725.1 Candidatus Woesebacteria bacterium | reverse complement strand
GGTTATATATCCTTCTAAATTTTGTTTATTGCCATGATAAAGACCTATCATTTTTGAAATAACTTCCCTTTCAAAAATTCTTGTGCCAAAAAAATCTTGACCCGATTGACCTGAGATCGACCAATTACCTAAATTATTAGGATTGTAACTAAGTAATCTTTTCCAAACATTCACCACAACTTCATTCGGATAAGTAATGAGATTGGCAAAATTAGCATATTTTTTTTGTTTTTTTAATTCTTTTTCTAAAGAAAAAATTCTGGCTTTAAAACTTAAAGAAGAAACTGGATTTTTGGGAAATTTGTCTTTATCAATTTCTGGAAATAAAAAATTTGGCGGAGAAATATTTTTTTTAATAAAACGCTTTATTCCAAACATATCGTATTCTATGATACCACCTCAAACAATTAAAGATGAGATAAAAACAAAAATGCATATTAAGTGCAAAATAATACCCAGACTTAAAAAGTTAATGAAATCCAATTGCCAACAAAATAAGTAACTAAAACTACCACAGAAGCAATGGTTAAGTGTTCTGCTACCGCTTTCCAAGGATCCTCTTGTTGTTGTTTGGCAACGATAAAACTAAAAAAAGATAAAATAGAAAGCCCCCAAATAACACTGACAATGATTGCCTGAAAAAGTTCAAGAGTCAAAACGGGAATAATAAAACTCAACGTAAGAATTAGTTTCGACAGAAAAGTAGCCAATGTGGCCTCCCAGATAGCTCTAACTGAATTTTTATTCTGAGATTCCTGAGAAACATGAATGCCCAAAGCATCAGACATGGAATCAGAAATAGCAATTGTCAAAATACCGCCGATGACAGCTAATTTTGAGTTAGTTCCTGAAAAGAGACCAACCATTAACCCCAGAGTAGTAATGACTCCAGAAGTTAAACCAAAGCCCAAACCTGATTTAAACGAGTGTTTCATTTTTTTCATATTTATTTCAATTTAAAAAAAATTAATAAAGACATAGTCATTATATTAAAAATTTTGTTGAAATACTTAATTAAATCAGACCTAAAAAAAGTAAAATTAAAACGATAGTGGTAAAGATAGCAAAAATTCCTACAGTTTTGACAAATAGAGTGATTGCTTCCTTTTTCTTTCCCTCTATCACAAGTAACAACGGTTGATAAAAAAACAAAAAACCCATCACTGCAACAGATAAAGTAAGCAGAAACAAAACCGTGACTGGAGCAAAAAAAGTATCTGGTTTGTCACTTAGCCGCTGCGTCATCAAATTCATAATAGTAACAACAATAAGAATATAGAATGAAGCAGCTGAAGCATTGATGAGAGGATTTTTTGACATAATATCATTATATACTGATCAGTCTTTTCAATAAGCTCATTTTATTTTTACGATGTCTGACAATCAAATTAACTTGAAAAACGCTGTAAATAATCCAAAACCTCATTTTTACTACCAATCAAAACAGGAGATCGCTGGTGTAAACTGGTTGGTTGAATATCCAAAATATTAGTTTTACCATCTGTAGCCATACCACCAGCCTGTTCAGCTAAAAAAGCTAAAGGATTGAGTTCGCAATTCAATCTCAATTTACCGTGAGGATGTTTTTCGTCTTGGGGATATAGAAAAATCCCGCCTTTTAATAAATTGCGATGAAAATCAGCTACTAGCGAACCCACATAGCGTGCTCCACAGGGTTGCTCGCTCCTAGTTTTCAAATAATCAATAAAGGCTACTACTTGAGCTGGCCACTGGGGTCGATAAGCCTCGTTGATGCTATAAATACTGGCTGATTCTGGCATAGTAATTTCAGCATAGTTTTGAGGTAAAACAAATTCACCCACACTCGGATCTAAAGTAAAACCATAGACACCATGCCCAGTGGTATACACCAACATCGTGCTAGAACCATAGAGAAAATAACCTGAACAAACTTGGGCCCGACCGGTTTGTAAAAAGTCTGATTGATTAACTGGCGTGTCCAAATCAGTAAGTCGGTGATAAATCGAAAAAATTGAACCAATCGACACATTAGTATCAAAATTGGATGAACCATCTAAAGGGTCAAACCACAGAATATATTTTCTTCGAGGATCAGGTTCAAAAGGAACAAAGCTTTCTTCTTCTTCAGAGGCAAATCCAGCAACAAAAAAATTTTTGCTTAAAATATTTTTGAATTGCTCGTTGGCCTGATCATCAAGTTTAATCACCGTTTCACCTTGAACATTAATTTTGCCGGTTGAGCCATAAGCTCCACTGATGCCAGCCGTATTAACTAAATAGGAAATTTCCTTCGCTACTCGAGACAAATCAGCCAAAATTGAGGTCAAAGCCCCTGTTGCTTCAGGATGACGTAATTGTTCACGGCGCAGATGATCGGTAATGTTGATAGGCAGAGAATGGTTTTCACCGTTAAAGCGCGGCGATTCTAGTCTCATGTGTGGCACAAGTTATCATAATTAGAGCAAATAATCAAGACTACTAGCACTCATAACCTAACCCCATTATTGATAGCAGTTAGGTTTACAAACCAAGCAATAGAGATATAATTCACAGGTTACGTCCAAAAAAAAAGACTCCGAAGCCTTATTTAAACAAGCAATTACAGGATCTGGTTTCACAGCGGAAGATCCACGCGTCATTGTTTCTCTTGAGGCAGTAAAAGATAAACAGGGCAAAAAAAGAAAAACAAAAACTTTACCAGACTTTTATGTAGTTGATAAAGAAAGTGGCCAAGGGGTGCATGTTGAAGTAACCAATGGATCAGGCAACAACCCACACAAAAAAGCCCAACAAAGAGTAGTTGAAGCAGCTGGGGTAGAAAATTATGTCCAATTAACTGGAGATGAAGTGTCAGCTATTGCTAACGAAGAAAATCCCAAGAAAAAAAGGCAATTAATCACAAAATTACTCCACCTAATAACAACGCTGATGCTGGGCTACTGAGAGATTAATAAAAAAAACTGACTCTTCAATCAAGTTAAAGCAACAATATATAATAAATCATAAATTGGAGTAATAGCAAAAGTTTGAGTTATCACTATAATAATTTACTGGCTGGCTCAGTGACTGCGGTATTATTTTTCCTCAATCGGGTATTTGAGAAGCTAGAAAA
>JAGOOB010000014.1:11536-14712 GCA_017992725.1 Candidatus Woesebacteria bacterium | reverse complement strand
GGGTAGTATTACTCATTCCCTAAATTCATTGGGCAGTGCTTTTAACACGATTAGCAGCGGCGCATCTCGTAGTTATGGTGCTAGTGGTGGCGGTTCAAGTGGTGGTTTCTCTGGCGGTGGTGGTGGCGGAGGTGGTGGTGGCGGTGGTGGTGCCGGTTGATTTTTTAAGAGAGCGAATTTTCGTGTTATAATGATCAGCAATGTTAAACATTATCTTCACTACCAACACGACTACTAGCCCCTAGCGGGTTGTTGTGTGCTGGAGTTTAAGATAATTGACCACAAACGCAGTCCCGCAAACAAGGCGGGTTTTTTTATTGGCAATTATCTAAAAAATTCATTAAAATAAGAAAGAGACACGGAAGGATTTATGAATCAAGAAGAAAAATTATTTGCCCTACGTCATAGTGCTGAACACGTATTGACGCTGGCTATGGAGCGACTTTATGCGCCCAATAAAAAAAATCAAGGCAAAATTAAAACTGCCAGTGGAGAATACAAATTGACTAAACCAGCGATTGTGAAGGCTATGGGGCCAGCCATTGATGATGGTTTTTATTTTGATTTTGATTTATCCCAAGAAGCAGCAGCAGCAGGGTTTCGCCTGGTTGAAGCCGACTTAGCTAAAATTGAAAAAGAAATGGGCAAGCTCATTGCGCAAAATTTGCTCATGCAGCGGCTGGAAGTGCCAATCGATTTAGCTCGGGCGATTTTTCGTGACAATCCCTACAAACAAGAATTACTTGATGGTTTAGCTGAACTGGATGCTCAAAAAAACAAGATTGATTCAGCTTCGTTGCGTTTGGATGTCGAGCGACAACAGGTTGAGCCTGGTATAGTGAGCATTTATCTTACTGGCAAGCCCGAGCAGATTCAGGCTGATGTCCAACTACTGGAGGGTTTAAAGTCAAATAGATTAGCAGATGCCCAAAGTCAAATCGATTTGCAAAGTTTTGTTGATTTATGCAAGGGTCCCCACGTTGACCAAATTGGCGAAATTAAAGCCTTCAAATTGTTAAGCATTGCTGGTGCCTATTGGCGGGGAAGTGAAGCCAACAAAATGCTCACGCGTATCTATGGAACTGCTTTTGCCAGTCAAGCCGAATTGGCTAAATTTTTGAGCAATCGGCAACTGGCGTTGGAGCGCAATCATCGCAAAATTGGCAAGGAAATGGGTTTGTTTGCTATCATCAACGAGATTGGACAAGGACTGCCTGTGTGGTTGCCTAACGGTTACGCCATGCGCCGCGCAATCGAAGATTATATGATTCGTTTTGAGCGCAGTTTCGGTTACACGCACGTGCTGACTCCTCATATTCAGCGTAAAGAATTATTTGAAAGATCAGGACATTTAGGATTTTATGATGAAAGTATGTACCCACCTTTAACGTACCGAGAAGAGGATGATGATTCGGTGGCGGATGAGGTTTATTATCTAAAACCAATGAACTGTCCAGCAGCGATGATGATCTACAAATTACAACCTCACAGTTATCGTGAGCTGCCCATGAAAATTGGTGAATTCGGTACGGTTTATCGTCGGGAAAAATCTGGCGAGTTGCATGGTCTGCAAAGAGTGCGGGGCTTTACGCAAAATGATGCGCATATCTTTTGTACTGCCGAGCAACTTAAGGGTCAATTTTTGGAAGTGATGAAGATGTTAGAAATCTTTTATCGAGCAGTCGGGTTTGATAATTACAAATTTCGTTTATCCATTTCTGATCCTGATGATAAAAAATTTCAAGTTTGCGGTTCACCGGCTGAGTGGCAGAAAGCCGAGAATACCATGCGCGACATTCTTAATGAGGCTGGCGTAGAGTATGAAGAAGTCAAAGGTGACGCTGCTTTTTACGGTCCGAAGTTAGATGTGCAAGCAATTAATGTTTTTGGTAAAGAAGATAGTATTTCGACGATTCAAGTAGATTTTAATTTACCAGAACGTTTTGATGTTAGTTACATCGATGAAAATGGTGAAAAGCAACGGCCTTTTATTATCCACCGGGCTTTAATTGGGTCTTTCGAGCGCTTTTTTGCTTTCTTAATCGAATATCACGGTGGAGATTTTCCCTTATGGTTTGCGCCAGTACAAGCTAGATTATTGCCCATTGCTGATCGGCATCTAGATTATGCGCACTCGGTAATGGAGAAACTTTTGGCAGCTGGGGTCAGAGTAGAACTTGATGATCGCTCAGAGCGGCTGCAAGCCAAAATTCGTCAAGCTGAAGCAGATCGAGTGCCACTAATGTTAATTATTGGCGATCAGGAAGTAGAGAATAAGGAATTGAGTTTGCGTACTCGTGGGCGCGCTCAAGGTTTACTAAAAGAGGGGGCAATCGGCTTGGAAGAAATTATCAAGATAGCGACAGCCCTACCAGCGTTAAGATAACTAGCGCTAAGCTAACCGGTGAGGCTAATTGGTGCTAAGCTAAAGTAAAAATAAACCCAGCCATATCATAGGCTGGGTTTATTTGATTATGACTAAATGGTGACCTATTTGTTTTCTTCTAGCTGGTGATTCACTCTGATGGCCGGACCCATTGATGGGGTAATCACTAATTTAACAATTTTGTTTTTCAAAGCCCGAATAATGGCCAGTAGGTTTTCTTCCAGTGTTTTATCTTCCATGCTGACTTTACCAATCACTAAATGCATTAGTGGGGCTTTATTCTCGGTTTTAAGAGTGAAAGTTCCAGCCTCAAGCTCTTTCTTTTTTAACTCTGGTTTGGGAGTTAAAGTGCCATTTTTGGGGTTAGGCATCAAACCTTTTGGTCCCAAAATTTTAGCTAATTTAGCCAATTTGGGCATCAATTCTGGTGCAGCTAAAAGCACGTCAAAATCGATATTACCTTTTTCAACCTCAGCTAACACTTGATCGTCAGCAATGACGACTTTAACGCTTTTGCCCGTACTATGAGGTAGGGTGAGATTCACACTAGTGCCGACTTCTTTCACTACAATATGAACTTCGACCGAAGCATCAAATTTGGCGTAGGAAAACTTTTTAACTAAAGCAATGGCCTGAGCTGGATCATAAGCTTTGGTTTTATCTAATTGAGCGCGAACGGCTTGATATTTTTTGCCACGAATTTTTTTAGATTTCTTTGGTACAACAGGCTTTTTTTCGTCAGTAGCCTCTTTTTCAGCCCCCGCCTCTTTTTTAGCCTTGGCCTCTTTTT
>JAGOOB010000014.1:0-11436 GCA_017992725.1 Candidatus Woesebacteria bacterium | reverse complement strand
TTTTGACATCACTCTCAGTTTGAGTCATGTCGACATTTTTTTTGCTTCCCATAATTCCTTTCTGTTAGCGTGGTGCAAACGACTGGGGTAAAGCTTAAGTCTGCCACACTAATACTTATTTATTTTTTTAATTTTTTAATCGACAATATCTACACCCATGCTTTGGGCAGCACCGATAACTGTACGCATAGCTGCTTCAATATCTGTGGTATTCAGATCAGCTAGCTTTTCTTCAGCGATTTCTCTAACTTGGGCTTTTGTTAATTTGCCTTTGTTTTCTCGGCCAGCCAAAGCGCTGCCTTTTTTCAGTTTAATTTTTTGCTTAATTAAATCTGAAACTGGAGGCAGTTTTAGCACAAAGCTAAAAGAACGATCTTCGTAAACCGTTACCTCGGCTGGAATGATTTGGCCACGCTTGTCGGCACTTTGATCATTGTATTGCTTGATAAAATCCATCATGTTAATACCAGCTTGACCTAAAATTGGACCAACTGGGGGAGCAGGCGTAGCATTGCCTGCTGGTAAGTTTAACTTGAGGACTTGTTTGACTTTTTTTGCCATGACTTTCTTTCTTCTAAACTTTCTTGACTTGTAAGAAATCTAATTCGACCGGAGTTTCCCGACCAAAAATATTAATTAACACGGTAACTTTACCACGTTCTTCATCGATATTATCGACAGTGCCCAAGAAATCATTAAATGGTCCATCGGTAATACGGACCGCCTCGCCATCGACAAAGTCAGCCTTGTATTGAGTATCACTTTGTTCAGCATATTTCATAATTGCTTCAACCTCACTCTTGGGCAGTGGGGTAGGGCGACTACTCATACCAACAAAACCAGTGACTCCTTCAGTGGTCCGAATGGCTAACCAGGCGTTGTCTGTCATTTCCATTTCCACCAAAATGTAACCGGGAAAAATCTTTTCGCTAACAGTGCGCCGCTGACCACGTCTAATTTGAATTTTATCTTGAGTAGGAATAAAAACTCGTAAGATTTTATCCAATAAGTGTAAAGTTTCGGTTCGTTGGCGTAAGGCTTCGGCCACTTTTTTTTCGTGACCAGAATAAACGTGAACTACATACCACCGCGCTTTTTTGTTAGTTTCTTGGCTAATGACAATTAAATTATCCTCAATTTTTTGTTTGGTTTTGCTTGTCTCTTGTGCGTCTGTTTGTTGCTCAGCTTTGGCTTGCTTTTTAACTTCTTGATCAGCTACAACTGGAGCGTCCTGAGTTTGGTCAACTTTTTTGGACTTTGCAGTAGTTTTTTTTGCTGTTTTAGTTGTATTTTTGCTGTCTTGACGCTTTGCCATAAATGCCTTTTGTCTTGCTTTTTTTTGCGAGCGATTATTATACCAGATTAAACAAAAAGTGCTATGAGTTCTTGTAGGATAAAATCAAAAAAGCCAATGTAGAGAGCTAATAAAAGACTGACCACCACCACTAAAATACTTAAATTTTTGGTCGTTTTTTTGTCAGGCCAGGTGGTTTTTCCTAGTTCGGTTTTGACTTCCAGTAAATATTTTTTAATTGCTTGCAACATAGATTGGCATTTTATCACAGATCAAGCTCTTTATTTTCTGGAATTGTCACCTCTTCTGCGACCTCTTTTTGATTGTCTGTATTTTGACTGTTTGGTTTGCTTGGTTTGGCTTGAGCTTGACGAGGATTATGGCTTAAACCTAAGAAAATAAAGACGACGGCGATAATAATTAATAAGCCAGCTAAAGCCAAATATTGCCAATTAAATTTATTAAAAAAGTCTTGGAGAGTGGCCGAAAGATTAGCGAACATAGCTGGCGAGCTAGCTTCAGGCTCAGTTGATGCAGTTTCTTCCGCAGACGTTGGTTCAGTATCGGTTGTTTCTCCAAGCCCACCTGAGTCAGTGGCAAGATTATCTACTGTTTCTTGAGTGGGTAAGGGGATGGGAGTATTGCTTGGTAGTGGTTGATCAACGATTGGTGGCTGATCATCAATCACGCCCCCTTTTTGTTCTATTGGTTCACTGTCATCTACTACAGTTGCTGCTTCACAAGTCGGACTCTCTGGATTGCTAGCCAAACGACAGCGACCCTGATAACAGCGATAATCTGCCATACAATCACGATTGGTATTGCAGCCATGATTGCAAGCATAGGTGGTCAAGTCATACACTTCACTAGGCAAGAAAGGACCTTGAATAATTACGTTTGTGTCGGCAACTTGAGTGCTGACTCCAGCCACGCTCCCCAAACGGTTTTGCTTGCTCATGAGCTTTTCGTCAAAACACCAGGGATTTTCAGGATTACTTTCTAAAACACAGCGCCCATCAATGCAACTCAAACCATTTTGGCAATTTGAACCTTGATTGGTTTGGATACAAGCCTCTTGACAATCGAGTCGAGTACTTTGTTCTTGATTACAATAATTTAGGTAAAGTTTGGGGCCATAAACAAATTTTTCAGTCTGATCATTGTAGAGTCGAAAATAATAATTTTGGTCAGCCTGAAAATTAAGGATTTGTCCCCGCACATCTTGAGAAAAGCCAGTCAATCCTTTTAAATCAATGATGGCATAATTACCAATTGCCCCAGCCGTTTTAGTCGATTTTTGGTAAAAACTATTGAAGCGATGATCGAGACTGACATCCAACCAATCAAAACCAGGATATAGCTCTGTATTCCACACTAAATAAAAATTTTCTCCTTGACTATGATTGCTTAAACAGCTGGCAAAATAATGAAGAGCCAAATCTTTTGTCTCAGCCAGACTGGAATTGCTTTCTGGATTGTCAGGACATTGACGGCTGAGTGTTTCTAGTGTCTCGGTTTGATGCCAGTGGCAGTTGAGTGGCGCTACTTCATATTGACGTGTTTGCCAGAAATTTTCACACTCAGTCCAGTCACCATAAACATAGTGACATTGAGCAAAATCGATACCATTATTACTGACATAATAGTCAAATTGAGTTGCGCTGGGGTTTTGCAAAATATTTTGACCAGTGCCATGTTCGTTAACTTGGCTTGCGGGAGTTAGTTCCAAAGTAATGGCACCTTCTTTTTGGGGAATAAACTCTAGATTGGCAATCGAAGTGGACACATTGTGGCTAGTGAACGGTTCATTAATCTGGTGAGTAATAAGTAACAAGGTAATCAGGAAACAGTCTTGTTGTGGATCACAAGTTATTTCCTGAACATCAGTTTGCACTAACTTTAAAACTTGATCATTGGATGCGGTGATTTGTAAATCTGAGGCTGTCAATAAACCTTGATCAGCTTTAATTTGTAAGCCAAGCTCAAGAGCGTCAACGTAGTGGTTGTAAGTATTAATTTGCAACTCAATCCGACTAGGTTCTTGTACTTTAAAGAAGCTTTGGGCAAAGGGGTAGGTATCAAAATCAACGCGTTTGCTCACTTCCAGAGCTTGTTTACGAATATCCAAATTTTCATCAACGGATTGTAAGAAAATTAAACCAAAGAGGGTGGCGCTCAAGATAAAAATGATTACTAACACGCCTAATACAAAAAAAAAGTAGGACCAAAACGGTTTTTTTCTAGATTTTTGTAAGTAATTTTCTTCCATTATTGTTCGTTTCTTCTATTTTTCGTTGCTAATACTAGTCAATTATTCTTGAGTGTCTTCGGTTTTTGCTGAGCTAATAATGTGGGCTAAAATAGCATAATCTTTGGTATCCACGCGACCATCTTGATTGAGATCGGCCTTTAGACTGTCGCTATCAATGCTCAAAAAAGAACTTTGCATGATCTCAGTATCGGTTTGATTAATTTGACCATCTTGATTGAGATCGGCCTTTTTTAATAAATCCTCAGTAATATTTAACTGATTAAGTTTTGCCATTTCCGCCGTTTGTAAATCTTGGATAGCTTGCCAACGCAGCTGTTGCTGTCGGCGGAAATAATGCTGACAAGTGAGCCCGCCCAAAAAGGCAACTAGAAATAAGAGGAAGATAATGGCTGGCCAATCCATGCGTTGAATGAACTCAGGATATGACCTAGTTTTTTTAGTCATTAACTAAGCATACTAAACTTGATGGGGAAAGGTCAAGCGCTATGGGGATTTTTACTAGTAAATATGTTATACTCGTTGGCGTTATGACCAAAAAAAAAGTGAGAAAAGCGATTATTGCCGACGCTGGTTTTGCCAGTCGTTATTTACCCATCACTAAGACTTTACCTAAAGCGATGTTGCCCCTGGGTAACCGCCCGATTATGCAATTTGTGATTGAAGAGTGTGTGGAAGCAGAGATTGACGAAATTATTGTGGTGGCTACTCCTGAGGGTAAGCCAATTTATGAGGATTACTTCAATAACAGTGTCAATCGTATTCGCAAACAATTAGCTGCTCAAGGCAAGGAAAGTCGTTATGTCCCGGTGCAGGAAGTACTGAATTTTCCCAAAATTGTGGTAATTACTCAAGACTCAAGTTTGCCTTATGGTAATGGTTCACCTTTTGCCAGTGCTAAGAACTACGTAGATACCGAAGAGGCATTTTTGGCCTTTTACAGTGATGATGTGATTTTTGGTAAGCCAGGTGATGCCAAAACTCTGATTGAAGCCTATCATCGTTCTCCAGACGCTGATGCGATCATTATGGTGAAAGAAGTTCCAGAAGAAGAAATTACTAAATATGCTGCTGTCTCTCTAAAAAATGGACAATATCGGGAAGATCAAGAAAACATTTTAGCAGACATTATTGAAAAACCAGATCCAGCTCAAGCACCAACCCATCTAGCATCTTATGGTCGATATTTATTAACTCCCAAAATTTTTAAATTTTTGTCGCCACAAAACGTTGGCAAAGATGAGGAATTATGGACAGCCGATGCCATTGGTAAACTTAACCAAAGCGGGGGCAAAGTCTTAGTCCAAAAATCTCGGGGAGAATGGATGACCACTGGTGATCCAGAAAATTATTTTAAAGCCCACTTAAAGTTCGTGATTAATCATGAAAAATATGGTCCAAAAGTAGCCAGTTGGTTGAAAGAATTTAGTAAAGAATAGCTTCTAACAAGCTAATATTCCATTCTAGCAAATTTTTGCTATTTACAACAGCTGTTCTTTTGTGGTTAGTCTTTCTAGAATGGAAATGTACCTTAAAACTCCACCTTCTTTTGCAGGAAGCTATAGCATTTTTTTCCTCAACAGCTTTTCTATGGGCTGAGAGGTTGTAAAATTTCTCCGTGGAGAAATTTTCGCCTTGCCCACCTGGTTCACCAGGGGAAAGACGCTGGTTTCCTGCGAAAGGGGGTGGATTTTGTGGTTTTTTTGGTTTTGCGTTACTCTTTTTGGTCAATTTTATTGCTGACGCTATTATTTGTAACAGAGATGGACTGTTTTTTTTGAGTTTTTTCAATATAATAGTGAGGCATTGTTTGGCTAAGTCTTAGCCTTTGTAGCTCAGTTGGTAGAGCGCAGTCTTGGTAAGACTGAGGTCTCGGGTCCGATCCCCGACAAAGGCTCATGATTTCGGCTAAATTAAACAAAGTGAGCAAAAACGTGTAACTTAACAGCAATTTGCGCCAGGATACTCAAGTGGTCAACGAGGGCAGTCTGTAAAACTGCTGGCTTAGCCTACGTAGGTTCGAATCCTGCTCCTGGCACCGTCGCCCCCCTAGCTCAATTGGTTAGAGCACCTGTTTTGTAAACAGGAGGTTCAGGGTTCAAGTCCCTGGGGTGGCTCAGTTTTTATGCTAACTTTTTTACTCAAAGATCTCGTCTTATATATCAGTGAGCGTAGTGATGGGGATTTCCGGCAAACTCAGCATATCAGAGAATTTTTGCAGGCTCAGCCCGCAATTGAAGAAGAGAATTTTCATTTACTACATCTGCAACTGGAAAATAAGCAGCAATCCATTGTTTTGACCAACAGCGAACTTTTCAGTAAGCAAACAACGCAAATTTTTGTTGGTGACGCTATTTTAACTAATTACAAAAAGGGGGAAAGAGAGACTAATCAAACCCTAATCAGTATGGTAGTTGGGGACTGTTTTCCGTTGATATTTTTTGATCAAAAAAGCAAAAATATTGCGATGATACATGCTGGTTGGGAGCCACTAGATTTAGGAATTCTTGATCGGGTTTGGCAACAAATGACCAGTTTATGGGGAGTAAAAACCAAAAATATTTGGGCTTTTTTGGGGCCAGGAATTAGAGCTCAATCTTATTGTGTAGCGAGTGAACCGCGTCAAAGTCAGCGTCCAGAATGGCAACAATTCATTAAAAAGATTAGTTTTAGTCAAAAAGCCAAAGGCCAACAGCAAAACCTTGACAAAGGCCAACAGCCAAACAGAGCCAAAGATTTGCACCCAAATGAAGAGAAGGAAGTTTGGCAAATTGATTTACCAGGGTTTATTAAAGACTTTTTAACCAGGAAAGGCTTACCTCAAGAACAATTGTTTGATAGCCAGCTGGATACTTACCAGTTGCCAGACCAATTTTTTTCTCATCGACGCAGTCAAGAACAATTAGCTAAAGGGGAAAAACCATTGGCTCAGGCAAACGACGGTCGCTTTTTGGTGGCTTGCCAACTATCTTTGCCAATATCTGCATCTAAGAATTTTTTACTTACTTAAGTAATTTTCACTTCTTAATCTTTTGTGTTAAAATACTCCCTTGTTATCGCAAAAATTTTAAGATAAAAAGGAAAACATGGCAAAAACAAAAAAAGGTCCCCGACAGCCAATTGGTCTTCAATGTACGGTGTGTAAGGCTTTTGGTTACGTTAGCAGCTATAATAAAAATAACGAATTACTCAAAAAGCAAACTAGCGGTGAGAACACTTTCCCTCTCAATAAATACTGCAAAAAATGTCAAAAGAGAACTCCTCATCGTTTGATGAAAAAACTCAAGTAATCAATTGTTCCAACTGTGGTTTAGTAGTCCTGTTTATTAAAGACTTTTAGTAAGTTTTTATTTTTACCGTCTTCAAAGAAAAAATGCTTCAGCAGACCTAGGTCTTTGAGGTGATTAGGATTGTGTTTGTCATAGTGAATAGAGAAAATGTCTTGACCTTTGATGCGATCATAAGCTAAGTGAATGTGGCCAAGGCGCAAAGATTTTTTGTGATTGCCACTAGTAACAATCAATCTTGATAAAATTTGTCGAGGTTTAAGATTTTTCAATAATTTTTTGTTTTGTTGATAAATTTGAGCAAATGGACCAGTATTGAGCCAATTGCCAATCTCCACATTAAATACCCCCCTAGGGTATTTCTGACGCAAGTAAATTGAAAGCAAGAGTGATCTTTGCGTTTGAAAATCAGCTAGTTGCCAAAACTTTTGAAAGAAGACTTCTTTTCTCAATTTTATTAATTCTTGTTGTAGAGCTTGCTCGAGAAATTGATTGCAGTCGGCCACCCTGTCTAGAGGCAAATCCAGAGGTATAACCCCTTTCCATTTCTTTTTAGGAAATTGGCGACAAGTAATTAATTGGTAGCTCTGTTGTTGCTCGTCAAAACAACAGTAATAGCGAGTTAAAGTCATAACTATTTGATAGCTTGGAGAATATTATTTGCCCCTTGATAAAAGATTTTGGGTAGTTTTTGGGTGTTGATCATTGCTTGAGTAATCCAACTGTCATGATCGGTAACAGGACTATCGAGTTGGGGAATGGGACGAACACTGCTAGTAAGAACTTCGCTTTGTTGACTCCTAACAGACTGTTTTTGACTGAGGCGAAGAATTTGCTCGACAATCTGCTCCACATCAGCTTTTTGGCTAATGCCATATTGTTCAAAAACAGCGCGCACATTATGTTCCCATTCACCCCATTCTTTTAGCGTTAATAGGGCTGATCCAGAGAGGGCGGCGTCGTAGGCCATATCTCCAGACGGTTTACTAATAAACACATCAGCCCAAGGGAAACCATAACGAATCAGCAACTCATTGGCATCGATGATCTGGGGATGATAAATAATGTGAAATTTAATCTGACTTTGTGGCTGACGGTGGGCGCGGTTTAACCAGCCGGCTTGGGTAAAATCAGCGGGGTCGTGAGGACTGATTAAATGGTATTTAATATGATGTTTTTTAGCTAATGTCACTGCCATTTGTTGGTGATCAGCATGAGTGCCAGCGTAATACATAATTTCAATTTTTGGCAAGTCTGTTGCGACATGGTTGAGTAACGGAAGAAGTTGATCGAGGATTTTTTTAATCTCTTGCTTATTGGTACCGAGTCCGCCGGTAGTAATGAGAATTTTAAGAGGTCGCTCATTGGTCCAGGGTTTTTTTGACTGAGCGGCGGCGAGCGTGCGGGGATCAACTGGGGGGCCGGTAACAATCACTTTGTCTTGGATTTGTTCGGCAGGGATCTTGATCTGCTCCGCCGCCGCCACTGAGAAAAAATCCTCTTTAGTTTTTTCATCAAAAACCATAAAGCGGATATTAGCTTGATCAGCATTTTGAACGTACTCACTTCTGACGTGAGGATCAGTGATCATTTGTAAAACTTGCTTACCATTTGCGGCTAGAATATTGCCAGTAGCGATATGAAAAGAGAGAATTGGCCGATCTAGATTTTGGGTTAAAAATTTGGTTGCTGGTTCAATATTTTCTAGAATTGGTAATTTTGACCGACCAAAGCGATCAACCACATCTTTTAGAATCTTGAGCAACGGTTGTCGGGCGACAGTTCGACCAATGGTGTCAGTCAATATGACTTGTTTCCAATCACTTTTTTTAATGTGGTTAGTAGGATCTACCAACCAGGCTTTTTTAGCATCAATTTTGTTACCCCAAGCAGCAACTGCCACCGCTAATGCCATTGAGTAGTGTGCTCGAGAAAAAACGATGTCTTGAATTTGATCATTTTCTGGTTCACCATGAAAACCTTTAAGATCTTCTTTGAATGAAGCGGAAACGGTGATAATTGGCACCTTAGTATTTTCTAGTAATTTTTTGTCTTGGTAGAGAAGAGCAAAGGCTTGTTCCTGCATATGATTAGCCTAGCAGTTTTTTGGAGGCTGCGCTAGAGTGGTTTTTTAGTGCTAATTGTTAATCAATGAGAAGTTTGAATGTAGCATTTGGGTGCAGGTTTTGGGTTTTTTATAGCCCTTTATGATAAAATACCTACAAGGCTTAACTTTTATTAAATTTCTTAAGTCATTATTAAAAAGTAATTATTAAATCTACATGGCGACAATAGAAACCAATCACAATTTTAAAGAAGATTCGGAAGCTGAAGATCAGCAACATAAAGCTCCCGATACTAGTGGGAGTTCCATTACTCATTGGTCAGTAGAAGCCGGAGAAGTAAAAGATGGAGTCGAAGCTGATCTAATCAAAATTGCTACCGAAAATTTAGCTGAAGATGCAGTAACTAAAGTGACCGGCTTACGTTTTTTGGAAGAAAACGATCTACCAAGATACCAAAAAGTAATGGTGAATTTAAAAAGCTTTTTACACAATCCACAGCGCGTTTTTGCCAAATTGCCCAGTGCAAGTGGCCTTTATTACTGCTCGATTGTCAATTTGACGACTGGAGAAAGAGTATTCGGTTTAGACCAAGACCAAGAAGCAGTGAAAAAATTTATTAGAGAAAAATTAAAAAATGAAGAAATTAGCCCTGATTCGCAATTGATTTTATCTGAATATTGGCGCAATTATTATGGAGGCAATTTAGTAATCAATGAGCGGGGCAAAATTTTTGCTGAATTAGTTGAAGGCAAGCATGCTAAGTTGGATAAAGGTGAAGGACAGATTTTTCTGGGTGCGAAAACTAGTGACTACAGTGAAACTTTACAGTTTAGCGAAAAGCAAGAAATGAGCGATGAACTTAAAACGCAATTGCGCCGAGCCATTATTAAAGCCATTGAATTAATACCTAAACACTTAGTGCCCCTCAGCGATAACCCTACAAGAAGATTTAAAGATGCAGTGGTTGATGAAGCTGGTGAAGCCGCTGTATCTGTGCCCGTAGCTGGTTATTTTGAATTCATTCTAACTAAAAAAGACCCACAGATGGATAATTTTGAAGTTATTTTTATCGATGCCCGGACTGGTGATGCAGCTAAGAAATATCAATTGTTGGAGTAGTGAAATAGTAAGCAGTTTGGCGCAAAATATTTTCACTAAAGTACCTAATTAACTGCTATAATAACTGTTATTAACAAGGGGCGGTAGTTCAACGGTAGAATCGAGGTCTCCAAAACCTTTGATGAGGGTTCGATTCCTTCCCGCCCTGCAAAACTTGTAGCTACATTGCTAATTCGTTTATTTTTTGTTGGGCAGTTTCCAAAATCGTTCTCAGTTTGTCAATGGTTGCCGCATCCCAATATTTTAAACTCTCCAGGCTTTTTATAGCCATTTCAACACACATTTTCAAGTGTTCTGATAGTTCTTCATACAATCTAATAGCTTGCGGATTTTCTTTAGTATTTTTTAAAACTGAAATAGCCTCGTTCCAACTTTGTTCCAATTTTGCAGGAGTAGAATCTTTTTGCCAATCTGCAGGACCAAAAGATTCACCTGGCGGACTCAGAAGACCTTTTTGTTTAATCGCCACATATTCTCTCAAACTGCCGTTTTTGCCATGTTGAAGATACTTCTCTAATTCATCTAATGCAGGTCCATTAATTTTTAGTCGCTTATATGCTGCAATTATTTTTTCCATCCCTGCAAATAGCTCCATAGCTTCTTGTTCTGGGGCAACCAAATCGTAATGTCCAACGATTTGTTGAGAGAGAGTTGAAATTATCTTTTCCAGATTCTGTTTAAGCCCAGCTGATTCTACTTGTTCTGGTGTTAATTCATTTAGGAAAGCAAGAAAGTGATCTTTATTTACGACGTCAATCATCATTTGCACTTGCTTGGCTTCTCTGTCGTCACCGACGACAAAAATGGTTGCTCCTTCTGCAACTGGTTTAAGAGATAACCCCAGTTTTTCTAGTAATTTTTTGTGTTTAGAAATTACAAAGAAAGCAACTACTTGTTGATCCTTGGTTTCTTCATCTAAATGTTCTTCTGGCGTTTCTTGAGTTTTATCTCCCCCCAATTTGGTCCTGGGTTCAAAAATACTAAAAATTGATCTTGTTATCATGGCGCCAGGTGAGAATTGATCATTATATTTTTTAATGTCAGCAAATAGCTGATTAATATCTTCTGAATTGATATTTATTTCTTGCTCGTCCACTTTATAGCTTATTTCAACTGGTGCTATAGTTTTTGGGGTTTCTGGGGTTTTTGGAATGGTTTTTTCTCCACCTGATTTTTTTTCTTGATCGTTTTCCATTGACTGTTCTTTCTTTTTTTAAAACTAATATTCACTCAAGATTGATTGTAACAAATATGATTGAATCAAAATAGGTACTAATATTTTCCACCAGGCCCTGCTCAATATATTTTGATGTATATAAATAGAAACTTATACTTATTTCTTCCTGTATAATATCTATAAATGAAAAATTTAATATTTAATTCACTAATTCCGGAGTTATC
>JAGOOB010000013.1 GCA_017992725.1 Candidatus Woesebacteria bacterium | reverse complement strand
CGCGCGCGGCCTGTGAAAAACTTTGTCGGCTCTTAACGACCCTCAAGCCTAATGTAGCAATCGGCTTTTATCACGGCGGGATGGAGAAGGCCGCGCGCCAAAACATCCAAGATCAATTCTTGTCAGACCAATTGCAAATTATGATCGCTACCAATGCTTTTGGTATGGGAGTAGATAAAGCTGATGTGCACTTGGTGGTTCATTACCAAGTGCCAGCGAATTTGGAAAACTACTATCAAGAAGCGGGCAGGGCAGGGCGTGATGGTCAACTGAGTTACTGTTACTTACTTTACGCCGATAAAGATCTATATATTCAAAAAACTTTGTTAGACAAAAGTTATCTCAATCAACAAGAAAATCCTCGCTATCAAATTGAACTGCAGAAACTCAAAACCATGAGAAATTATGCTCGCAGTAAAACTTGTTTAGAAAGAGAAATTGAAGCTTATTTTACCGATCCACAGACTACAAAGCAGACTGCCAACAGAAAAAATAGTCAGTCAACGAAAAAAAATTGTAATCATTGTTATCTTTGTTTAAATTTACAGCTTTATCTCGATCAAGAAGAGTTAAATACTATTCAACAATTACTAACAGCCAATCAAATCTTAACAAAACAATTGTCAGAAAAATTCTCCATCTTTAATCAACAGGCTTTTCTTTTACCCAGTGTTTTTCACTTGCAAAGCATCGAAGCTTTGGCCATTACTCAACAAAAAATCAGTCAGCAATCCATAATCCCCGGTATTGGCACTGGCCTTAACGCTGTCCTCAATCAACTCAAGTTTTCACCAATTACTCCTGATCAATGATATAATAACCAGTTATGCAATTAGATAAAATCATTGATGAATACAAAAAAATTAGCCAATTTTTAAATACCCGTTGGCCACTCAAAGACGAAAAGCAACGCATCTTCGCCAGAACAATGAAAATTGTGGAAGAGTTGGGAGAATTGTCTGATGAGATTTTAACTAGCATGAATTTGCAACGTAATTCCAAAATTGCTAACTTTTCTCGTGAAAATTTGGAAGACGAGTTTGCCGATGTGATGGGTTCATTAATTTTGCTTGGTATAGAACTCAATATTGATATTGGACAGGTGGTAGAGCGAAAAATTACTTATACGCGTCAGCGTTTGGAGATGGACAAAAAAGATTAATTGTTATTGCTTTAAAGCAAAAAATTGATATAGCTCGCCATCTTTAAAACCCCGAGATCGATAATATTCTTTAGTTCCAATCGCCGAAATAACGGCTAATTTAGCAAAATTGGCTTCTTTGGCAATTTTTTTGGCTTCATCAATCAATTGACTACCAAGACCCAAGTGTTGCGCTCGACCTTGCGCTTCGCTACCAAGAGCCAGAGCTTGCCCATAAACATGGATTTCTCTAATCACCGCACTATCTGTTAATTCACTGTACCAATGATTTTTTTCTTTGGGTAAACTGAGTCGCAAAAATCCCAAAATTTTTTCTTCACCAGTTTCAACCTTTACCGTAAATTGTAAAAAATATTCCTGACTAACCGAAGTTTGATAGGTAATTGTGCTGAATTTAATTTTTTGCTTATCAAAGACTTGCCGACGAATTTCTCTGGCACGAATCTCCTTAATTTTGACCCCCTCTTTTTTGACTTGCGCTTCAGCGATCTGCCGGAAATTACTTTTGACATTACCAACAACAATATCTTGAGCTGGAATGTCTCGTAGCATCCTGGTGATCCGACAATAGGCCGGAGTATGTTTAAGAGTAAAAGTGGTAATCGCCAACAACTCTGCATAATCATAAGGTCGCCACTTACCCTCTTTAAAATATTGCATTAAAGGGGCAGTCTCGAGTAGAGAACAGGGATAAATTTTTAGTTCGTCAGGACGCAAATCTTTACTGGTAAATAACTTCAGAAAATCTTGCTGATCCTCTTTGACCGTTCTGCCATATAAATTAGCCATCCAATGGACATGAAGCTTAAATCCGAGTTGGCGCAAAATAGCAAAGGCCTGTTTTGTTTCAGCCACTCCGTGCCCACGGCGATTCAGTTTTAAAATCTGATCGTCTAGAGCTTGTACCCCTAATTGGATTTTAGTAGCACCAAGTCTGCGTAAATCTATAGCGCTGTGTTGCGTAATTTCATCTGGCCTAGTTTCTAACACCAAGCCGACACACCGACTGCTAGCAGTTTCATTTATTTTTTGGGCAATAGCTAATTTTTGCCAATTAGAATTTTGCCAATCACTAATCCCAGCTTTTTTTTCTGGTAATAAATAGTGTTTAGTGATCAATTGATTGTATTGTGCTCGAACCTGCTCTTCATCTAAATCGAGTTTTTTTAACAGAGTTAAATTTTCTTGAGCCTCACTACTCATAAATGGTTGATCTAATTTTTTGATCGCCAACTCATAGCGCCGACGAATAGTGTTTGTTCTATCTTTGTTGCCAAAATCATTTAGTGCTTTAAAGCATTGTTCAATAAACCACAAACGATAATTTTCAGGATAATTAGTCCAAGTTCCACCTAAAACAATTAATTCTACTTTGTCGGTTTGATGACCCATATCGGCTAAAGCAGTTAAACGACTCATCACTTGTAAATAAGGATCGAAGAAATTTTTTTCTGCTCGTTGGGCCCCTGGTTCTTCAGCCAAATAACTTTTTGGCATCCGCAAATCATTGGGACAAAATAAACAATTTCCAGGACAGGGATAGGGTTTGGTTAAAACTGTTACTGGAGCCACGCCAGAAGCACTACGCGTTGGCTTGAGTCGCAGTTTCTGGACTAGTTTGCCATAAGGTTTGTGGGGATAAAGCTGCCGATAAGCATTAATAATTTCTGTTTTGCTAAAAAAGCCTCCGTCTTTTTTGGGATATTTTTTAATGATGCTTAATAGTTTCGGCCAAGATAAATTTAAATTAGTTTCTAGTTTTTTCACTAATTCAAATATCAACTCTTGATTTTTGATTTGAGACATTAAGCTTTATTATACCCTGCAATTAATTTTTATTTGCTAAAATAGACTAGCATGCAACAAGAAACTATTAAAATGCTCAACCAACTCAACCGAGACTTTTATTATAGGGTGGCAGATGATTTTAGTGAGAGTCGACAATACTACTGGCCAGGCTGGCAAAAAATTCCTCTTTTTTTTAAAAAAAATCAACAAAATGCCAAAAAAATTCAAGTGTTAGATGTTGGTTGTGGTAACGCCCGTTTTGCCAAATTTCTTAAAAAGAATAATTTTAATTTTAATTACATAGGCATAGATAATTCAGCCAAACTTTTAAAAATTGCGCAAGATACCTTACAAAAAGAAGCGATTAGTGCTGAACTGATCGAATTTGATTTGATTGATCATTATTTAGCAAATCAACAAATTACTTGGCCGGTTGCTGAAAAATTTGATCTGATTGTTGTCTTTGGCCTGACACATCACTTGCCCAGTGCTCAATTGCGCTTACAATTTTTTCAATCATTAGCCAAACTGCTAAAAAAAGATGCTTTACTAGTTGTCAGCAACTGGCAATTTGCCGTAGATAAGCGATTCCAAAAAAATATTATTAGTCGTCAAAAAAATCAACTAGCTAGCAAAATTAATACTTCGCCAATCATTAAACTCCAAAAAATATTAAATAAGCTCGAAAAAAATGATTATTTACTGGACTGGCGTCAAACAACACAGAAATCGAACGGAGATACAAGCATTCGTTATTGTCATTATCTAGATGAAAAAAATAGCAAAATTTTATTTAAAAAAGCTGATTTAAAAATAGTCGATCAATTTTTTGCTGATGGTAAATCTCAGCGACTTAATCAATATTTTGTTTTGAAAAAAGCCAATTAAACAATTATAATAACAGGCTGTAACAATGCCCGATCGTCTAATGGCAGGACAGAGGCCTTTGAAGCCTTTAATCATGGTTCGAATCCATGTCGGGCATCCCTTTTTTAGGCACAAATTAAGCTATGCTGACAAATGATAGAGTAGATTTGCTGAACAAAATTCCTAATGACAAAAATATTAAAGCAATTCTTTTTGACCTAGTGGGCGTACTGGTTTTTAAGAAAGAGGATTATATTCCAGTAACTCCAAACGAAATTAATGCTCAAAATATAGAAAGTCTATTTAATCATTTAGATGACAAGAAACTAATTAAAGATGTTAAGGAAAAACTGAAGTTGAGCGACGATGAAATTCAAACGGCTGTTCGTTTGATTCCTGAGAAATACGAAAAGTTTGATGAGTTGTGGAAGTTGCTTCCCGAACTGAAAAAAAAATACAAACTTGTAGTTATCAATAACGGGAATGCAATCACTAAATCATACTGGCATAAAAAATTTGATTTCAGTATCTTTGATCTATTTTTGAACTCTGCTGAAGAGAGAATTAAAAAACCAGACCCGAAAATATTTTTATTAGCCTGCGCCAAATTAAAAGTTAAACCAGAAGAGTGCCTATTCATGGATGATTCATTAGAAAATATCAAATCGGCTCAAAAACTAAAAATGACCACTATTTGGTGGAATAAAGAAGCAGATAAAACGGCTTTAATCCAAAAACTAAAAGAAACAGTCAATATAAGTCCTGAAAAATAAAGCTATCGGCAAAATCTCTTCGCGGTGGTAAGCATCTGCACTCCTTCAGACGTAGGCAATAAGGATAATTTTTGTGCTAAAATAACTCTAATGGAAGATAAAAAGTTTTTACAATTAGCCATTAAGCAAGCCAGACAATCTATGGAACAAGGTGGTTTTCCTGCTGGAGCAGTAGTGGTTAAAGATGGAAAAGTAATTGCAGAGGGGATAAGTCTCGGTTATCAACTTCATGATCCTACAGAACATGCGGAAACTTCAGCGATTAGAAAAGCTTGCCAATTAGTTGGTTCTTCAAATTTAGAAGGAGCAACTCTTTATGAATCGTTAGAGTGCTGTAATATGTGCTTCTCGGTTGCAGTCTGGGGAGGAATTTCAAGAGTAGTTTACGCCTGCAGGAAAACTCCAGAAATGGTGAAGAAGTTTTATTACGAGGGGATGACAAAAAACGAAGATATAAATAATACAAACAACACAAAAATTGAACTTATTTTTATTCCAGATTATGAACAGGAATGTTTAGATATTGTTAGAGAATGGGAAGAAAAACAAAAATAATCCTAAAAGAACAAGAGTTAATTGAAATTATCCCATCTTCTCCTTTTGATTTTGATTCGACTTTCCACAAACCAGATCACTTCACATCAGGTGATAATCATTGGGAACCGGGAATAAAATGGCAAACTTGGCTGTGGGAAAATAACAGTATTGGACTAAAAATTTTCAATAAAGGAACCAGAGAAAAACCGAAGTTAAATATTGAAATTTATTCAAATAAAAAACTTAGTAAAGATTTTATTAATTCATTAATTGAAGAAATTAAATATAGATACAACTTAAATTTAGATTTAAGTAATTTTTATCATGCATTCGCGAAAGATAAAACATTGGGACCAATCATCAAAAAATGGCGAGGAATGAGACCAGGACATCCCAGTTCCCTTTATGAATATCTGTTAATTGGCATTGTTTTACAAAATGCTACGGTTAAAAGATCTGTCCAAATGTTTAGGGCACTTCTTGAAAACTACGGAACATTATTAAAATTTGATGGCAAAGAACTTAGGTGCTTCTTTAAACCTGGAAGTTTACAAACAGTTTCCGAGGATGAATTAAGAGCATTGAAACTGGGTTATCGGGCAAAGTCGATAAAGAGAATAGATGATTATTTTGCACAAGGGCTTATGGATGAGATGGCATTAAGAAAAATGAATAGAGAAACACAAATGAACGAACTATTAAAATTATATGGGGTTGGTCCAGCTACTGTTTGGTATTTATTATTTGATGTTTTTCATCATTGGGATTTTTTTAATCATGTATCTCCTTGGGAACAAAAAATATATTCTAAAATTTTCTTTGACGTCGATCCAGAACAACCAGTGTCTGTTAAAAAAATACTTAAATACTTCGAAAGATTTGGAGATTATAAACAGCTGGCGGTTCATTATATATGGGAAGATCTGTGGTGGAAAAGAAAAAATGAGAATATACCATGGTTGGAAAAAGAGATAAGAATCTAAATTGGCAATAGTCCTGAAAAATAAAGCTATCGACCACCCAAAGCATTTTTTGGCAATAAATTGGCTATTAGTATGATATACTTGCATACATTAAAAGTATGTTAAGAAAGGTCTTATGAACAAAGAAAATTTACAAAAAATTATCATTAGCGCTCCCTGCGAAAATCTTGAAGATGAGGCTCGTTTGAATCAAACAGTTTTTGCTTTTAATCAACTCGATAATCCGAATGCGGTAATGGGGACCAAAGAGATAAATACTGGTCTTCCATATCTTTTAGAAGTTTTAGTCGAAGCTGACAGTGCTACGGCTTTTATTGATTATTTAGCTGATGCAGCTCCAGAAGCAGAAATTAAATAAAAAAAGTCTCTGATGAAGGAAAACTTTCAAATTAATAACTTTGACCAGTTAAAAAGTAGTGTTACGGCAACTTTAGAATTAGCAAGACCAAGGGAATATATTGGACTTGGCAATGAAAAAATCTTTACACCTTTTGTGATTGGTGAAAAATTTTCTAAATTACATCCGCATCAAACTGGAATGGACCAACATAAAGGAAACATGGTTATCATTGCTACTAATATCGTTGGCAGTCGAGCTATAGCTAAATGTGTGTTACCTAGTTGCCACGAAATGATCTTACTGGAAGCAAAATAAATCGCTATTTTCGTTTTCTGAAAGACGATTTTCCTTGAGATAAATAAATTTTTGCGCGTTTAACGAAGTGCAAGATCATTGCCGTGCCAATAATAATTGATAGTTGGGCGTGCTCGTGAAGTAATTCTGCCAAATTAACGCTATCCAAAAAGGCAATTTGGTCAGCGAGAGCTAAAATTAAACCAAAACCAACTGTTGGTATTAAACCAATTAACAGTACAGTGTTCCATAAAAAATCATGACGAGCTTTACCTAAAATTTTCTTAGTTAAATAATAAAAAATAATTGTTAACAAAACCGGTAAAAAAACTTGATAGCGAGGCGCCAGGTCTGGATTGGGACTGTTTATTGCTTCCTTAACTTTAGTAGTCTGAACTAAATCCGCTTCTTCACTGCTAACTAATTCGCCAATTAAATATTCTGCTAATAATTCATCTGCTCTAGGACTATGAGCTCGATTTCTTCCGGCTTTACTGTTGTAATCTGCAGTTGCCTCTTGACCGCACCACTCTCTAATATCCAAATAGCGATCGTGGTCTGGTAAATAATTGCTTAAATCATAAACTTGCCCCTCAATTGCCATCCAACAGTCCTCTGGAGTCTGATGCAACTTAACCTCATTCAATGAATATGAACTTTGGGCCTGAACAATATTTAGCAAATTGCTAGTAGCAAAAATATTAAAAAGTCCAAAGACGAAGATAAAAATAATTTTTTTCATATACACCTTACTATACTATAAAAGTGGGTTAATTTTAATTTTTATTTACACTGAACTCATAGTATAATTTTCCAGTATGAAACCTGAAAATAGGCTACCAAAAGTTGAAAGCAAAGAAAAAATTGAAACAAAAAAAACGAATTTGGGACTGGCCGCCTATATAGAACCTCAAGAAATAAGCAATCAAACAGCTCACAACATGGCTTGGCATCAACTGTTAAACAGTTGGCGAAATTTAGACTGCTTGGAAATTCAGTATGAACATGATTATTTAACAAACTGGTGGATGAGTTTACCAGCAATGTTAAAGGACTTTTCATCACCAATCATTGTTCATGGCCCGACCAAAAAAAGAGATATCGCCACCACAGACGATCAACTAAGAGCTCGTTCATTAGCAGAAAACAAAAGGGCTTTGGATTTATCAGCTGCTGTGGGTGCTCAAGCCATGATTTTACACCTAACCCCCCAAGATGATTTCCAATTGAGAATTCCCCAATTAGATCGAGCTATTGCTTCTTTTACCGAATTATCACAATATATTGAAGAAAATCATTATCCAGTTTCTCTAATGTTAGAAAATCTAGAATACCCCAAATGGCCGACTGACACTAAAGAAGCTGTTGATTTACTAAAATATTTAAAAATGATTCACCCCAATTTAACCTCTTGTGTTGATTTAGCTCATTTATGGCATAATTATGCAGCTTTATTGCCGGGAGCGAATTATGTTGAACAGGATTTCCCAGACCTTTTGATTGACTACATAGTCGAAGTTAACAGTATTGCCCCTATTCGTAGATTTCATTTTGCCGGAGCTTACATCGACAAAAAAAATAATATCCATGAAACACATGGTTACCCAGAACTGAATGGCAAATTTAAAAACAGTGAGTTTCTTGATTTTATGCCTATCACGCCAAGTTTAAAAATTATGGATGAATTTATTAAAATGCAAAACAAAAATCACGAACCAGCTGCCGACATTATTTTGGAAATGCACTCTAACAAAGAAAAACAAGAACAAGCTTTAACCACAATACAAAATTATCTAAAAGATTAAATTTCAATGTCTACTAATAAAGAACAACCAATTGAATCACAAGAAAATTCAGTTCGTAAAGAAGTCAATAACCCTTACGAATATTATTCTCATCCAGTTGTTACCAAAGCTATTGCCCAATTTTGCGGAGCAGAAGACTTACCAGCCAATTTTAGCTTAACCGACACTAACAATACCCTTAATGATTGGCTGTGTGAATATTTAGCAGTTGCTAATAATCAAATTGCCAAGGAAAAAAGCGGTGGTTCTCCGGCCAGGTCTATTAAAAACCACTGCCTAGCCGATATGTTAAATTGGCAACCAACTAGTGAAATTTTTATGTCCTTCTGGCAAAAAGAAACTCTGAACAGCCAAGAAAAGCTGTTACCTAGTCGGTCACTTTTTATTCTAGATAGTGAATATTATAATAAACAATATCCAGAGAGATTTCTTGTCGATCAGCTTGGTGTTTTTCAATTGATGGAACCGGTTTATCAAATTATTACGGAAAAATTGCGTCAATATGGATTCAATTACAACACCGTCATGACCGGCAAGGGCTACCATTTTTTAACTCAGATCTCAAATGAGAGTCCAATTTTAGAAAAAATTATTGATCTCGGTCAAAAAGTAGATCCAGCCTTAAAGGAGTTACAAGCAACCGTCCCTAATGATTCTAAACGGGATCGCATAGTGCCTTTAGCCACCCAACAAGCACACCAAGGTATGGGCAGGCTAGTTCAATATTTGGTTTCACAAGTAATTAACGACATCAGAAACAATAGTCCCATTCCCATTGAAATATCAGATGTTGGTATGGAAGGAGTAGCACTGGATTTAACACCTAATTTGGTCAGAGCCGTTGATACTGGGGTAATCGGCATACCTGGGTCAATTTATTTAAAACCCCAATTCAAGCCAGATATTTACAACCAAAATGGGGCAGTGGACAGAACGCGAATTTTAACCAGAGTTTATCGTGAAAGTAATGGTCAAGAAATTGAGAAACTTGAGCAATTAATCTTAACCAGACAAAATTTCAACTTGGCGATCAACAATTTACAACAAGCAAATAGTAAAATTCCAGAATCAGAGCTCGGTCTGGCAAAACTTATTAGAGATTACCAACAATCAGAACTTTACCAATTTCACCAAGCTTTAGATAAAAATCCGGGCGATCACTGGACCGAGTGGCCACATACTTATCGCAATTATGCGGGGATTGCAGGAGATGATCCAATCTTGCAAAGAATTTTAGCACCAGGCTCTCATGATTTACTCGAACCCGGCAGTCTCAACTACACTCTGCAGCATTTATTCGAACAATGGGGTGGTAACGATGATTTGAGTGTTGCTGGTCACGTGCGAACTTTTTTGCGTTCGGCTTACGAAGATCCTAGATTTAACTGGGGCAACCGTTTCACCAGACATTACAGTGCCACCCAACATGCTGAGGGTTGGGCCACTATCATCCTTGGTCAAAGATTTGATAAAAAATAGAGTCTCTTCCTGTCAAAAAGGCAATTCTAGAGTCTCTGCCTGTCAAAAAGGCAATTTTATTGTAACATTACCTTGTGTTAATTAAATTATTTAAGAAAATTACACAACACCAATATTTTTCTGCCGTAGTTTTAGCATTAATTTTCCTAATCGCCGCCTATTTGCGTTTGGTCAACCTCAATTGGGATCAAAGTCTAGCGCTACACCCCGATGAACGCAATATTGCCCTGGCCGTTTCGAGATTAAATTGGCCCGAACAAACTAATCCCGCATTTTACGCCTATAACGGTTTTCCCTTGTTTCTTGCCGATCTTAGTTCACAGCTAATGAGTAATTTAACAAATGATGTTAGTTGGCAAAATGATCTAGGGAAAATCAACCTGATCACTCGAACCTATTCAGCTATATTTTCTTTGATCAGCGTCATTTTCTTCTATCTCATCGCCAAAAAAATATTTTCTAAAAATACTGTTCTCATTGTTACTTGGCTAGCAGCTACTACTGTTACTTTGATTCAACATGCTCATTTCGGAGTCACTGAAAGTTTGTTGGTGCTTGAATTATTAATGCTAACTTGGCTGTCGATTTGTTTCATTCAAGAGAAAAAACAACGATTTTTGCTAGCCCAAGCGCTTGTTCTGGGCTTGAGTTTGGCCACGAAAACTTCTGCACTGCCTTTTGCCATTATTCCTGCTCTTTCCATATGGTTAGTTAATAAATTTAATTTTAAAGCTCTTCGACAAATGAGTGCTGTGGTGGTGGTGAGTTTTTTAGTGTTTTATCTGACTTCTCCCCATACTTTTCACTATTTTCAGCAATTTTTAAGCACCATGCGCTATGAGCAGGCGATTGCCAGTGGTCAACAAAAGATTTTTTACACCATGCAATTTATTGGCACCATTCCTTATTTATTTCAGCTAAAAACTCTGCTTTGGCAAACCAGTCCCTTGTTTTTATTAATCGCTGGCGGGGGTTTGTATTGGTTTTTTAAAAACTTTAAAAAATATCGAGTTCTTTGGCCACTCATCCTGTTTTCAATAATTTATTTTCTTTACATTGGTAGTTGGTATGCCAAATTTAATCGCTATTTGATGCCAGTTATTCCTGCTTTAATCTTATTAGCTGGCGTGGCGATTGAGCAATTCCCCCAAAAACGTCCCCAAAAAATTTTAATTAGTTTAATGGTGATCACGCACGGTCTCTGGGCACTCGCTTTTATCCATATTTATCAAACAGAGGATGTTAGACTAACTGCCTCACACTGGATAGAAGACAATATTGCTAGTGATAGTGTCCTTCTTCATGAAGAAAGAGACGTACGACTGCCAGTGGTTTTTAGTCAAGGCAAAAATTACCAGTACTCACTATTAGAGCTTTACCCCGTTGATAGTCAGGAAAAAATTAACAATTTGAGTCAACAATTAAGTTCTGGAGATTATTTGCTGATCGCTAGCCAACGCCTGTATCGTACTATTCCTAAAAGTGCTGATCACCCTGATACCAAAAATTATTATCAATTATTATTCGCTGGAGAACTTGGTTATCAAAAAATAACAGAGTTTAGTTCTTATCCCAAATTACTTGGACTAGAAATTAACGATGAAAGGGCTGAGGAAACTTTTACCGTCTTTGATCATCCACACATTTTTATCTTTAAAAACGTCGACCACCTTAGCCAAGAAGAATTGTTCAAAAAAATTAGACCTTAGTTGAAATAGATACGTTATTCATGAGTGTTGTCCTAGTTTTTATATCAAAATATATCAATAAGTATATAAAATATACAAGATATATCAATCAAAAACTTTTTTAACCCTTATTAGCAGACAACTGATTTAACTGCTAAAATATTTTATTACAAATCATAGACATTGTGATATACTAATAAATCTCGATTACAAACTATGAAAAAAGATACATTAATTTTCATTGTGGTTAGCTTAATTTTGGGTGCCGGCTTGATTATTGGTTTAAACAAATTGCGACCAGCTAGTGGAGCTTTAGTTGAAGATAACACCGTAGACGAATTGCAAAACATTAATACTAACGAAAAAGAAAATCTTGATCAATTATCCAGTAACCCAACAATAGAAAAGGATTATAGTATGCCTGCTACATTTTCTGCCAATCAAACTTTAACTAAACCAGCAATGATGCTTGATCTAAACAAAACCTACCTTGTCACATTAAATACCAATCAAGGCCCGATTACTATTGAATTAGACACCCAAAACACGCCAATCACCAGCAATAACTTTGTTTATTTAGCTGAAAAAGGGTTTTATAACAATACCGTCTTTCATCGAGTGCTAGATGGTTTTATGATCCAGGGTGGCGATCCCCGTGGCGATGGCACTGGCGGCCCCGGCTATCATTTCGACGATGAAGATTTTGTTGGCGAATACACTCGTGGCACAGTAGCCATGGCTAACTCAGGGCCAAACACCAATGGTAGTCAATTTTTTATTATGCATCAGGATTATCAACTACCAAAGAATTATGTCATTTTTGGTCACGTGGTTGAAGGCCTCGAAGTAGTAGATGCTATTGCTACTGCCCCTGTAGAAATGAGTCTTTCTGGCGAAAAATCTCGACCTATCAATCCAGTTGTGATAAAATCAGCTATAGTAACAAGCAATTAATGCCAAAAAATAAAGAAGAGCAATCCGCCTATCAACCTTCAATACTAGATTGGCAAGAAAATCAAGATCCAGAAAAAAAAGAAGCTTATTATTCTTTTCCCGAAGGTACTCCCATGTGGCGAGATGGCCATAAAGGGATGGTGACTGCCGTGACTAGTTTTGTGGCTAAAAGGGTAGAGGGTAAAATTGCCGGTTATGCTGCTTTTGAGTTAGTGCAAAATGTCAAAGTTTTCTATCAAAGAGGTTGGGAACCCAAAAGTTACTTTTACCTGAAAACCGGCGAAAAAATGGGTATTTCCACATCAAGTAAGGGTTTTAAACCAACCAAATTTAAATAAATTGCTCAATAGCCAGTTGTAAATCTAGGTGGTCAGGAAATTGCTCTATTAAACTTTTATCTGTCAGTTGTTGCAACTCTTGATGATAGGCCAGTCGCCCCTGATCTTGATAAAACACACCAAGCTCAATGGGTTCTTTTTTTAACACTTGTTTAAGAGCTTGCTCACGGTCACTCAGATCGTAATCTGCTTTTAACTTTTGGGTGTGTTCTATGTACCATTGGTTGTCTTGGGTTTTATTAAAACTGGGACAAGGCTGTAAGATATCCACCAAAGCAAAACCCTCATGCATAATGGCTTGTTTCATTAACTCTACTAACTCTTGTGATTGACCAGCAAAGCCTCGGGCCACAAAGCTCGCATTAGCACTAATAGCCAACGCTAAAGGATTGATCGCTTCTTCAATTACTCCTTGAGGAGTTGATTTGCCCACTGTCCCTTTTTTGCTAGCTGGGGAAGTTTGCCCAGTGGTTAAACTATAACGCTCATTATTATGAACAAAAACACTAATATCATGATTACCTCGAGCCGCCGCTAACAAATGATTAAAACCTTCACCATATAAATCGCCATCGCCACCGGTAACTATGACTTTTAACCGATGATTGGCCAATTTAATACCAATAGCGTTGGCAATAGCTCGACCATGGAGCGCGTGAAAACCATTAGTTTTGATAAAATCTGCCATATTCCCACTGCAACCAATCCCAAAGACAATGACAACATCTTTGGCTTCTAAATTTAATTCAATTAAAGCCTTTTTCAGGGCAGTTAAAATGCTAAAATTGCCACAACCAGGACACCAGGTAGGTGAAATAGGTGATTGTAGATCGGTGATTTGGATAGACATATGATTTACTTAATTTGATAAACTTCATTAATTTTTTGAGTCTGGAACCACTCCAATAAATCCTCAGCATAAAATGGTCGACCGTCATAGCGCAAAATGCTCTTGATATTTTTTAATTGACTATTCGCTCTCAGTAATTGGGCTAATTGAGCCGTTGCTGTCCCTTCAACGGTATAAACTGCTTGTTTACCCTCATTAATTTTTTGCCAATCAAAAAGTTGCTCAAAATCTTTGCTTAAAAATGGAGCAACACAAGGAAGGTGAATAATAGCTGGCTGATTAATTTTTGCTGCTACTAATAAATTTAATAATTCTTGTAAGACGTTAATCGTTGACCCAAAACTAATCAAAACTTTATCTGCGGCTGTTACCGGTGCTCCGAAAACTTGTGGTTTAGGCAATTCTGCCAACATTGTTTCCATCTTGCGCAAACGCTTGTCCATCGCTCGTTTGGTGACTAGCGACTCTTCGGTAGCAAAACCTTCTTGGTCGTGTTCATACGAATTGGCTAGGTACACTACTTTGTCTAAACCGGGGATTGCTCTGGGCGAAATACCACTATCAGTGTCTTGATATCGCAAGTATTTTTCGCCAGTTGACTGCTGGTTAGCTAAAAGAGAAAAGCGCTCAAGATCAATAGCTAAGTCTGGCTGAGGCATGGTTTGTTGAGATTCTAAAATATATTTATCCGATAAAATAAAAACAGGTAGTTGATACTTTTCTGCTATATAAAAAGCTAATTTACTTAGTTGATAATGCTCTAAAACTGATCCTGGGGTAAAAACGACTTTGGGAAAATCCCCGTGCCCCGCGTGGACGATAAAATTTAAATCCGCTTGTCCACTCCATGTTGGTAAACCCGTCGCTGGCCCAGGTCGCATCGCCTCTAAAATCACTAAAGGTATTTCCGCAACTCCAGCCAAAGATGTGGCCTCAACCATTAGTGCATAACCTCCTCCAGATGTACCAGTCATTGCCCGCACACCAGCGAAAGCAGCGCCTAAAGCTTGATTAATCGCACCAATTTCATCTTCAGTGTGTTTCACCACTAGGGGATAATTTTCCTGTTGAGCCGCTAAATAATGCAACAAA
>JAGOOB010000059.1 GCA_017992725.1 Candidatus Woesebacteria bacterium | reverse complement strand
GCCCTGCCATTGGCCTTGAAAAAGCTGAGCTGGCCACTGGTCTTGGGTCACTGGCGCTAAATTGAATTTTTTAATTAGGTAATTTTTGGTTGCACCCTCATCGGGGCTAGCATCATCAATAATAATTAATTGATCACCAGCTCGCATGATCGCTAACACCTGATCGAGGTGCTGAGCCAAAAGCGCTTGCCCCAAATAACTGGGGATTAACACGCTCACCGCTGGTCGTTGCTTGCTTTTTTTCATGTTAAAAACCTAATCATCAATCATTTTATACAATAATTGATTAAAGCGTTCAGCCCCAAAATCTTCTGCCCTCAGCCTCATGGCCCGAGCCACTCGCGCCCGCTCTGGCTCATTTTTAATCAAAGCTATGGTTTGATTTAAACAATCTTCATCACTTTCCCACAAATAATCACTAAACTCGGAACCTAAAACTTCTTTATGACCACCTTTGGCAATTAATAAGGGCACACAGTAAGCGGCCATCGCTTCAATCGGCGCAATCCCGAAGTGTTCCATTGCACTAGGGTGGGTGTTTTCATCCAGACCATAACCAGTTGCTTGCCAATACAGACTTGCTGATTGATAGAGTTTAATTAAGGCACCACGATCGACTTGCTCGTGGATTTGAATCGGTAGATTTTTGGCCATAGTTTTAATTTCAGCCAAATAATCTTGATCTTCAACTGAGCCAACTAAATGTAACTGCCAACCAGCCATCAGCTGTGGTTCAGCTTCGATTAGGCGGGCAAATAAGCTGACTAAAACATCTTGGCGCTTGCTATGCAGTTGGCGAAAAAAACGACCGACATTGAGAATAATTTTCTCTTTTTTGGCTAGTGGGTTTTTTTGAACCGGAAACTCAGCCAAATTGACCAGAGGCTGATGGACGTAATCAATGGTGACAGGCCAATGCTTTTCGACATAATTTTTAGTGAAATAGGAATTGGTATTTTTAATGTGGTAATTTTTTAACTTTAATTTTTCGACCAAAGATTTCTTAGTGATCGGCAACGGCACTTGAATGTGTAAAATATTTTTCTTAGCTAAAGAAAAAAACAGCGAACCATCAGTTAAATGATACAAAACATCGAATTTTTTTGTCCAGGACAACTTAGTAAAAAAACTAGCCTCAGTGCCCAGTGGCGAGGCAATAATGTTTAATTTGTTTAAATCATAAGCACAAAATTGTTGATACTTTTGACGAATAATCGCTATTTGCTCCTGAGTTAAAAATTCTTGAGTTGGCAGGGCCAAAAAGACTTCATCTCTACCCCGCTCGAGTAGAGCAGTGATGCAATCTAGTAAATATTTCTCTCCTCCACCAAAATGTTTCGGAAAATAAGGAGAATAAAAAACAATTTTCATGTTATAGTTTTAAACTGGCACCTTCAGTTTTCCATAATTTTTTGATCTGCATTTCTTGTTTGTGATAGCGATCAGCTAGGCTGGGTTTTTGTTGTAATTCCCAAACTTGAATATAGACCAACATCCGATTAATCCCCTGCACCAGCGCTTCAATTAAACCCGCCAACCCATCTTTCCTTCCCTGATATTTAAAGGCTCGGCGATAAAACTCCATAAAACCTTTACGTAAAATGGTGAAAAAGGTGACTGGTTTGGTTTGTTCACTGGCAGCTAATAAACTGGCTTCTTTAATAGTCCAATTGGCACTTTTAATCAGGTTTTCTTGAGTTGAGCGATGGGTGAGATGAATTAGTTTGTGACTTAATTGACAAACATGACCCGAATAAATTGGACTTTCATGAATCTCTCCCTGCCAACCTTTAAGACTGTCTTTGTGAAAAACACGAATCACCTGATCGTTTTGCCAATTACCATAATGAAATTTACGACCATAACAAATATTCTCTCGATTAATATTCATCACTTGGCAATCTTGATTTTCTAAATGCACTAGAATTTCTTTGGCCAGGGCTGGCGTTACCCGCTCGTCAGCATCAACATAAAAAAGATAATCAGTGGTCACACTCTCCAAACCTTTTTCGCGAATTTTAGCAAAGGACGGATGATCAAAACCAATCACCCGCGCCCCATATTTTTCGGCAACTTGGGTAGTTTTGTCTGTAGAAGCACAATCAATTAACAGGATCTCATCACACCAAGCTAGGGTTTCTAAACAAGCTGGTAGCATCGCCTCTTCATTCTTAGCGATAATAACCGCAGTGATTTTTGCTCTAGACATAACTTTGTTTACCCAAATTACTTTTAATCAAATCTAGCACGGCTTTGCGCTCACTAGCCGAACCATTGATCAACAAGCGTAAAGCTAAATGAACAGTAGTTAATCTACGCCGTCGCCAACCATGTTTAAAACTCAGCAATAACCGATTACGGGTTTGGTAATATTGTTGCAGTTGAGAACCCACCCCACCAGTTGAGCTGGCAATTTTATGATAAATCAAAGCTGACGGACAATAATAAACTTTTAAACCAGCCCGCTTCACTCGCAGACTGTAATCAACATCTTCACTGTAGAGAAAAAAACGATTGTCTAAAGTGCCAACCCGCTCCACCACCTCCCTAGTAATTAATAGACAACAACCAGTAGCAAAATCTGTTTCCCGAGGCTCGTCAAATTGGCCCCGATCTACCTCATCGACCCCAATGTGAAAACTAATTAAATTTGACCAATCAATTTTACCGCCCGCATACCAAATCACTTGCCCCAGCTGATCGGGCTGATAACTGTTTTGGTGATATTCATAACCTTTGTGGAAATAAATCTTGGGGGAAATTAAACCAATTTTTGGATCATTTTTGGCTAGTAAATACAACTCTTTTAAAAAATTATTGCTGACCACGGTATCACTATTGAGCAACAAGAAATAATCACTATCATACGTATTAGCCGCATGCTTAATACCCAGATTGTTACCGCCAGTAAAACCGAGATTGCTCGCACTAGTAATTAATTCCACTCGTGGATGATGACGCAAAAAGTTGCTACTCAGTTTAAGTGGTACTTTGGAACCGTTATCAACCACGATCACCTGATAATCAAAACCCCAAGTTTCTAAATTATCCAAAGACCGCAAACAATCTTTGGTTTCATCAGGAGTATTGTAGTTAACAATAATAATACTAATGTGATTTTTCATCGGTTTGCTATTTTTCTTTTCAGTTTTAAGAACAGCTTTCGCCCCCAACCAGCTTCACTAATTTCTAAGTCAGTCAGCCAATAATC
>JAGOOB010000012.1 GCA_017992725.1 Candidatus Woesebacteria bacterium | reverse complement strand
TAGTAATTACCGTCTTGGTTGAAAGTGATGGTGAAACAATTTATCGGGAGGGTTCAGCAGACGCAGCCCCTATTGTTAGGGATATTTTAACTTGGATGACCGGTTTTTAATTGATGACAATTTTTTTAATAGATGAGAGTTTTTTTGATAGAGTAGCTAGTAATTTCGACTATTGCTTGTCAAATTTTATGGATTTTTGGGATGTCAAGGTTTTGTCACCAAAGTGGCTGATAATTACTTCATGAAACAATTTGCTAAAGCTCATTTAACTGCATTGTGGTCAGTACCTGGCATAGGCTATCAGAGTTTTCAACGTTGCTTATTGATCCAAAAAAAGACCCGAATTAGCGACGAAGGGTTTTGGTCAAATCAGGATCAGATTTGGCAAAAATCAATGCTATCAAAAAAGCAGGTAGAGTCAATAATAAAATTCAAAAAAGAACACAATTTTACTGATTATTACCACAGTTTAAAAAAGAAACAGATTCGGGTCATGGTGGATAGAGAAAGGCATTATCCAAGTTTACTGAAAAACATTGCTCAGCCACCACCGGTTTTGTTTTATAAAGCGCGGGCCAAAATCACGGCTGATTATTGGCAGAATTTATTTTTAGCGGTAGTTGGTACCCGTCGCGTTACTGCTTACGGTCGTTTTGTGCTGAAAAGTTTAGTGCGTGATGTATTGATCGCCAGTCAGGCCAAATTAGTTTCTGGTTTTATGTATGGAGTGGATGTTGAAGCAATGAAAATAGCTCAGCAGGTTAGTCAAAGCATTGGGGTTTTAGGCTACGGTTTTGATTATTGTTATCCTAGACACCAACAAGCATTGATGCAACAAATGCTGGAAGAAGGAGCTATTTTTTTTAGTGAATATCCACCTTTTATTCAACCTAGCGCTGGCAGTTTTGTGCAAAGAAATCGCATTATTGCTGGTTTAGCCAGAGCGGTTTTGGTTGTTGAAGCAGCCAAAAACAGTGGTAGTTTGATTACGGCTCAATTTGCCGTCGATGAAGGGCGGACGGTGTTAGCAGTGCCAGGGCCCATTACTAATCCATATTCATTGGCTTGTCACCAGTTAATTAGAGAGGGTGCTAATTTATTAGCTAGTGTCGAGGATTTTTATACCGCTCTGAATTTATCCAATCAGGAGCAACATATATCCGATCAGGAACAGCATTTATCCAATCAAGAACAGCCACCCAGAACAAGAACAGACGCCAACTCTCAATCGTCAGTGAAAAAAAGCCAATTTTTAGCTAACCAAGCGCTTTTATCCGATCAAGAAACAACAATTATAAATATCTTGCAGAATCAGGGCGTGGCACTATCCTTTGATCAATTAAGTGCTAACAGTCAATTTGATCATGGCCAACTGGCAGAGTGCTTATTAAAATTGCAAATCAAGCAAATTATTCAACAAGAAGGACAAAATTATGTCTTAAAAACTTAAGCTCCATTTGCTTTTTTTTCCCTAATCCTTTTAAAATGAGGGCTTAGTTTGCATTAATCACTATAATACGAAGATAATAAACGAAGGTAATAAATGAATTTAGTTATTGTTGAGTCACCCACCAAAGCTCGAAAGCTTAAATCATATTTGGGTGGTGCTTACACTGTAGAGGCCTCAGTTGGACATGTGCGGGATTTACCTAAGAAAAGTTTGGGTATTGATTTAGAAAATAATTATCAACCGCTTTATGAAGTCAGCAGTGATAAGAAAAAAGTGGTGAGTAAATTGAGAAAATTAGCCAGAGAAGCCGACGCCATTTATCTAGCGATGGATCCAGATCGAGAAGGAGAGGCCATTGCTTGGCATATTAAGTATTTGTTGGAGCATGATCGACAGGCTAAAAAAAGCGAAACTACTAAGCGCAATTATTTGCGTTCAACCTTTTATGAAATTACTAAACCCGCAGTATTAAAAGCGATCGCTCAGCCCAGCACCATCAATTTAGATTTGGTGAATGCGCAACAAGCTAGAAGAGTTTTGGATCGGTTAGTGGGTTATAAAGTGTCACCAGTACTCTGGAAAAAAGTGAGACGCGGTTTGTCAGCGGGAAGAGTGCAATCAGTCGCTTTGCGGATGATTGTTGAGCGCGAGAGAGAAATTGAAGCTTTCAAAAGTGATGAATATTGGGAATTTGCCGTGGCCCTAGCCATTCCCAATCATTTTTCAGCAACTGAACTCGCTCGGTGGCAAAAAAAAGAGGCCATTTTTAGTGACAATTTCGAACTTGAATTACCCAAAGAAATTTTAGTTTTATCGGTGGAGAAAGTTGATAATAAAAAATTAAAAATTGACAATGAACAGGATGCAAAACAAGTTGTGGCTGATTTAGATCAGGCGCAATACCAAGTTAAAGATCTAAAGCAGGTTGAGCGACGTCGCCAAAGTTTGCCACCTTTTACTACATCTTTGTTGCAACAGTCTGCGGCCAATCGTTTTGGTTTTAGTGCCAAACAAACCATGAGTTTGGCGCAACGTCTCTACGAAGAGGGTTTAATTACTTACCATCGTACCGATGCTTTTTATTTAGCCAAGAGTGCGGTTGAGTCAGCTCGTCAATATATTGCGCGAGAGTTTGGTGCCAAATATGTGCCAGAAAAGCCGCGCTACTTTAGTCAAAAAAATAAAAATTCTCAAGAGGCTCATGAGGCAATTCGGGCTACAGATCTCAGTATCACTAAAGAAAATTTGCAAAAGGTCGCCAAACTCACCACTAATCACATTAAACTTTATGATTTAATATGGCGTCGATTTTTAGCCTCACAAATGAGTGATGCAGTTTATGATCAAACGACTATTTTGGTCAGTGCCAAGGTTAAGGATAAAAAGAAAGAATATGAGTTAAAAGTAGTTGGCTCGGTGATGAAATTTCCTGGTTGGCGACGCTTGTTCAATCAAAAAAGTGACCTAATTTTGCCAGAGGTGAAAGTCAAGCAAGATTTGATTTATTTAGCGCAAAATCCACTGCAGAAATTTACTCAACCACCAGCTCGCTACAACGACGCTTCGTTGATCAAAGAGTTAGAAAAAAAAGGCATTGGACGTCCAAGTACTTATGCCTCAATTATTTCTGTGATTATTCAGCGGGGTTACGTGGAAAGAGAAGCTCGTCGCTTTTTTGCCACACCGATTGGCGTAACAGTGAGCGATTTTTTGTTAGAGCATTTTCAAGTTTTAATGGATTATGATTTTACGGCCACTATTGAAGCCAGCCTGGATCAGATTGCGGAGGGTAAAAAAGCTTGGACTAAGGTGGTAGACGAATTTTACCAACCATTAGCTAAACGCATCGAAGCAGTCACTAAAGAGGCTGAACGAGTGGCAGTACCAGTGGAAAAAACTGGCAAACCATGTCCGGAATGTGCCAAGCTAGTGGCAGCGGGAGAATTAGAGCAAAAAGACGCTGGTGAAGTGGTGATCCGCTCAGGTCGATATGGCAAATTTAAGAGCTGTAGTCGTTTTCCTGATTGCAAATACACCGAAAATTTAGTGGAAACATTGGGCGATCAACTGTGTCCACTGTGTCAAAAAGCACCAATTGTTATTAAAAACACCCGCTGGGGTAAATCTTTTTATGGTTGCGCCGATTATCCTCAATGCCAATGGGCATCTTGGAAGAAACCAGCACCCGGCTTAAAATTAACTCAAGCCGAATGGAAAGAAATTCAAGCCAAGCGGGTAGCTTGGAAAGCTAAACGAGCTCAAAATAAGGCTAATAAAGCTAAAAGCAAAAGTCAGAGTAAAAGTAAAAAAACTAGTAAAAAGTCAGTAGCTAAATCTAGCAAAAAACAGAAGAAATCCTCATGAGAATCATGCTTTTTGGTGGTAGTTTTAACCCACCTCATCTTGGTCATCAGCAAATGGCCACAACAGTACTCAAAGTAGGTTTAGCTGATCAGTTGTGGTATTTGCCAGTGGGTAAGCATGATTTTGCCAAGGACGTGGTATCAGCTCAGCAACGTTTAGCCATGTTAGAGTTAATTTTGCCCCAAGTTGGTGAGCCTTTTTTTGGTCAAATGCGCATTGAGGATTGTGAAATCCGTTATTTCAAAACTAGCTACACCGCTACTACTCTCGATTATTTAAGTGCCCGTTATCCAGAGCATCAATTTTCTTTTTTGTTGGGTAGCGACAATCTGCCCCAGTTTAATCTGTGGTATGACCAAAAAGGTCGAGATTATCACTATTTACTGGAAAATTATCCTGTTTTTGTTTATCCTCGAGTCAATTATCCACTTGAACCACTTGATGAAAAGATGATTCCTCTGACTAATTTAAAAGCGGTGGCGGTTTCTTCAACCCAAGTGAGAGAAGCGCTGAGTAGTGGCAATCAGCAGACAGATTTAAAACACTTGCTTGATGAGCGTATTATCAATTATATTAGAAAACAGCAGTTATATGGCACAAGCTAAATATCAGATTTATTATCAAAAAATGATTGATGATAACCGAACTTTATTTGATCGTTTTGCTAAAATTCATCAATTATTTGAAAAAGATCAAGAGCTGAATGCTGAGGCTTTTCATCAATTGGGGAAAGAAGTTTTGGAAGTAATCCGTGATTACGATCGGCGATTATGTGCGGCAATGGGTCGGGGTGTTTATAGTGTTTATTCGGATAAATTGTCACAGAAATTTTGGGATTTAGTCCGAGCAGATTTTCCCAAAATTGATCTAGTTGGGGTGAAAGTGAAAAAAGTGACAGTTTAGTTGGCTGCTTGTGTGTCTTTAGTTAAACTTGTGTTATAGTTTTTTTATGAATCAAATGGTGCGCATTATTTTTAATCCCCAGGAAATTAAACCCATCGTGGCTGAAGCAAGGAAAAAGGGTCAGAAAGTGGTGCTGACTCAAGGTTCATTTGATTTAGTGCATATTGGTCATGCTCGATATTGTGAAAAAGCCAAATCTTTTGGTGACTTATTAATTGTCGGAGTTGATAGCGATGAAAAAGTGAGGGCTCGCAAAGGTAAAAATCGCCCTATTGTACCTCAAGACGAGAGAATGGAAATGCTTACTCACTTGCGAAGTGTAGATTATGTAGTGTTAAAAGAACTAGGCGATCCGAAGTTTAGTTTAATCAAAGCGGTTAAACCAGATGTTTTAGTGGCAACTAAGGGTACTTATGATACGGCTACTATTCGCTATTTAGAGACGATTTGTGGCAAGATTGTTGTTTTGGAACCGATGGCCACTACTAGTACCACGGGCAAAATCCGACTAATGCAGATGAAAACCGCTAATAGCATTAAAGATAAAATGACTAGTAAATTAATTGCTACCATTGAGGACGTTTTGGCAGAATTTAAGGATGATTAAACAATAATGTTATGGAAAAAGTCTTAGCTTTATATTTACCAGTTTTACATGAAGGCTATCGATTATTTTTAGCTAAAAACTCAGACGCTAAAAAACTCCTTTTGTTTGATCAAAAATTGTTGCGAACTTGGCCAGCTTTTGCCTATTTAAAAAAAGATATTCGGGCTCTTGATAGTCAATTAATGAAGAAAGCGGTCAGTCAGCTTTTTCCACAATTAGACATTATCGTCATTAACCATCAGCAAGATTGGCAAAACTTGTTAAATTTGGCCAAAGATAGACGATGGCAGTGGGTGCTCAGTAATGATGATTTAGGCAGATATTTAGCAGCGGAGCAATTAGTAGGGCAACCAATTACTTTTGACTCGTATTTTTTGCGTTGGGACAGATTGGCGGTTGAGCAGGCTCAGCGACAATTGAGCAAACAAACAGACCAAGCACCTTCTGAGGAATTTCAACCAGATCAGATCATTAGTCAAGACAGTTTGGAAAAAGAGATCATGAAGCAGGCTTTTGTGCAAGCTAATTATAGTAACAATTGGTGGCGGCAAGTTGGGGTCGTGTTACTCAAAGATGGACAAGTTTTACTCAGTACCTACAATCAACATTTACCCAACCCGCAAGAACAGTATTTTAGCGGTGATCCACGGAGTTTATTTACTTCAGGGGAAGCCATTGAACTCACCAGCTCTATTCATGCTGAGGCGCTCGCTATCGCTCGCGCCGCCAAACAAGGCATTTCTCTCGCTGGTGCTGATTTATTTGTGACCACTTTTCCTTGCCCAATTTGTGCTAAACAAGTAGCAGCTAGTGGGATTAAGCGCCTTTACTATAGTCAGGGTTATGCAATTTTGGATGGTTGGCAAGTATTAAAAGCGGCAGACATTGAGCTTATTCAAGTCAAATTTAATCAGGCAGAAAAAGACCAATTGGCGAGACAAACCAGCCAAGCCAGCAACCTAAAAAAACGTTATTCTTGAAATTTTTGGTTTTTCCATCAACTAGATGTCAAAAAATATTTAATCCTCAGTCAGATTTCGACCAATTTTAATTCTCACTGGGACAAAATTAGGACTTTCAATATCTGGCTCAATTAATTGCACATGTAAATGACTAATAGTACCAGCACTATAATCAGTATCGCCAAAACGCATCGCCAATCCACCCCCTTTAATCGCATAACTTTGTTCAATTTCAGCAATTAGTTCAAATAATTCTTGACCAGCAGCTGGTGATAAATCGCTCAAACTCACCGCATGCACCTTGTAGATTAATAAAAAATGGTGTTTGGTGTGGCGATATGGCCATTGATTGGTAGTAACCAGCCAAAACTGACCTTCTTTGAGAATTGGTTGTTGATGATATTTGCAGAGATTTTCCCGACAAAATGGACAGTGTTTGGCATCCGCAATGTCCTTCATGACTGATTTTTGTTCTGTTTCTCGGGCGTTCGCTAGATTGATAAACTGATTTTTTGCTTTTTTTGTCATGTTAAACTGCTACGGGAATATTCCAAATTCCAGGATGGGGTTGATAATTTTCTAACGTAAAATCTTCTTTACGGAAGGCGAATAAATCTTTGACTTGTGGATTTAATTTCATATGTGGCAGAGGTTTGGGTTCACGAGCTAGCATGGTTTTTACGGCTTCAATTTGATCAACATAAATATGAGCATCAGAAAAACTGTGAACGAATTCATAAGCTTCTAAATCAAGTACCTGAGCAATCATCATCGTTAAAGCAGCGTATTGCACCATGTTGGATGGTACCCCAATCGGCAAATCAGCACTCCGCTGAAACATGTGTAAAGTGAGTTGATTATCAATAATTCTCAGATGGATCCAACCATGACAAGGACAAACCACCACTTTTTGTGTACGACCTTTGATACGCATGGTGTATTGGGGGATCCAAGGGGTAATAAAGTGGGTGCGCAAATGGGGGTTTTCGCGCATTTGTTGCAAAACATGAGCAAACTGATTGTAGGTTTCACCTTCAGCAGTAGGGAAGTCATGAAAGGCGGCGCCGTATGAACCTGGACCCAAATCGCCAATTGCCAGTTTCCGTTTTTTGGCTTTGTCCTCAGTACCCCAAGCTTTCCACCAATAACAACCATAGCTTTCTAATTCTTCAATGGTTCTGGCACCATTAATAAAAGCAATAATTTCTGCAATCGCTTGTCGCCAAATCTTTTCACTTAATTTACGCTCGGTAATTGCTGGAAAACCCTCGGCTAATTTGAAATGCATGGGCTTGGGTCCGATAATGGTCAGCGCATCTACTCCTTGAGGAGTGCTAACCCTTTGTCCATGATTAAGAATTTCGGCCAATAATTGTTGATATTGAGAACGTTGTTTTTCCATAGTTTCTAATATATCATAAAGCCGAATTGAAAGAATTTTATGAAAGTGATTGCTCTCAAAACTCCTATGATTAAAATTGGCCAGCAACTGCGACCAATTATTAACCAAAGTATTAAAGAAAATTTTCCAGATGGTTTACCAGAACGTTCAGTGCTGGTGGTCACTTCCAAGATTATTGCTTACGAACAGGGGCGGTTAGTACCAACTTTAGCAGCCGAGCGGGGTAGAGAAGTTACTCGGGAAGAGGAACGGGCTCGCAAGCACCAGCTAGTTCGTCAAGAAGCCGATTATTATTTAGACCCCCATAGTTCGAAGTATGATTTAATGCTGACGATTACTGAAGCCACTTTAATGATTAATGCGGGTATTGATGAGTCCAATGCCAATGAGCACTATGTTCTATGGCCAAAGAATCTTTATGGCGAAGCAGAGAAAATTTGGCGTAATTTGAGAGAAGATTTTGGAGTTAAAGAAGTGGGAGTGATTATCCCTGATAGTCGGTCGGTGCCACTACGTTGGGGAGTAGTTGGTATGTCACTCGCAAGCTGTGGGTTTCAGCCTTTAAATAATCGGGTAGGTGACAAAGATTTATTTGGTAGAGAAATTAAAATGGTGCAAGTTAATGTCGCTGAAGCTTTGGCTACCGCAGCCGTTTTTGAAATGGGTGAGGTAGAGGAGCAAACACCACTAGCCGTGATTACTGATAGCCAAATGATTAAATTTATGGATCGGCCACTCAATGAGCAAGAATTAGCTGATCTCAGAATTGAAGCCGAAGATGATATGTACGGTCCCTTGTTGACTAGTGTGGATTGGCAAAAAGGTCAAAGAAATGAAAAAAACTAACCGAGCTAATATCAAAGTTACTTTGATTGTGGCCACTAGCAAGGATGGTTATATTAGTCCTGCTGATGGGGTGACATTGCCTTCAACCAAGTGGACGAGTCAAGAAGACCACCAATTTTTTACGGAAAAAACCCAAGAAATAAGCGTGATGATTATGGGTCGAGCCACCTATGACACCGTTGGTCGGCCGTTGCCAAGACGCGTGATCGTGGTTTTGACGCGTGATAGTGAAAAACAAGCAGCTGCCGCTCGGCGAAAATTAAAGATGGATTATTTGCCTAATAATTTGCGCTTTACCAGCAAATCCCCCCAAGAGGTTTTACAAGCTTTAGCGACTGAAGGCTATCAGCAAGTAGCTTTGTGCGGTGGAGCCAGCCTTTACCAACTTTTTACTGCAGAGGATTTAGTTGACGAAATGTTTATTACTGTGGAACCAATTGAGTTTGGTGACGGTATTAAATTATTCAAAGACGAGCAAATATTTACTAATTTTCAATTAGTCCAAGAAACCCCACTCAATAAACAAGGCACAATTGTGCAACATTGGGTAAGAAAAGCAGATTAGAATCAATCAATCAGCAAGTTTTTAGGCTTTTTCTAGGAGATTTTCAATTTCCTGATCACTAAGTTCGGGGAACATTTCCCTAAGTTTGGCGCGTCTCATTTCTTCAGGATTATGTTCCATAGCCCTGGCCACTCTTTTAGCTTCTTCAATAATTGTGGCTTTTTCAGTTAACTCTGGTTGTGTCTCCTGTCTTAATTGTGTTTTGCTTTCTTTGGTCATATGTTTTCATTTTAACGGTTAATAAGGATTTTGCCAAGCGTGTTTGTTGGGAGTTTGCTTAATAAAAACTGCTACCATGACCAGGTAAAGCCAGAGAATAAGCACCAGCTTCTTTCAATTGTTTGAGTTTAGTTAAGCTTTTTAGTAAATGTTGATGATTGCTATAAGCAAAATCAGTACGACCCACTCCGTTAGCAAAGAGTGTATCTCCAGTAAATAAATAGGTCTCATCATTGCCTTGCTTGTTACTCAACAGGGCAATGCTTCCTGGTGTGTGCCCAGGAGTGTGGATGACTCTGAGCGTTTCATTAGCAAAATTAATGATTTGGCCATCGCTTAGCGACCGATTGGGTTTGGGTACTGGATCAACTGCTCTTTTTAACCAGTGGCGGGCGCTATCTTGGGCTTGGTCTATTAAAAAATTATCAGCGCTATGCAGCATGATTGGTAAGTTAGGCCAGGCTGTGGCTAAGCTTAACAAGCCCAAACAGTGGTCGAAATGTCCATGAGTCAGAATTACCGCTTGTAGGGTTAAATTGTGCCGACTTAATTCCTCATTTAAAAAATCACCATCGTCGGCCGGATCGATAATTATTGCGTCGTGGCCGTTCTCTAGCAGATAGCAATTGGTTTGTAAATCTCCGAGGATAAAAGTTTGTAAATTCATCACTTTAGTCTAGCTTATTTGTCAAAAATTTGTTAGCATTGTCGCAGCATTGACTGAGCAAACCAGTAACAAGATGAAAGTTAAAATTAAGCGTTTCGATAAAAATTTGCCTTTACCAGTTTATAAGACAGCAGGTGCTGCTGCGCTAGATTTGGCAAGCAGAAAAAAAATGACTGTTGGTCCCGGTGAGATTGCCTATGTGCCTTTAAACATAGCGCTGCAGGTTCCAGCCGACAGCTTTGTGTTGGTGGCTGCTCGGAGCTCTTTGCATCAGAGGGGTCTAATGCTGATCAATGGAATTGGGATTGGTGATAGCGATTACTGTGGTAGCGATGATGAGTATCAGGCGGCTGTTTATAATTTTTCTCAAGAATCAGTGTTGATTAAAAAAGGTGAGCGCGTAGCACAAATGATGGTGCTCAGAAGAGAAAAGGTAGAGTGGGAAGAGGTGGACGAATTGCCTAAGACAAAAAATCGTGGCGGTTTTGGTAGTACTGGCAACAGTTAAATTGATTAATAGGGAAATGTCCGTTTACATATAATAATAACCACTAATTCACATATAATAAAAACTAATATTAGATATAAGTTAGATATAAGCAAATTAGGAACAAACTTATGCAATCGAATGGCAAAAGGGGCTTGCTCATTACTCTTGAAGGTGGAGAAGGTGGCGGAAAAACTACCCAAATTGTGCGTCTCAAGAATCATTTAATTGAGGCAGGTAAAGATGTAGTGGTTTTGCGCGAACCAGGAGGAACGGTGATTAGTGAACAAATTCGCGAAGTAGTTTTATCTAGTAAAAATACTGGCATCGCTTTTACTACTGAAGTTCTACTATTTCAAGCTGCCCGCTCACAAATTTATCGAGAAATTGTGTTACCTTCGCTCAAAGCAGGTAAAGTGGTAATTATGGATCGTTCTCGTGATAGTAGCGTGGTTTATCAAGGGATGGTAAGAGGGTTTGGGACCGAATTGATTGAGCAACTTAATGATATTTCCACCAAAAAAACTTATCCAGATCTTACTTTTTTGCTTGATATTCCAGTTAATATTGGTCTTAAAAGAAGAAATGGCACTGGTGAGGTGAATCGTTTAGATATGGAGGCCACAGATTTTCACGAAAAAGTGCGTCAGGGTTATTTGACGCTAGCTAAAAAAGATCAAGAAGAGCATGGTAAAAAAGCGCGTTGGGTGATAATTGATGCTCGTCCCAGTATCGATCAAGTGGAGGACAATATTTGGCAAGTAGTTAAACAATATTTAGCCAAAAAAGAACTAAGCACTTGGGAAGATAATTTGGCTGGTGTAGATTTAGAATATTCAAAATAAAACATTTTTAGAAAATTATGCAAAAGTTACCTAAAGCTGTCCGTCGGCTAATCGAAAAATTTGAAGCCCTACCTGGCATTGGTCCGAAATCTGCTCAACGTCTGGTTTTCTATTTATTACACACGCCAGAAAGTCAATTGGTTGATTTTGCCGATAGGCTCTTGGCCCTTAAAAGGGAAACGGTGATGTGTAGTGTCTGTCACAATGTAGCCGAACAAGATCCTTGCGATATCTGTCAAGACAAGCAACGAGATCAAGATTTATTATGTGTGGTAGAACAACCCCTCGATTTATTAGCAATTGAACGTTCAGGTAAGTATCTGGGTCATTATCATGTCTTGCATGGTTCGATTGCCCCACTCAATAATATTGGTCCTGATCAGCTTTATCTGCGTGATGTGAGTAAACGACTCAGAGATTCTTCTGGGAAATTGATAGTCAAGGAATTGATTCTAGCTACCAATCCCACCATGGAAGGCGAAGCGACTGCTTTGTATATTGCTGAAATGCTGAAAAATGATGATTTTTTTGCCAAAAAAATTGAAAGTGGAGCGCTAACTATTACTAGAATCGGTCGTGGTTTGCCGATTGGCGCAGATATTGAATATGCTGATGGGGTGACATTAGCGAGAGCTCTTGAGGGTAGAAGACATTTGTAAATTTTTCTGCTGTTTTATCAGTAATGGTTATTTGATAGGTGCTTCTCTTAGGACTTGTAACCAATCAACAGCTGCGTAACCAACTATTTCGTTTTGACCCTCTTTGGGTTCTGATTTAACTAAGGCCCACTGATAACCATCTTTTTCTCCCACTAACTCGATTACTTTAAAGATTGTGCCCTCAGCAGCATTGGTCACTACAGCGGAATTGATACCAGCCTCACTCCGAATGTTTAAACCGTAACCATCAGTTTCAAAAACTTGCACCCGTGATCCGGGGAAAATGGTTTGATCAACTGCAGGTACTTCAAAAAGTTCAGGTTCGTTAAATGCTTGAACAGCCTCAGGGGTGTTTGTTTGATTGTTTTGAGCTTCATTGTTGAGATAAATGTTGTAAGCAGTTGCAACCATTGGACTATTGTCTCCCAAAGTGTCCAAGTTTCTCTGTTCTTCGTTAGTTAAAGTTTGGCGACAAGATGCTAAACTGATGCCGATTAAAGCGGCCGAGACAAATCTTCTCACTTTTCCCCAATTGGACAACTGTTGATGTTGTTCTTTTGGTGCTGATTTATCTTGATGCTCTTGAGTAATATTGTTTGGTTCATTGTTATTTGCTTTATTCAGTTTATCAACTAAATTGGTGTTTGCATCTAGGTTTTCTGTCATAAAAGACATTATAGCAAAACTTGTTTATTAATACTATTTTTGCTATATTAAAGTGTAGATGGTTCAACATCTGCTAAAGCTAAACCGGGTACTTTTTTCTCACAGAGTTACCCGTTTTTTTGTAAAAAATGCTCAATTAAAACAAATTTTATTAAGTTGTAAGCCTTAGTGCTAGAGGGGGAGATCATGAAAGTGATTGTTCAAGCCAAAAGTCTCAAAGTCACCAGAGCTTTGCGAGAGTTTATTGAGCGACACAGCCAAAAATTAGAGAAATTAGGGCAAGAAATTACAGCGGTTCGAGTTTATTTGGAGCAAAAAACGAAGAAAAGCAGTAAAAGTAAAAATGTTTTGGTGAAATACAAAATTGAAGTCCCCGGTCAAGATTTATGGATTGAGGTAGCCGGTTATGACTTTTATGATGCTATTGTCGATGCAGTCGACGCAGCCACCCGCAAATTAAGAAGAAGTAAAGAAAAACAATTGGAACATTAGCCTTTAATTAGCCTAATCATTAGCCTAGTCCTCAGCCTAGTCTTCTTAAAGAGGGTGGTTATCGTCCTTGGTTTTGTGTTATTCTAAGTGATATGACAGATAATCAAGATCCGCTCCAAGCTTTAAAAACACTAATTGATAATAAGGAAAACGTCTCAGCAGCAACTTCTGCCACTAGTGGAGAGCTGACGCCAGAACAACAAGCTGCTCAACAACAAGCTAATGCTGAGGAAGAAGCAAAATTGCAAGCTCAACTGAAAGCACATGAACAACAGCAGGCCGTGTTGGATCAACAAGCTCTTGAGAATTTGAGAACTGAGCTGCCTCAAGTGGTTACAACAGAAGCAAGCGAGGCAAAAACTCAAGATGTGACTCAAGATAGGGTAACTCAAGATTCAACTCAAGATGGGGTAACCCAAAATTCGGCTCAAGATTCAACTCAAGGGCCTGCCAATGAACAGGCTACTCAACAATTAATTCATGAAGTTGAACAGTTAAAAAGATTAGATTAATCAAATATGGAAGGTGGACCAAGTTTCGGTATTGGTGCTAAAAGCCAGCTAACGACTAGTGGTGGGTTTCGTCAAACTTTTGGTGGCAGTATTAGTGAAGAACATTTAGATAAAGCCGCCGCCGCTGACAGTGGTCATAACGAGCAACTTGCTCAACAAAGTAGTGTGTTGGGTCAACGGCGGGCGGTGCAAGAGGCGGCGGCTATTCAAGGCGCCAATAAAACGGCTTTAGCTCAAACCCCTGAGAAAATAGCGACTCAGCCCCGTGCCATAGCTGGTTTAGGTCAAGAGCTACTAAAAAGACCAGTTAAAGATCTTAAAGATAGTTTCCAAGCTATGTTTGATATCAATACACTGTTAAATATTCAGCCCAAAACTCCAAAGGAACAAGCTAAACAAAAACGAGTGGCAGCTCGCTGGCAAGGATTAACTAATGAGGAACAGGCCGAGGCCAAACGTATTTACGAAGCCAATTTAGCAAAAAAGCGCCAAGAAGAAGCAGACAAAGAAAAAGCCAGACAAGAATTAGAAGCACAAGAGGCCCAAGAATTAGTTGTTCCCAAGGGTAGGGAAACTGGGTTTCGTGGTTTTAGCGGAATGGGGAGTAAGCAAAAAGCCCAAACACTGATCCAGCGTCAGCGCACTACCCTTGGTGGAGTAGAATAAACTTTAATGCTAGAATGAGCTAGGCATGAAACTTTATAATACCGCCTCAAAATCAATTGAAGAATTTCACCCATTGGAAGATAAATCGGTTAAACTCTATGCTTGTGGTCCCACAGTATATGATTACACTCACTTAGGTCATTTGCGTAAATATGTCTTGGATGATATTTTAGTCAGAACACTGCGTCATGCTGGTTATGAAGTTAAACATGTGCAAAATATCACTGATGTTGGTCATTTGACTAGTGATGATGATGTTGGCGAAGATAAATTGGAAAAAGGGGCAAAGAAATATCATACCGGTGCTGAAGCACTGGCGAGGCGTTTTGAAGATTATTTTTTCTACAGTATGGATTTGCTTGGTGTTTTGCGGCCTAGTTTAAGCTGCCGAGCCACTGATCATATTCAAGCTCAGTTAGAAATGGTTTTGGCACTAGAAAAAAAAGGTTTGACTTATGTGATTGAGGGCGATGGCGTTTATTTTGATACTAGTAAGATCGATGATTATGGTAAGTTAATTAATCCAGATCCTAAGTTAGCCAAGCAAGTATTAATGGCCCAACGTGAAGGGGAGCGAGTAGATAAAGTAATAGGTCGCAAACATCCCACTGATTTTGCGTTGTGGAAATTTGAAAGACCGGGCGAGAATCGGCAAATGGTTTGGCCCAGCCCCTGGCATGAGCGTAGTTTTCCTGGTTGGCACATTGAATGTAGTGCCATGGCCCTAGAACACCTAGGCGAACAAATTGATATTCACACCGGCGGTGTTGATCACATTAATATTCACCATACTAATGAA
>JAGOOB010000058.1 GCA_017992725.1 Candidatus Woesebacteria bacterium | reverse complement strand
TTTCAGTTATTAAATCGTTTTAAGAGTAAAAAATGTTCTTTTTATCAACCAATATTAACTTATTTTTTACTTCTCACTTTTTGTTGAGAAATTTGCCCATGATAATATTTTTTACCTTTAATTTTTTCTGGCAAATAACTCTCTTCTCGTTCATTTTTTCCGGGCTTGTATTTGGTATAGCCTTCACCATATTTTAAGTCTTTCATCAACTGGGTTGGGGCATTACGCAGTTTAAGCGGAATACTCAAATTACCAAATTTTTCTACATCAGCTAGGGCACTAAAATAAGCATCATAAGCACTGCGATCTTTTTTGGCTAAAGCTAAATAGGTAGCCCCATGCGCTAAACTAATTTGTGCCTCTGGATAACCAATTTTCATCACTGCTTCAAAAACTTCATTAGCTACTACTAAAGCCGTTGGCTGCGCCATGCCCACATCTTCACTGGCAAAAATGACCATTCTTCTAGCAATAAACTTGGGATCCTCGCCAGCTTTAACCATTCTGGCTAAATAATAGAGTGCGGCATCCACATCGCTGGCTCGCAAGCTCTTAATAAAAGCACTAATGATGTTGTAGTGTTCCTCACCTTTTTTATCATAAAGAATTTGTTTGGATTGCAAAGCGTTTTTTAATGAATTCAATTTGAGATTACCATAGAGCGCGTAGGCATTATCTATGATCGTTAATAATTTGCGGGCGTCACCATCAGCATAATTAAGCAGAAATTCTTCACTTGCTTTGTCGATTTTTTTAACTTTTAATAGCTTTAAGGCTTTCTTGATAATTAATAACAATTCTTCATCCTTGAGTGGATTAAGAACAAAAACTCGCATTCTAGACAAGAGAGGTGGAATTACTTCAAAAGAGGGATTTTCTGTAGTCGCTCCAATCAAGACAATCTGACCATTTTCAACACTAGGCAATAAAAAATCTTGTTGAGCTTTGTTGAAGCGGTGAATTTCATCTAAAAATAATACTGGGGCTTGATATGACTCCATCAAAGTTTTTTGTTCTTGGGTTCGGTCAAGAACTTTTTTGATATCAGCTTTACTGGCTGAGACGGCAGATAGTTCAATAAATGACCGACCAGTTTCTCGAGCAATAATTTTTGCTAAAGTGGTTTTGCCCACCCCAGGAGGTCCCCAAAAAATTAAAGAAAAAGGGGCACCTAAGGCAATCATCGCGCTTAAAGGTTTGCCTTCACCAACTAAGTGGTCTTGGCCAATAAATTCATCTAGATTCTTGGGGCGCAAAATTGAGGCTAGTGGTTCACTAAAAGACACAAGCCTATTCTATCACTCATTTTTGGCGTCTTTTAGCGCTTGCATTTTTTTATTACGTTCAAGTTTGTTTAAATAACGTTTGCGTAACCGTAAATTTTTTGGAGTGACTTCTAACAGTTCATCATTTTCAATAAAGTCTAAACATTGTTCTAAACTAAGTTCCACTCGACTATTAAGCACCGTCATTACTTCTGCATTAGAGCGGAAATTAGTCAGTTTTTTATTTTTGCAAACATTGACTTCCAAATCCCCCTTTTGTTTGCACAAGCCAACAATTTGTCCTTCATAAACCTCTTCACCAGGAACAACAAAAGTTTTACCTCGTTGTTGAACACTTTCTAGAGCGTAGGCAGTGACCGTACCAGTTTCAGTGGCAATCAGCGCCCCGTTGCGTAACTTTAATCGACTTTCTTGGAGTGGAGCATAATGTAAAAAGGAACTGGTAAATAAACCATTGCCCTTAGTTTTAGTCAAAATTTCACTGCGAAAACCAAGAAGATTACGACTGGTAATTTGGTAAACCATCCGACAAATACCCTTGCTATTAGTAAAACTACTTTGCAATTGTGCATGCCGTTTTCCCAGTTCTTCAGTAATAATGCCTAAATAGTCTTGCTCAATTTCAATAATTAGCTCTTCCACTGGTTCTTGCTTGACACCGTCAATTTCTTTGAAAATTACTTGAGGACGACTGACTTCCATCTCATAACCTTCACGACGCATAGTTTCAATTAAAACTGATAAATGCAATTCTCCTCGACCAGCCACAATAAACACCCCACCCTCTTTTTGCTCAATGCGCAATCCTAAGTTGGTTTTTTGTTCGCGCTTGAGACGATCAGCCAATTGGCGAACCGTACAAAACTCACTTTCTCTACCAACAAAAGGGGAAGTATTGGCGGCAATTTGAATCTTCAGGGTTGGCTCAGTAATTTTGATCATGGGGAAACCCTTGGTTTCACCTAGAGCTGCTAAAGTTTGACCGATAGCAATTTTATCTACACCAGTAATAGCAATAATATCTCCAGGTCTTGACTGCTTGATTTCTTGTCTATTTAAACCATTGCTTTCCATTAGATGAGTAACGGTCATTTCTCCAACTTTTTGATCTTCTTGTAAAATCACTAAACGCTGACCTGCTTTAACTATGCCCTGAGTCACTTTACCAATAGCATAAACTCCTTTGTACGAATCAAAATCTAGTGTAGAAACTTGCATTTTAAAAGGTTTAGAAGGATCAGTTTGGGGAGCAGGAATACTTTTGACTATTTCCTCAAATAGTAATTGCAAATTGCCTGGCTCTTTGGCTAAAGATTCTGCTTGAGTTTCTTCAGGTAATTTTGACCAAATTTTACCCATGCGACCAACCGAATACAAAACAGGAAAATCTAATTGAGTACTATCATCTGCTAAACTGAGGAATAATTCTTCCACTTGATTTAAAACTCTTTCAGGTTCACTATCTTGACGATCGATTTTATTGATTAAAACGATGATGGGTAGTTTGCGTTTAATCGCTTGTTGTAAAACAAATTTGGTTTGAGGCAGGGGACCCTCAGCCGCATCAACTAGTAAAATCGCTCCATCAGCCATGCTAATGACTCGCTCAACTTCGCCAGCAAAATCAGCGTGACCTGGGGTGTCAATGATATTAATTTTAATTTCTTCACCGGCCAAGCTGCGATAATTAATCGAAGTATTTTTGGCTAAAATAGTAATACCCTTTTCTCGCTCTAAATCATTACTATCAAGAATAGTCTCTTGAGACATTTCCGCTTGATTCTCACGAAAAGTATGGGTCTGCTTGAGCATCCCATCAATTAGGGTAGTTTTGCCATGATCAACATGGGCGATAATCGCGACATTACGTATTTGCATGAATTTCCTAAAAGCAAAAGAACAATTATACTCTTTTCACTCAGAAATTGATAGTTAATTGACTAATAAATCTAGTATTTCGCTAG
>JAGOOB010000011.1 GCA_017992725.1 Candidatus Woesebacteria bacterium | reverse complement strand
GTTCGGTTGGTTTTGATGAAAAAATGGCTAAAAACCAAATTGATTATTTGTATAAAACCTATCAGCAACCCATTTTACTTGAAGAATTCATTGCCGGAAGAGAAATTACTGTAGTGTTGGTCGACGGTGGCAACACCAAAATTTATGCGGCTGAAAAAATCTTTCATCGTTCTAGCGACGATCCGTTCAAGAAAATTGTCACCTTCGACGACAATTGGGTGTCCAAAGAGGAAACTATCACTTACTTAAAATATGAATTACCCGATCCAGTGAAAAGAGTAGCTAAGACGGTTTTCAATATTCTCAAAATTGAAGACTATGCCAAATTAGATTTTAGATTAGATGAAGCTGGACGTCATTACTTGATTGATGTTAATGTCAATCCAGCTCTTGGTCCTAGCGAGTCGTGTGCAATTGGTAGTATTTTGGAACTATATGGGGTTAGTTTTTACACTTTATTGGATAGGTTGATTAACAACTAGCTTGTGTCTAAGAATAATTTCTATCATTTAAAAAAAGTTGAGGATTTTTGCTTAAGAGATAACCGTTGGGTATCTTTAGATTGGCGATTAAAGCCAAATAATTTGGCCCAATTGAAAAAAGAATTATCTGTAGCCAAACAATACGCTAAAAAAAGATTTGTTAATAAAATTGAAGTATTATTGCCGATTACAATTCCCCAAGAATTAGCCGAACTTTTATACAGTGAAAATTTTAAACCTGCTTTGGTTGAATTAAAATTTGATTTAAAAAAATTTACTCAAGCTTCATATAACATTGCTAATTTGAACTTTAGTAGTCAAATTAAAAATAAATCGGCGCTCAAAGATTTGTTGATCGAACAGGCTGATTTTCACTACCAAAATTTGCCAGATTATTATTTAGCTGCCAGAGAAATTAATTGGTTTTTTTATTTGAGACAATTTTTAAATGACGCTACGAAAGAAAATGGTTTATTGCTGTTAATCGAGGATAAAGGAGATTTGAGCGGATTAGTTTTAGGTGAATACTTGGGTAAAACAGCGTTTATTTGGGAATTGGTCGTCTGTCAAAAAAAACGTCATTTTCATTTGGGTAGTTATTTACTCAATCAATATTTAGCTAAATTGAAAGATTTGGGCATTGCTAGAGTTTATTTAGAAACGATGAGCAATTCCTATGCCCGGAGTTGGTATCAACATCAGGGTTTTACCGAAGTCAGCCAATCTTGGTTTTCTCGTCTAAAATAGGAGAATCTGTTGCAATAATTAGATTTGCCAAAAAAATTAAATCTGGTATTTTTCACGACTTTTTTCAATTAAAGAGTAAAGACAACCACAATAATTTTGTTTATAAAAGCCCTTATTAACTCGATTACGGTCAAGCTTTGTCAGTTTAGGAAAATAAAAATCAATTTGATACTCCGCGCTTAATCGTTCAACAATTTTTTTAATTTGCTCTAGATCTTGATAATTGCTCGAAAGTAAAGTGGAGCTGACGAGTGAGATATGTTCCTGTTTGGCTTTTTCAAAGAGGGCTCTCAATCTTAATTGCCAACAATTAGGACAGCGCCGTGATTGAGGAATGACCGTGAAAATTTGCTGAGATTGGTTTTTTTCACGCAACTCATTGATTGACCGATTTGTAGCCAGGGCGTGAAAATAATCTTGTGGCAGGTAATTTTCCACAAAAATTTTAATGTCTGGATCTAAACTTTTCACGACTTTTTTCACAGCTTGCAACCGGGCATTAAACTCTTCTCTTGGATAGAGATTGGGATTATAAAAAAATATTTGGCTTTGCTTTTGTTCTTCACTGGACAAAGCTTGATAAAATTTTAAGAAGCAATCGGCGCAACAGGTATGAATTAACATGTTTTGACTATAATTGACTTTTCTCAATAAACAGTATATTTTACAGCTAGAGATGTCGCAAATTCAAGAGGTTAAAGACGCGAATAATATTGTTGAGATTGTGGGCGAAAAAATTGATTTACGGCCTTCGGGCAGTAGTTTCAAAGCACGTTGTCCTTTTCACAGTGAAAAAACTCCTTCATTTTTTGTTCATCCCGAGATGCAGCGTTATCGCTGTTTTGGCTGTGGGGCTACTGGTGATGTGTTAGATTTTTTGCAGAACTATGACGGCATGACCTTTTATGAAGCTCTGAAATATTTGGCTGATCGTGCCTCAATTACTTTAAAAGATTTTAATCGGACCAGTGAAGATGAAGAACGGGAGCAGTTGTTGGGGATTCTTAATTTAGCTAAAGAATATTATCACTACCTGTTAACTCAACATGAGGCGGGTAAGCCAGCGCTTGCTTACCTAAAAGAACGAGGGACCAATAGTCAGTCAATAAAGTTATTTAATTTGGGCTATTCTTTGTCAAGTTGGGATGGCTTAATTAAGTATTTACACCAAAAAAAGAAGTATCCACTAGAATTAATTGCTAAAACTGGTTTGATCATAAAAGGTAAGGGTGATCGTTATTATGATCGCTTCCGTGGACGAGTGATGTTCCCTTTAAAAAATCATCGGGGACAAGTGGTTGGTTTTTCTGGCAGGTTACTAACTGCTCAAGCGAAAGAAGCTAAATACATTAATAGTCCTGAAACCAGTCTTTATCACAAATCAAAATTACTCTATGGTTATAGTGAGCTCTTTAGAGAAATAAGAAAAGCTAATAAAGTGGTAGTGGTTGAGGGTGAGTTTGATGTTATTTCCTCAGCTCAAGCTCATGTAAATAACGTAGTGGCGATCAAGGGGAGTGCGCTGACGGCCGATCAAGTTGATTTATTGGCAAGAGTCAGTGACAGTGTTATTTTGGCTTTTGATGCTGATGAAGCAGGCATTAACGCCTGCAAAAGAGCTATCACTTTGATGAAAGATAAAGACATAGATTTGCGAGTGATAGATTTTCCAGCTTTACACCAATTAGCGACAGCAAAAGATCTCAAAGATCCCGATGATTTTGCTCGACAAGAACCAAAACTTTGGAGACAGGCTGTTGATCAGGCGATTTCGATCTACAGTTTTTTACTCAATACCACCCTAGCTCATTACGATGCAGAAACTCCAGACGGAAAGCGGAAAATTATTGATGAATTAGCTCCGATCATTAATGGTATTGATCATTTGGTTGAGAAGGAATTCTATTTACAAAAACTTTCAGAAAAACTCAATGTCAAACTTGGATTAATTAAAGAAGATATCGCTCGTGTCGCGGAGAAGAAGAATAAAAAAACAACTGTGGTAAAAGTCAAACCACCAATTGAGCCAAACAAGCAAAAAGCCAAAAGCCATCAAGAAATTATGGAAGAGTATTTATTGTTTTTACTTTTTCATTTAGAAAAGGATGCATTTGAGGAGGGAGTTAACAACATTATTGGTTTAAAATGGCAGACTCCTGGTTTAAGCAATATTGTCGATATCTTAAGTCGGGAATTAAAAAATTTTGATTTAGAAAAATTTAGTAAGCGTTTAGCCGAGGATTTGAAGGCAATCTTAATGGAAATCTTACTCAACCCAGAATTTGAAAAAAATATAAAAAATACTACGCCAAAAAAAGAATGGCAAAGAGTTTTAGAACAAGTGAAAAAGAATATAGTTCACAGCGAAATTGAAGCAATAAATCAAGAAATTAATGAACTAGATAAAAAAAATCAAAGAACCAAAGACGAGGAACAACGTTTAGATCAATTGTTAGAGCAAATTGTGCAAATGCAACGTCAATTAAAGAGTTAAATTTATTGATAAACTGACTCTTGTTTAGATACCCCCATAGGGTATAATAAAACTATGGCTTTTATTAGAAATAAGATATCTTTAGCAAAAAAAGATCAAGTTATTACTCAGCTGAAACGGATACGTGGGCAAATTGATGGTCTAATTCGGATGTATGAAGATGAACGACCGTGTATTGAAATTGCTCAACAAATTTCCGCAGCACGTAACTCTTTGTCCAGTGTTGCTAGAAATGTTTTAAATAATGCAGCTGATAACTGCATCAAAAATAAAGACCAAAAACAATTAGATTTAATTGTAAAAGAATTATTAAAGTAACAATTATTAAGAAAGGTGCTTATGTCAGCACAACATTTAGATAGTAGTAATTTTCAGTCCACTTTGGATAACGCGACAACACCAGTGATGGTTGATTTTTATGCAGACTGGTGCGGTCCTTGTCAGATGGCTGCGCCCATTATTGATAAATTAGCTGATGATTATCAAGACAAGATGATGATTGTCAAACTCGATGTCGATGAGGCCAGAGATATCGCTAGTGAATTCAACGTGATGAATATTCCAACAGTGATCATTTTCAAAAAAGGTGATGACAATAAAATGGTGGAGTTTGATCGCAAAATCGGCTTTCCTGGTGAGACTGGTTACCAAAAAATGATTGAAGAGGCTCTAGCCTAAAGCAAAGGATTTAACTAGAATCGAATTTATTAATTTGGATGTACTATAATGGTTAGTGGATCGAAAAATATGAAAAATTTGAAAGTAGCCGTTATTGGGGCTGGTCCTGCAGGTTTCACTGCTGGAATTTATTTAGGTCGTGCTTTATTAAAACCCGTCCTGTTTAGTGGGATAAATCTCGGTGGGCAATTAATGTTTACCAGAGATATTGAAAATTTTCCGGGATTTCCTGATGGGATGCGTGGCCCGCAATTTATGTTGAGTTTGCAAAAGCAGGCAGTGAAGTTTGATGCAGAAATTTGTCATGAACAAATTACTGCAGTTGATTTTAGTCAACGACCGTTTCGTTTGTGGAACTCTCTACCAGCAGATATGGAATTTGCTGATTGGCAGCATTTAGCCAAAGCAGAGTTGCTCAAAATCACTGAATCAATCAAAAAAGAAAATGAGGCTGCGTATAGCGCCGACAGTGTTTTGATCAGCACTGGGGCTGAGCACATGAAACTAGGAGTTCCTGGAGAAGAAGCTTATTTTGGTAAAGGTGTAGGGTTTTGTGCAGTGTGTGATGGTGCTTTTTACCGCGATAAAAAAGTTTTTGTTGTAGGTGGAGGGGATACAGCTTTGAGTGATGCCTTGACTCTCAGTAAGTTTACTGATCAAGTATTCTTAATCCATCGCCGGGAGCAATTCCGGGCTTGCAAAATTTTGCAACAACGAGTTGCTGCTGATGAGCATATTAAAATTTTCTGGAACACCGAAATTAAAGAAATTGTTGGCGATGAACAGCGAGTGACAGCCCTAAAATTGCTTAGAGATGGAAAAGAAGAGCAAGTCGCTGCCGATGGCATATTTATCGCTATTGGCTATCAGCCCAATAGTGCTCTTTTTAGTAATCAGGTCAAATTAGATGATCATTCATATATTTTGACTCGGCAGTTTGGTAGTGATCAAGCCTTGGCAGAATTGATTCAAGAACCTACGCCAACTACTCAAGATTATTTTCCAACCATGACTTCGGTTCCTGGAGTGTTTGCTGCGGGTGATGTGACTGATAGTCATTATCGTCAAGCAGTGGTGGCTGCAGGTTCAGGAGCAATGGCTGCTCTGGATATCGAACGCTGGTTAGAGTTGGAGTCAAATAAATAATTTGAAAAAATTTTATTCTTGATTAACAAATCTTTTTATTTCAGCCCACAGTTCGGGATGGTCTTTAGCCACAGTCAAATTAGCTATTAACCAGCCTAATGGGTAACCACCATCAAGATATTCTCCTTGTGGTTGATGAATCACTACTTTTTCAGTAAGAGCTAGTTGGCTAATGGTGTCAGTAATATAGAGTTCTCCAGATGCAGGATTGGGTTGTTGAACGGCTATTAAATCAAAAACTGATTGGGGAAGAATGTACTTGCTAATATTGGCTAAATTGGACGGGGCGGTTCCTGGTTTGGGTTTTTCAACTAAGGCTTGTAAGTAGCGGAAGTTGTTCTCTTCGCTCAGTTTGGCCACTCCATAACGAGGTAAATCACTTTCTGCTTTTTCGATACAAGTAACTAAAGCTGCTGCACCAGATTGCTCATAAGTTTGCATCATGGCAGCCACTTCACTAGTTCCATTGTGTCGATAAATAAAATCATCACCCATTAACACCAAAAAAGCTTCTTCGTCCTGCAAATATTCTTTGGCTAATTGTACTGGTACAGCAGTCCCATAATCATCAGCATCACTTTGTTTAATAAAGTGAAAATTAGCTTTTGTATGTAAATCTTTGATTAGATCATAAAGTTCTAATTTGTTATTATCTTTTAAATATTGGTGTAATCTTTGATTTTCTCGATAATAATGCAACACTTGATAATTGTGTTCGCTGACAACAAAAACAATGTCAGTAATACCTGCCTTAACGCAATCTTCAACGACATAATCGATCAAGGGTCGATTAATAATTGGCAACATTTCCTTTTGAATAGTTTTACTGATAGGTAAAAATCTTGTGCCAAATCCAGCTGAGGTGATGACGGCTTTACGAATTTTCATATTTTATCTTTATAACATACTTTTGTATAATTACTAAGTTTATGCAGTTTATTTTAGCATCACAATCGCCCCAACGGGCAAGGCTTTTAGCCACCCTACCTTATCGATTTAAAATTTATCCAGCAAATATTAACGAATCGGCGATCAAATTCAAAAACCCCAGAGATAAAGCGAAAAAAATTGCCCTAGCCAAAGCCAACGCCGTGGCAAAAAATGTTGCTGGTGAGGCGATTATCGTGGCGGCTGACACCTTTTGCTTATGTCGAGGAAAAATTTTAGAAAAACCCAAAAGCAAGGCAGAGGCGAGAAAAATGCTCGAGTTGCAAAGTCAACAGGAGCTAAAAGCGATTACTGGCTATGCTTTTATTTACCAAAACTCCTCAAAAAAAATTATTGAAAACTCCAGTGTGGTAACCCAAGTTCGTTTCCGTCATTTATCGTCTCCTGAAATTGAAAACTACATTAGTCATCAACCAGTGTTAACTTGGTCAGCAGCTTTTAGTCCCGCTTATGATGCTGGAATGGCTCTACTGGCATGGTCAAAGGGTAATTTGACGGCTTTTACTCATGGTTTACCAATTGATTTGTTAGTGGAATTTATTAATCAGCATTTAAACTTAGGCGTAGAAAACAAACATCACACTGATAAACCATAAAAAGACGGTCACTAATAAAGTTTTATCCTTCAATAGAACATCTGCTGGAGCTTCACCTCGATTTTCTTCATAAACTAATTGTAAGTAGCGCATAATGCCAAAAATGACCAAAGGCAGAGTCAACATCAACAATTTTTGCGATTGTAGGGTGCGTGGTAAATTAATGACTAAATTGGGAAAGCGTTCATATAGTAAATTTAAACCATCACCTGGAGAACTTTGAAAAGCAAAAAGAGCATAAGTGAGCCAAGTAGAGGTGGCAAAAATACTGGTGTATTGATCTAAAAGTCGAGCACTATAAGTGTTAAGACTTTTTCTAACGAAAGAGAGTTTGTGCTCTGTCATTAAAGTTCGTTCACTTTGCCGTTTACCAACTGCCAAGAATAGGGACATGGAAATTACGGTCAATAAAAACCAAACATTCATGTGTAAGTTCACCACCACTGCTCCCGCATAAACTCTAATTAAAAATCCAGCAGCAATAGAGATGATATCTAGAATAGCAATTTGCTTGAAATACAATGAGTAAAGGATTTGTAAAATTAAGTAAGCAAAAATTAAAAGCTTAAACACTAAAGTTAGAGGTAAGCTTAGCCAAAACACTAGAGCTAAGCAAAACGCTATGGCAAAAATCGCTGTGGGAATTGATAGTTTGCCAGATGCTAAAGGTCGATTTTTTTTGAAGGGGTGTTTACGATCAGCTTCAATATCAAACAAATCATTGAGAATATAAGTGCTACTGGTAAGCAAACAAAAAATTATAAAGGCGTAAGAAACTAAGTAAAAATATGATGGACCATCTTCTGGCTTATAAAAGAAAAATCCAGAGAAAACTAAAGCGGCATAGAGAGCAAAATTTTTTAACCACTGTTTGGGCCGAGCTGTTTTAAGCAAAAGGAATAACTGACTGTTAAAAAATGATTTCATTTTCTGAGCTTATTATAAATCAAAAAAGCAAAAACAAATAAACTAACAAGAACAATGCTAATAATTTTACCGGTAGTGTTAAGAAACAAAGATAAAAAACCCATAAGAAAACTAGTCAAAATATAAAAAATGCTAATGCGACGTGGATCCCAGCCAAAGTTGTCCATTAGTTTGTGGTGTAAATGACCTCTATCACCCCAAAATGGTGATTTACCAGCTAAAATTCTTCTAACGATTGTAAAAATACCATCGGCAGTAGGAATGGCTAAGACCATCAACGTAGTCGCCACTTTCGCTCCAGAAAGAATGGCTAAAACACTTAAAAAATAACCGGCTAGCGAGCCTGCTCCATAGCCAGGCATAATTTTTTGCGGATAAAAATTCCAATACAATAAGCCAGCAAAAGCGCCTGAGACGATTAAGGCCAGTTGAGCAACATTAAATTGGCTAGGAGCATCTTGAAAACTATTGGCTAAAACTGCAATAAAAAGACAAGCCACCATGACAAAGCCCGGCAATTGTCCATCTACTCCCTTTGACCAATTAATAATATTCATATTCCACATAATAAATAAAATGGCAAAAGCACTAGAAAGGAGCCAAATGTTTCTTTCTTCACCAAATAAGACAAAGTGTAGTTGCGGTTGATCGAGGTGAATGACACCAGGTCCCAAAGGATTACTTACATAGGCAATGCCAATACCGGAACCAACCACGATTAAAGTGGCTAACAGACCGGTTAAGAGGCGCCAGTACGGGCTAATATTAAAAATGTCATCAATAATGCCAACAATAGTCAGAATGAAAGCCCCTAAAAAAATTGCTATTAAATATTTATCAAAATGTAAAAAAATAATAGAACTTAAAAACACTGCAATAAAAATTAAGATGCCACCGCCTCGAGGCACAGGTTTAGTGTGAGTAACTTTAACATGATGATTTTTTTTAGGGTCATCAACCCAGTGATGTTTTTGGTAAAAATTTATCACCAATGGTCCCAAGCTAAAGCTAATCAGAAAACTAATAATTAATGGCCACATAACTTAATTAAGAATAATAAGTAATCGCAATAAAATTGCTAGAATTAAAATTTGGATGGCTACCGTGCTTAGTAGAAAAACTTGCAAAATGGTGGGATGAGCAGTTTTAAATTTTTTGATAATGAAGAAGTGCAAGGCATTAATCAGAGTGGACATCCCCGGTAATATAAAAATCAATTCTCGATTGACCAATTGTTGGTCGTCAGGTAAGGAATAAAACAGGGGGATGGTTTTTTGTAATGAAGAAAAAAAGATTAGTGAAAGAGCAAGAGTACTAATATTAGCAATAAGCGCATAAAGAGCTAATTGACGGAAATTTTTTGGTAAAAAAGTTAAATATTTAAACTCTTTTTTTCGACTAGCAGAATCTCTGAAGCTAACGTCCATAACCATATTATAAACCTTATTTTGAAAGCTTTTATTTCTTCAGAAATAAGTTGACATGATCAAATTGTGAATTTACTAAGTAGTTTTCTTTTAGATAAGTATTCAACTGAGGAAAAGTATGCTGATCGTTTTTCATGACGACAATTAACTTTGGTTCTTCCTCTTTGATCTGAGCCAAAGTGCCCTCGTAATCGGCAAAATCTTTAATGTGAAAAGCAACAGTAAAGCGTGAAGTTGGCACGGTTTTGGTTTGAGCATAAAGCATAGCATTATCTCCCCAAATAAAAATCTTTTCTAAAGCTAATTCGTCAATTAAGGTGGCCAATTTTTGATTATCTCTGGTTAGATTATTAAAAGAGTAGTCATACTCCGCTTTTGCAATTTGCCCAGTGGCCATTCGCCAAAACTGACTATAGTATTTACTTGTTGAATAAGGTTTAAAACCTAAAGTGAGCATCACAAAAATAGTCAAAGAGATTAGAGCTAAACCAGTGACAAGACTCTTGTAGTGCTTTTTTACACCTACAAGCCTCTTTTGAAAGTGACTACCCATTTCTACTAAGAGTAAGGCAAATGGGGGAACCATTTGGATAAAATAATGCGGGTATGGACGATTCGATAACAAAGTGGCATAGAGGGTTGCGGCGAACCATATGCTTAAAAATTGAAAACGTTTATTTAATTCTGTACTGTTTAGAGCAATTAAAATCAAAAATGAGAAAAAATAAAGGGTTTTACCGAGCAAAGAAAATGAAAAATCCATAAAGGCAGAGTTAAATGATGGGTTCCAAGATTGGCTATACCGCAAATTATATAAAAGACCATACTCCAAATAATCTCGTCCCGATCCAATTGCTTGATAATAAATGATAGAAATTAAAATAGGTACTACAATGCCAGCAGAGAAATATAATAATCTCCATAGCAATTGACCGCAAGTCTTTTGCCAATCTTTGAATGTTTTATTGACTTTGAGAGCATCTGCTAAAAGCAATAAGGCAAAAATCGACAAGAATGGCACTAGATCCAATAACGCTGGAACTTTGGTTAAAATTCCGAGAGAGAAAAGCACGCCAGAAGCAAATAATAATAAAGATTCTTTTTTCTTTTCTTTGGGCCAGCTGATTTTTTTGCTAAAAAAGTTCTGCCAGATTTGAGTTTGCGAAAATAAAAAAGCTCCAACTATGACAAAGCCCAAAACAAACAATTCTCCATTGGGAATATTTCCTTCGAGCCAGGGAAGGCTGGTTAACAGCACCATGATTAGTGTAGCGATAAAACTGGGTAGTTCTTTTTTAAATAATTTTTTAGCAAATAGCCAGAAAAAAGTGGTGGCTACGACCATCCAAACCAAATTGAGTAAGCGGAAGTAAAATTGGTTGGGTACTCTGGCAAATTGATAAATCAACGGGGTTTTATGATCAATGATGGTTGTGTAAAGTTTTCCACCATGATTGAGTGCATTGCCAACGGTCAAGTAAATGGCTTCATCTCCGTACCAATATGGTTCAAAAAAGTTAGGAATTCTGAGTAAGACTAACAAAAACAAGTTAATAAACAAAGCGGTTTGCTGATCAAGAAAAAGATCAATTTTTTTGATGGTTTTTTTAAATGACATACTTTCCATTTTATCTGGAAAAAAGCTAATAGTGCAAGTGCTACTTTGTTTTACTTGTTTGTTTGGGGATTGGCCACTTTTTCAGTCACTCGATATTCGAGATATTTGCCAAACATCAACCTAGTGTGAGCATCCATGCCCGGTAAGGCACTAAAAAAGAAGCCGACAACTGGAATCAATAAAAATTCTAAAGGCTGACTGATATATGACCACAAATTTTTTTTAGGTCTCGGTGGTCGATTTTTAGCATCGATGATGAAAATCGAAAGCATCGAAATCATTGACATGGTTAATAGAGTGGAAGTTACTTGGGGCAAAGTTTTACCAATGATGGTGCGATTAAATTGTTGATTAAGTAATGGAGGTAACATCGCTGAGACAGTGACGGCAAACCAGTTAACTGGCCATAAAAAATGATCTTCAATGACGTGTAAAACCCTGAGGGTTTTGTCAATGAAGGGGGCATTATCATTGAGCACGTAGTGGCGGATAATATAGGCATCATCACTCACTCCCCAAGCCCAGCGTTTAATTTGTTCATATTGATTGCGCATACTGCTCCAAAAACCGGTTGATTGGGCAGCATCAGCGTAAATCGGTAAGAAGATTGGCTCCACTTCAAAATCGCCACCTTTGGCAAAATAGGATTTAAAGAACAGTCGATAATCTTCTGGGATAACATCAGTATCCCAATAGCCAATATCTTCAATGTGTTTTAAGGAAACTGAATAAGTGGAAAAATTAATTAAACGATCACGTCTCGCTAAAATATAAATTTGAGTAACGGATTGCGTAGCTGCCAACACCCGGATTGGGGCTGGCACTTGCCAGATGTTATTGTAAAAACAAATCGCCGCCTGCCAACTTTTGTTATAAGGTTTGTCACTAGTCAAAAAGCTATATGTTAAAAATGAAAAATAATAGGGGTGTAAAACTGCATCTGCGTCTTCGCTGGTAATAGTGACGTTGTCAATGTTAATGCCATTTTCATCCACTAGCAGTTGTTTGGCCCTCTTTGCTCCCCAAGCCGTATTTGATGACTTGCCTTTAATTTCGCCTTTGATATCAGGGTGTTTAGTCGACCAGAGATGACCAAAAACTTTAGCAAATTTTTTCTGTAAATATGCAGCTTTTTTATCTGCTTCTATTCCTTCTCTTTCTTCAAAAGAAAGCATAACGTGAATATTTTGACGGGGAAAACTTTGTTTACTTAGTCCAGTCAAAGTATTTTCTAGCGTGCCCAGAGGTTCTTGAAAAGTCGGAATAATAATTAAGTGGTGAATTGTATTCCACCGTTTGGGAAATTGTTTTTTTAATTGAGGCAAAATATCATTTTGGGAATTTTTTCTGACTTTGTTTTGCGCGATACCAGCAAAAATGGCCAAATTAATTGATCTGTACAGCCAATAGACGGCGAAAATAATTACGTAGTAAGCAACGAATTTTGGCACTAAAAAAGAACCCCAAATAGGAAATAAAATTAAAAACCAAGAAGTAAATCCTGGCAAAATTTCTAATGCCCGTTTGGTGCGGATAGGATGGCGACGAAAGTAGCGTTTAATCATTAACTCATTTATCCATTATTTTCTAATTTAAAAGCTCTTAGCGAATTTTGATAGATTTGTTCTAAGTTGCCTGCCAAATCTTTTTCCACAAAGTTAGCTAATTCACCTATCATAACCGGTTGACAAATTTGGCCACGATAAGGTGTAGGGGCAAGGTAGGGAGCATCAGTTTCTAGTAAAATTTTGTCTGGTGATTGCTGATTTAACAATTGAAAAAGTTCTCTTAAATAATGAGCATTTTTGAAAGTTAAATTACCATCAAAGCCAAAATAACTATGTTTAATTTTCATGGCTTTTTTCACGTAAGCTATCGGTCCAGAAAGGCAGTGAAAAATAATATTTTCCTCAGCTGGCCAATATTGATCTAAAATTTCCAAAATACGCCAATAAGCTGCTTCACCCTCATCTCGAACATGAACAATCAGGGTTAATTGGTTTTGACTCGCTAGTTGAATGTGGTTGATAAATAATCGTTCTTGATCTTGTTTAATATTATTAACTTTTTCTGAATCTTCTTTCGGCAAATGAAAGTAATCGAGACCAGTTTCGCCAATAGCGACTACAGCTTGGTTTTGACTCAATTTTTCAATCTCTTCAGTCGCTGAAGCAAAATCAATCTTTGCCACGCGTAAGGGGTGAATGGCCACACTTGCATAGAGATTTGGTTCTTGTTGGGCAATATCAACAGCTAAGCGACTACTGGTTAATCCAGCCCCAGGAATAAGGGCCTGTTTAATGCCATTTTTTTGCGCGGTTTGCCAGTGATCTCGCCAGTTTTTTTGTAAAATTGGATCATTTTCGTCAATGTCAAAATAAATTGCCTGCCCGCTATAAAGAGGTTCCAAATTATAATGACAATGGGTATCAAAAATTGGCATGATTATTATTCTTTTGTTAAATTCGTTTAAATAGACCCTGGGTAAAAGGACTAATTTTATTTTTATTAAACTTTTTGTTGATAGCTATCGCAGTCTCTGGCATAAAAATTTGGATGGCCTGATTAACATCTAATAGTGAACAAATAGCTTGAGTTACTACCTCCTGATGATTATGATTTTCCCTGAGCCAAGGTTTTTCTTTAGCCAAGTATTGATCTATTTGCCCGAGACCTTCATCTAATAGATTTAAGGCGGCAGTTAGCTCATAATTATCCATCAATTTTTTGAACTGTGGCGGAACTTTGGCCTGATAATTAATTGATAAATCATTTAAATTAGCCAATTTTGCCAAACGAGAACATAAATTGCCTAGTCCATTAGCTAAAGAAGCATTATAAGCCTGATCAAATTTTTCCCAACTAACATCCATGTCTTCGCCAAAAGTTCCGAGTTTGATCAGTAAATAACGACTAGCGTCAATGCCATAACGCTCTACCATTTCCTTGGGTTTAATCACATTGCCGAGAGATTTGCTCATTTTTTGGCCATCGACACCAATAAAACCATTGATCAAAATTTGTTGAGAGTTGGGTAAACCAGCCGACATGAGCATGGCCTGCCACATGGCAGCTTGTTGACGCAGGTTGTCTTTACCAGCCACTTGGACTGCTGGCCAAAATTGTTGAAAATTGGCTAAGTCCTCTGGCCAACCCAGGGTCGAGATGTAATTGACCAAAGCATCAAACCAGACGTACATCACATGTTCTTCATCATCAGGTACGGGTACGCCCCAAGACATATTCTTTTTGAGGCGGGAAATACTAAAATCTTCTAAACCGTTGTTAACAAAAGCTTTAATTTCATTAAAGCGGCTGACCGGTTTAACAAAATCCTGCTTAGTTTCATAAAGTTTTAATAAATCTTTTTGATAACGACTAAATTTGAAAAAATAGTTTTCTTCTTCTCGCAATTCTAATGCTAGATCGGGGTGAAGGGGGCAACAACCATCGACCAATTCACTAGCAGTTTTAGCTAGTTCACAGCCAACACAATATTTAACTGGATAATTAGCTTTATAAATATCGCCATTTGCTCGGCAACGTCGCCAAAATTCTTGAGCAGCAGCACTATGTTTAGGATTGGTGGTGCGGATAAAATGAGTGTTACTCAAATTTAATTCATTTTTTAAGTTTTGAAACTGTTGAGCAAAGTGATCGCAGTAGTCTTGCGGATCAAGACCTTTAGCCTTGGCTTGATCAGCAATTTTTTGCCCGTGCTCATCAGTGCCGGTATTAAAAATTACTTGTTCATTTAATATCTCTCGATGATATCTAGCAATCACGTCAGCTTCAACAATTTCTAAAGCAAAACCAATATGTGGTGATGAGTTCACGTAAGGCAGAGTGGTGGTCACATAAAAAGTTTTACTCATAGAACCTCTCATTATAGCAGTCTTTTCTCGATCTGGTTAACAATAAGCCAGATGAATGGGGGGATGGCTAAGATTATTATCCAGTAATAGTTAAAATCGAGATTTTGTAAATGAAAAACCAGCATAATCAGTAACTCAAAAGCTAGACAAAAAGCTAGACGCACTTTCTTTAAAGCGAATTTCAAAAAAAAGAAAACAGTGAAAAATATTAATATAACAAAGGGCAAGTAAGAATTAGCATAAAGCAGATTAGCCACATCATTGGGTGACGTGTAAAACATTAAGTATTGCCAGGCGAGGAAACAGACTAAAGCCAAGATGAGATCTGGCAG
>JAGOOB010000010.1 GCA_017992725.1 Candidatus Woesebacteria bacterium | reverse complement strand
GGTATTGTTGGTTTGCCCAATGTTGGTAAATCAACTTTATTTAATGCGCTCTTAAAAAAACAAGTGGCGCTAGCTGCTGACTATCCCTTTGCTACCATTCAGCCGAATATTGGTGTAGTTGAAGTACCAGACGAGCGTCTGGAAGTGTTAGCCAATATTACCCAGCAAAGTGAAAAATTAGCCAATTTACCACCAATTAAACATGCTTTGGTCGAATTTGTGGACATTGCCGGTTTAGTGAAGGGTGCTGCACAAGGTGAGGGTTTAGGCAATCAGTTTTTGGCCAATATTCGTGAAACCCAGGCAATCTGTCATGTGTTGCGAGCTTTTGCCAATGCTAAAGTAGTGCGGGAAGGAAGTATTTCACCCGTTGAGGATTTAGCAACTGTCCGCACCGAATTACAGTTGGCTGATTTAGCTACTTTAAATAAACAGGTAGCGCCCAAAGGCACAGTTTCCAAAACAGAACAATGGCGCTGGTCGATTATAGAAGAGTTCAAAAAAACTCTGGAACAAGGACGAAATATTTTAGTGAGTAAAGCCAATCTTAACAATCATCAAGCAGTAACTGGCAAATCGGCACTCAATAAAGATGAAGCCTTGGTAGCCAAAGAATTGTGTTTGTTAACTGCTAAGCCAGAAATTTTTGTGATTAATGTTGATGAAAAAGATTTGAGCCAAGCAGAAGACTTAAAAGGCAAGTGGGCTAAACAACTTGACGTACCGATTGAGCAAGTGGTGATTATCTCTGCTCAAATTGAAAGTCAGTTAGCGGTTTTGGATACCACAGATCAACAGGCTTATCTTCAGGATTTGGGTTTAGATGAAAGTGGTTTAGAGCGGTTAGCTAAAGTGGCCTATGACATTCTTCAATTACAAAGTTTTTTGACTGCTGGTGAAATTGAAGTCAAAGCGTGGACGATCGAAAAGGGGGCCACCGCTCGGCAGGCAGCTGGCGTAATTCATAGTGATTTTTATGATAAGTTTATTAGCGCTAGAGTGATTAGTTTTGAAGATTTTGTCAAACTCGGTGGTTGGCAATCAGCTAAAGAAGCTGGCAAAATTCGTCAAGAGGGTAGAGATTATCTGATGCAAGATGGGGATGTAGTGGAGTTTATGGTAGGGCGCTAATTTTTGCTTGTAATTTCAAGCATTCTATACTAGAATACCCTCTGAGTTCGCTAAAATTTATTAATTATCCAAGGAAAAATTGTTATCCGGCAATTTTTTCCGCGAACTAGAATGGAACAGATGAAGTTGGTGAAAAATTCTAGCCAAAGAGATTATGAAGTAACTTACCTGTTAACAGGTGATCTTTTGGACGCTGAAGTAGCAAAAATTCGCAAAGAAATTACCGATTTGGTTACCAAGCTCAAAGGCAAAGTTGTTGAAGAACAGGATTGGGGGCGCAAACTATTGGCTTACAAAATTCGTCATTTAGGTACAGCTCATCAAGAAGCAATTTTTACTCACCTAATTGTGCAATTAGCTCCAGAAAAAGTGCGTAAATTAAATAAAGAACTGGATTTACATCGCCAGATTATGCGCCACTTAATTGTACAAAAAGAAGCGGGTGAGGCTGTAGAAAAAAAAGAGAGTGAAACTAAAGAAGATATTAAAGAAGCAGAAAGTAAAAAATAAAACATAACAGATTTTGTCATTTAAAAGATATTAATATGATAATGTTATGAAATAACTCTGTTACAGAGAAAGGAAAAAATGTCAGTCAGATCTTTAAACAAAGTAATGTTAATTGGCAATTTAACTAGGGATCCAAATTTAAGATTTACTCCCAATGGAACGGCAGTCTGTTCTTTTGGTTTAGCAACCAATCGTTCTTGGACGAGTTCTGATAGTGGAGAAAAGCAAGAAAGAGTTGATTTTCACAATGTCGTCGCTTGGGGTAAATTAGCCGAAATTTGTGGTCAATTACTGCACAAAGGTGACAAGACCTACGTGGAAGGCAGAATTCAGACCCGTGATTGGAAAACTGAAGATGGGGCAGAGCGACGTATCACCGAAATTGTTATTGATAACATGATGCTGTTAAGCAGCCGAAATGGCTACAGTGCTAGCGCTGATGAGGAGGAAGAAGAGGATAAAGAGGTTAAAACCAAAGGCCAAAAAAGCAAAAAGGAAGTGACTGATGAAGCAATAGCAGATGAAGTGGTATCAGAGGAAATTCCTGAAGGTGAAGCTGAAGATGTAGAAGATGTCAGTGATGACATTCCTTTTTAGTATTATTAAAAAATGAAAGTTTTCATGAAACAACACTTTAGTTATAAAAATCCAGATGCGCTTCGTAAGTTTATTACCCCTTTCGGTTCAATTTTACCTAGAAGCAAAACTGGTTTAAGTGCCAAAGAGCAGAAAAAATTAGCCAGAGAAATCAAAAGAGCTCGTCATTTAGCTCTTTTACCGTTTACTCAGACTTTATAACATTAATGATTTTTAATAAAAGAAGCTAGTTTTTAACTAGCTTTTTTTTATGCTTCGTTTTACAATGATGTGCCAGATGCCGATTAATAATGAGCAAAATTCCGAGAATTTAACTAATTTTCAAGAAGCAACTATGCCTAAATCAAAAAAATCATTGTTTAAACCACTAGCACGTATTGTGACCAGTTTGTTACTTATCACGTTGGGAGTAGTTATTGGTTATCGTTATGCGTTGGGTAATTTACCTTTTAATGTGAAGCTCGGTTTTTTGGATCAAATCGCCAACTATCAACGTAACGAAGACTTGACTCAGCTCATGCGAAGTTCAAAAGTGCAAGCACCAGTCTCAATGGATGTTTTTTGGGAGGTGTGGCAAATCGTGGAACGAGACTATTATGATTCAAGTAAGATTGATTACAATAAGATGATGGATGGGGCCATTTCTGGTATGGTTTGGGGTTTAGGTGATCCTTATACTGCTTATTTACCTCCTGAAGAAAATGAACAAACTGGTGAAGATTTAGCTGGTAGTTTTTATGGGGTAGGCATTGAGCTTGGTTATGTTGATGGGATAGTGGGAATTATTGCACCCGTAGCTGGTAGCCCGGCAGAGAAAGCAGGAGTGAAGGCTGGGGACATGATTTTACATGTTAAAGATGAAGCTGCCGGTCTTGATGAGGATACAAGCAATTGGACTCTAGATAAAGCCGTACAAAATATTCGTGGTCCAAAAGGAGCGCCAGTGACATTGACACTGTTTCAGCCAGGAGAAAATGACAGTCGAGAAGTGGAAATTGTGCGAGACGAAATTATCGTAGAAAGTGTGGTATTAGAATATGTGGAAGTTGCAGGTAAACCATTTGCTCATCTCAAATTAAGTCGTTTTGGTGATCGCACTCAGGCGGAATGGGACAGTGCTGTCATTTCGATTTTAAACAAGTGGAATAATCAGGAAATTGTCGGATTAATTTTTGATCTGCGCAATAACCCCGGTGGTTACTTTGATACAGCTATTAATATCGCTAGTGATTTTGTTCGAACAGGCACAGTGGTGTCGCAAAAAGGCAAATTTAGTCAGCAAGATTATCCCAGCACTGGAAAAGCGCGGTTAGAAAAAGTACCGACTGTGTTGTTAGTTAATAAAGGGAGTGCAAGTGCTAGCGAAATTGTTGCTGGTGCCTTGCGTGATGATGTTGGTATTAAACTAATTGGTGAACAAACTTTTGGTAAAGGTACTGTCCAAGATCGACGCGAGTTAAGTAACGGTGGTGGTTTACACGTCACTGTTGGCCGTTGGTTAACCCCATCGGGTGATTGGATTAACGATAGTGGCCTTAAGGTAGATATTGAAGTTCAACAAGACTACGAAACTGCAGTTGACGAAGTTTTAGAGCGGGCTGCCCAGGAGTTTTAATTATTCTCTCCGATAAGCTCTGAAAGTTGTAACAACTTCATTCTTTCAAATAAGCTCTGAAAGTTGTAACAACTTCATTCTTTCAGATAAGCTCTGAATGTCGCAATTGTTTCATCTAAGTTTCCCTCAAGTATTTCACTCAAGTTATACCAAGATTGTTTGATGCGATGATCGGTGACTCGATTTTGCGGGAAATTATAAGTTTTAATTTTCTCAGCTCGCATGCTTCGACCAATACTTTCTCTGGCGGTACCCAATGCCATTTGTTTCTTTTCTTCTTCAATGGCCCATAATTTAGCCCGTAATAGTTCCATGGCAATTTGCCGGTTCTGTGCTTGTTTGCGCTCACTTCTAGCTACTACTACAATCCCACTGGGAATATGGGTTAGGCGTACTGCAGAACTAGTTTTATTTACTGATTGACCACCGGCGCCACTGGCTCGCATAAATTGTAATTCAATATCTTCATCCCTAATTTCTATTGCTTTAGCGTGAATTTCTGGTAGTACCGCTACAGAAGCAGTAGAAGTGTGCAGACGACCCTGAGCTTCAGTGATCGGAACTCTCTGTACTCGATGAACTCCTGCCTCATAACGTAGCAACTCAAAGGCGCTTAATTCTTCTTCGGTCTCTGTTGGCGCAATATTTTCTTCATCATTGGTTTTAACTAATTGGAAAATTGGTAATGTAGTTTTACCTTTAACTTTAAACACTAAGTTATCAATTAGTTCAACCTTTAATTGATGATTAATGCAAAATTTCTGATACATCCGCATTAATTCACCAGCCCAGATCTTGGCCTCATCACCGCCGGCGCCTGCCCGAATTTCAATAATCGCACTGGAGTGTTGCACATTTTGGTCAGCATCGTCATGTTCTTGATTATTTTGTTCTTTAAGTAATTCCTCAGCTGCCTCTTTTAGACTGTTCAATTCGGTTTCTAGTTGCTTAATTTCTTCCAACACTAACTCCTGCATCTTTGGATCAGCAAAATTAGGATCTTCGAGTAGTTTTTGATTACTAGCTAATTGTTCTTGACAGCGTTGAATAGCTGCAGCATATGGATTGGTGTTTAGTGTCATATTGGTAGTTTTATTATACCTAAAATCGCCCTCAGTTAGAGTGGCGCTTATTAAACTTGACTGGGGAGAAGCTAATTTTTGTTGGCTGTAGTTTGCTTATCGGCTGATTGACTAGCTGGTTTATCGAGTGGCTGAGCAACTTTTTCGGTAGCTGGTTTAGCAACTTTATTATCAGTTTCGCCAGCTTTTTTGTCTTGTTTGAGTGCTTCTTGTTGTTCTTGAAGAATTTGTTTATAAGATTTAACTGGTTCTACAATTTTTTGTACTGTTTTTTTAGCCGATTTTTTGGCTTTAGCAATGGCTTCAGCCGTAGTTCGCTTTTGGATAAATTTATCAACTCGTCCCTGACGATCAACGAACTTCATTTCTCCGGTGAAGAAAGGATGACAAGCACTACAAATATCCACTGTTAGAGTTTTGTGTGTAGAGCCGGTGATAAAACTGTTTCCACAACTGCAAGTGACCACACTGTCATGATGCCAATCGGGATGTATACCTTTTTTCATAACGAACAGCAATTATAACATACTTTTTTTGGCCAGAAATAGATGATTTCAAGCTTGAATCTTATCGATGACTTGCTTAATCTCGAGTTGATCTTGTTGCCCAGTAGCCATATTTTTTAAGCTAATTAAACCTTTATTAAACTCTTCTTCGCCAATCACTGCTACCCAAGGAATGTTTTTATCTTGAGCAAGCTTGAATTGCTTGTTGATTTTATCTTTTTCCAGGTAGATTTCACTATTGATTCCGGCTGCTCGCAACTCTTTAATCAATTTAATCGCTGTTTGTTGGTATTTGTCTTGGTCAAAAAAAGCTACCAGCACTTGAGTAGCATCATTGGTTTGGATTAAGTTTTTTTCCTTAATCAATTCAACAATTCGGTCAAAACCCAACCCAAAACCCACTGCCGGCATTGTTAATCCAGCCAATTCTTTAATTAGATTGTCATAACGTCCGCCCCCGCCCAAACTGTTATTAGTAGCAAAATCAGCAGTTTTAGCTTCAAAAATTAGGCCAGTATAATAATCTAAACCTCTCGCCAGTTTTGGGTTAAATCTTAGCATGGATTGAGGTACCCCCAAATCCAAAGTTTTTTGTTCAATATCTAATAATTTTGCAGATTTTTCAATGTTATTTAGTTTGCTCAAAATCTGTTCAATTTTTTGATCCTTTAACCCCTTTTGGACTAATTCCAGCTCAATGATTTCGGGTTTAAATTTATCTAATTTATCTATACTTTGGACAATGGATAGAACCGAAACTTGATCGTTGGCAAATTCTGCTAAATTATCAATTAATAATTGCCGGTCATTATATTCAATCTGAATATTGCTTAAACCTAAATCTTGAAAAATATTATAAAAGAGGGCTAAGATCTCGGCATCGGCTAGAGTAGAGCGACTGCCAAAAATATCAGCATCACATTGCACAAACTCCCGATAGCGACCTCGTTGCGGTTTGTCCGCTCGAAACACAGTTTGGATTTGGTAACGACGTAAATACTTAGGTAGCTGATTTTGGTAATTAGCTAAAACTCTGGCACTAGGCACAGTTTGATCATAGCGCAGACCCAGCTGGCGTCCGCCACGATCAGTAAAGGTGTAAAGTAATTTATCCGCTTCCTCACCGTATTTGCCTAAAAGTAAGCTGGCATATTCTAGAGTGGGAGTTTCAAAAGGCACAAAAGCAAAGCGCTTAAAACTATTTTGAATAATTGAGCGTACTTTTTCTCTCAGCAAAGCTTCTGCCGGTAAAAAATCTCGGAAGCCTTTGAGTGTTTGTAATTCTTGATTCTTTTGCATATATATCCTTTAAGTACCTTTATTGTACAAAAAATCCCCATTATTAGGGGATTGATTATGCTATTACTCATTTTTAGTCAGCAAAACATCCCCTTTAATCAGGGTGATGATGAGCGACTAATAGTTGAGCAATTGTTTTTTGCATCAGGTGGCTATTATATGGTTTTTGGCAGCATTAGTCAAACAAATATTTGTTATAATTTGCATTAATTCAATCTTAAATTGAAATTACTTAAAAAACGGGCCTGTAGCTCAGTTGGCTAGAGCGCTGCATTCGCATTGCAGAGGTCAGGGATTCGACTTCCCTCAGGTCCACCATTTATCTCTCAGGTTCACTAGTTCACTAGTCATTGAGATCAACCAAAGCCTTAATGCTACTAGCTCGCCATTGACCATTATTTTTAATTTTTGCCACAATCAGACATTGTAGTTGTGGGTAGAGATCGTTTTGATTAATCTCATCGCCGTTAATATCAAAATATTGAGTATCGACGTCAAGCAAATAATTTAAATTATTTGCTCCAGTCCGCGAATCAAAAAGCAAATTAGTTGAATAAAGCTCAGTGATAGTACCCAGGACAATTTGTCGCTCAGTTTGCGTGAAATCTTTGTCGCTCAGCACCAAACGTTTAATTGTGGGAACTCCATCTGCTCCAATAATGCTATAAACAATAATCCAATCATCGACGGCAATTTGATCAAGTTCTATCTTTTCTCCATTGTGCATGATTTCTAAATCTTCTGTTAGGGGAATGACCACATTAACATTTCTATTTAGGACAGTGATAGTTTCGGCGCTGACTCGTTTGACTTGCGCTAAATACGCCTGTTTGAGTTGTCCCGTGCGTTGCTCACCTTGACCTAGTTCCACTTGTTTATCTTGTATAACTTTTTTAATATTTAAAATAGTCGACTCTTCACTGGCCTCAGTTTGTGCATCTTCTTGTGCTTGCGCGCTAAACAGCGGCTTGATGAATAAAAAACTAACAATGATGATTAAGCCAATTATTAGATAATATTGACTCTGTTGTGCGAAACTTTTTTTATTTAAACTTTTTATCTTCAACTTTGACATATTATTCTTCGGTGTCTTTTTCTTGATCAGCTTCAGCTGTTGCTTGGTTATCATCTATCGCTTCTTCAGCAGTTGTGGGATTGGTAAAATCTTCATTCAAAAAATCAGCATCAACAATTACGGTTCGTGTGTTTTGGGAAACTAAGCCGTCTTGATTAATGGCATAGATAACCAAAACATTGGCTCCTTCATCGAGACGAACTTCTTTAGAAAAATTACCAGAATCATCGGCATTGGTAATGATTTCTTCATTATTTACAAAAATAACTATGAAGTTATTTGCTTGCGTATTGCCACTGACAATCAAACGCTGACTATCAACGATCGAATTATCTTCTGGAGAAGTAATGGCCAGTTGACTAGTGTCTACCTCTTCATTATCAGTATGATTATTCAGCACTTCTTGGACTTGATCTTTTTGCGCTTCACTAACGCTACGACGACTTTGATAAACAGCAAAAGTGATTAACAGACCTAAACTGGCCCCGATTAAGATTGCTAAAAGAACTTCTTTTCGCATATGACTATTATAATTGAAGAGTCATCCTATGTTAAATCTTGTAAAAAGTCAACTTTAACGGTAATATGCGATTATGCAAATTAGCTATTTTGGTCATTCTTGTTTCAAGTTAAAAGGTAAACACGGTACACTGGTCACTGATCCTTATAGTGCCGAAGGAGTTTATGGTATTAGTATGCCTCAGCTTACCGCCGACTTAGTGACCGTTTCTCATCATCATCGTGGTCACGATGCTGTTGAAAAAATTAAAGCTTCAGCTAATCGCAAAAAACCATTTATTATTGATTTCCCTGGAGAATATGAAGTGGGTGGTATCAGTGTCTTTGGTGTCAAAACTTTCCATGATAAAGTTGGAGGTAAAGAGCGCGGCAACAATTTAATTTTTACCATTTTAATTGATGGTATTACTGTTTGTCATTTGGGTGATCTGGACCACCCATTATCAGATGAGCAACTGAAAAATTTAGCACCAATTGATGTTTTGTTTTTACCAGTTGGTGGTCCAAGTTCACTGATGGGTGAAGAAGCGGTCAAAGTAGCTCAGGCGATTAATCCTAATTATTTGATACCGATGCATTATGCTGACAGTGCTTATCCCAAGGATGCGCCACTGAAAAAAATCGAAGATTTTTTTCAAGCTTATGGCACTACAGTTGAAGCTCAAGAAAAGTTAGATGTTGAAAAAGAGCGCTTGCCCGACGAAATGCAGTTAGTAGTTTTATCTCGTACATAGTATGGCTACAAAAAAAATTGATCCAAAAGTGCCACCTCATGATTTACAGGCTGAGGAATCAGTCTTGGCAGCAATTTTAATTGATAAAGATGCCATTCTCAGGGTTTCAGAAATTTTGGTGCCTAAAGCTTTTTATAGCGCAGCCAATCGAGCTATTTATCAAGCGATGCTTGATTTATATGACAATCGTCAGCCAATTGACGTCATTACCCTTAAAAATCAACTCAAAAAACATAAAAAACTAAGTCAAGCTGGTGGTGTATCGGGCATCAGTCGTCTATCCAATTTATTATCCACTAGCGCTAATGTAGAAAATTACGCCGAGGTTGTTAGAGAAAAATATGTTAAACGCGAATTAATTGCTCTATCAACTGATATAGCTAATTTGGCTTTTGATGAATCTAAGGAAATTAATCAAATTTTAGATAGTGCTGAAAAATCAGTAATGGAAATTTCGCAAACTCACGCTCGTAAAGATTTTTTACCAGTTAAACAAACCCTGGTTGAAAGTTTTGATCGTTTAGATGAATTACAAAAGAGTGGAGGAGAACTCAGAGGCATGCCCTCTGGTTTTGCTGATTTAGATAATATATTAGCTGGTTTTCAAAAGTCTAACCTGATTATTCTAGCTGCTCGCCCAGGTACTGGTAAGACAGCGATGGCAGTCAATATTGCCCAATATTTGACGGTTGTAGCCAAAAAGAAAGTGGGCTTTTTTTCTTTGGAAATGAGTCGGGAAGAATTAGTTGATCGGTTACTAACTGCTCAAGCAGATATTGATGCTTGGAAATTGAAAACTGGTCGTTTAGATCAAGATGACTTTGGTCGGCTATCTGATGCCATGGGCATTTTAGCTGAAGCTAAATTATTTATTGATGATACTCCCGGTTTGAGTATTTTTGAAATTCGCACTAAAGCTCGTCGTCTAATGATGGAACAAAATATTGATATGTTAATCGTCGACTATTTGCAATTGGCTCATGGTGCTAATCAAGAAAATCGGGTACAAGAAGTGGGAGAAATTTCTCAAGGTCTAAAAAATATTGCTCGCGAGTTAAAGATTCCGGTTTTAGCTTTAGCCCAACTGTCTCGTGCAGTTGAGCAACGAGGCGAACGCTCGCCACAATTGTCCGATTTACGTGAGTCTGGATCAATTGAGCAGGATGCAGATGTCGTGATTTTCTTGTATCGCAAGGACGAAGATGACCGAGAATCAGTTACCCTAAAAATTGCTAAACATCGTAATGGTAAGCTTGGTGATTTTGATTTGTTCTTTAGAGGTGACCGAGTGCGTTTTTATGGTATGGAAATGAGACGATCACAGAATATCGCCTAAATTTTGTTTAGTGTGATGCGAGCAATATTTACCCCTGTTTAAAACCAAAAAGCAGATAGACTAATCCGGCTGAGAGCATCATGAAAATAATAAAGAACCCCAGGTTGGCCCGCATTTTTTTACTAGCCAAATCAGCGTCGGGGTTGTCCATACTAATGATAATAATTAAAGAAATAATTAGCCAAATTACGCCACGCAAAACAATCGACCACACGCTGTCGATGGCAGTTGCTTGTTGAATTAACTGTCTCACACTATCCATTGTTCCTTGTTGCGTTTATTATCATGACGCAATTTCCTTACAAAAACAAGTCTTTTTACGGTAAAATATACAAGCTTCAACTAATAGTCATCGCCGAGATGGCGGAATTGGTAGACGCGTAGGTCTCAAAAACCTATGAAGGCAACTTCATGAGGGTTCGATTCCCTCTCTCGGCACATTTATGTGGCCAACTTTGATTAGTATCGGTACTTTTCGTTTACAATCGCTAACGGTGTTGGCGGTTGTGGCTTTGTTTTTTACAGCCTTCGTTTTTTGGCGCAAGGGTAAAGAAGAGCATTACGAAACAGTTGAATTGTTTGACACTTTTTTGATCTCTGGATTGTTTGGGGTAGTCATGGGTCGATTAACTTTCGTTTTATTTAATTGGTCACTTTTTGCGGATAATTGGTGGCAAATAGTTAATGTGGCGCAATTTCCCGGCAATGTGCCTCTAATAGCTCTGGCGATTGCAGGTTTGTGTTTGTATTTTCTAGCTAAGAAGCATAAATGGGATCCTTTTGAGGTGTTAGATTTTTGGGTAACAGCTATTAGTTTGGGAATGGTGTTTATTTATTTAGGATTTTTCTTAGCTGGTAGCTATGCTGGTCAGTTAACCACAGTGCCTTGGGGAGTAGTAATGCCAGGAACATTTGAAAAAAGTCATCCAGTGCAACTTTATTTCCTTTTATTTTATTTAGTTTTATTTAATTATTTAATGCGGGTTGAATACCGCTATCGTACTTTTGAGTGGTACAGACGCGGTAAAAAAACTGCTCAATCGGGATTTTTACTATCAGTGTTTTTAATTGCAACAGGTCTTTTTTACTTGATTATGACTGTGGTTTCTTTGCCAGGACTGGTAGTTGCAGGCAGAGTGCTTGATCCTTGGGTTTATCTAGTGGTTGTTTTAGCTGGGATAGCGTTGCTGATTAATCGTTCTGGTGTCTCATTTAAGTCCAATCGGCGGAGGCGACCTCAGATAAAATTTTAGTTTAAGATTGATAATTAATGTATAGCAAACAGATCCAAATAATTTTTGAGAACGACAATCTATTAGTGATCAATAAACCGGCCGGGTTAGTGGTTAATCGAGCGCAAACTCATCACGAAGACACCATTCAAGACTGGTTTGTGGAGTATCTTGGGCAAGATTTTTTTACTGAAAGTTTTATTAACAACAGTCGCCAACACTGGCAATTGTTAGTGCCTCATGATTTTACAGATCAATTTGGTACTCCAGAGGAAATCTGGCTTAATAGACAAGGGATGGTGCATCGTTTAGATAAAGAAACTTCTGGAGCTTTATTATTGGCAAAAAATCCTGGTGCACTAGTTAATCTTTTAGCTCAATTTAAACAAAAACAAATAGCGAAAGAATATCTAGCGCTTTGTCATGGTCGTTTTGTGCTTGATACTGGTAAAATCAACGCGCCTTTGGCTCGGGCTAGAAACAATCGTTTGCGTTTTGCCATTAGTGCCACTGGGAAAAAAGCGGAAACGGCCTATGAAGTTATTCAGAGATATTGGGAGTTTGATTGGACAACATTCAACAATAAAATTTTAAAAAATAATCCAGTTTTATCAGAGAAGCAACAAAGTAAAATTCTTAAGAAGGGTCCACAACTTTATCAATCGGGTTTTTCTCTGGTAAGAGCCAAACCTCAAACTGGCCGCACCCACCAAATTCGGGTTCATTTTGCCTCAATGCAACATCCTTTGCTTGCTGACAAAATTTACTCAGGTAAGAAGCGCCAAGCTCTAGATAGACTCTGGTGCCCTAGGCATTTTTTGCATGCTGCCAGCATCGCTTTTTTTCTGCCCACTGGGCCAGTTTGGCAAAAAAGACAGTTAGTGGAAGTTCCTTTAACTACTGATTTACAAGCCGCAATGTCTTTGTTAGAATAAGCGACATTAAGCAAAAAGAGTGCGAAAGAGCGTTAAGCTTTTCGTATTCCCAAGCAACGAATTTTGACTTTTGAGTCAAGAGGGAAACCAAGAGAATAAGAAAAGTTGAGCGCTCTTTTTTTATTAAAGAATTAAAAAATGCAATTTGATCACATAGTTTTTGACAATGATCCAGCTCAATATATTACTCCGAGTTGGCAAGATTTAGATCAATTAAGTTTTGAATTGGCGAAGCAGGTAATTGAATCAGGAGAGAAGTTTGACTTGGTGGTTGCTCTGGCCAAAGGGGCTTGGCCAATGAGTCGTGCTTTGGTTGATTATTTAGCTATGTCTAACTTGGTTAGTTTAGGCATTCGCTTTTATTCTGGGATCAATCAGCGCTTAAAAGAACCAGAAGTTTATCAAGATTTACCAGTCAAAGTAAAAGGTAAGAGGATTTTACTTTTTGATGACGTAGCTGATACCGGAGAATCATTGATTTTTGCTAGCGATTATTTACTAGAGCAGGGGGCAGCTCTGGTGAAGACTGCCACACTTTTTTTTAAGGAGCGTTCAGCAATTACTCCAGATTATTATGCGAGTCGCACTAACGCCTGGATTATTTTTCCGTTTGAGATTAGGGAAATGAGCCAATTATTGTCGAATAATTGGCGCAAACAAGGACTGGCTGAGTCTGCAATTAACGCAAGATTAAAAAAATTAAACTTTAACGAAAAAATTATGCAATACTTTGCCAAGATCGAAAAATAGAAAGGAATAGCCATGAGCAAAGAGCAATCACAAAATTTAAATGAGTTACCTGAAGAGGAACTCAGGCAATTATTAGACCAAGCTCGACGACAGGAAAATTATCAACGAGAATTAGAGCTATGTATCGCTCTTTATCGATACGAAGGCAATCCTTGTTTGGCATCTACATATATCAAGGAATTAACAGCCTATTTAGCCAAAATCGCCCCAAAAGAGTAGTAGTTTAAAAAATTAATTATTGAGTTTATGCCAGCGCCAGTCATTTGCCACGAGAACTTGAGGAACAAGGCGCTCAGTTAGCCGATTTTGCGACTAACGACATCTCACCGGCGTTATTATCGGCATTGTTGCATTCAGTAGTTAATAACACTCCAGTCTATATCCCATAATGTTTTTAAAAACTGTCCTATAATCTAGTGTGGTTTTAATGACTGGATTTAAAAAAGAACTATGATACAATTTAAACCCTAATTATAAATTTTGGTTGAGGTACTCCTTTTCCTGATTAGATACCGAGACCCTTTTCAGATGTGATCTGAAATAAACAAGGAACATATGGCTGAGAGCAAAACAAACTCCACCACTAAGCAAGCGACTGTTAGTAAAACTAGTAGTAAAACTAGTCGAAAAAGTACGGCTAAAAAAGTAGCGAAAGTTACTGCTAAAAAAACTACCGCTAAAAAAACTACTGCTGAAAAAAAGACTGCTGAATCCATAAAAGTACCAACTTCTAAGACCGAATCGACAGTAGCCAAGACTGAAAAGAAAGAAGTAAAAACTAAGGCGCAAACGACCTTACCAGAGATAGATTTACAAGAAATGTTTGAGGCTGGTGTGCATTTTGGTCACAAAATTTCTGATTGGCATCCCAAAATGGCGCCTTTTATCTATGGTAGTGAGGGTGGGGTCCATATTTTTGACTTAGCAAAAACCGCTGAGCAGTTGCAATTGGCTTGCCAGCGTTTTTATGAATTAGCCAAAGAGGGTAAAACTTTGTTAATGGTTGGTACCAAACGCTCGTCTCGAGAGATTATTAAGGAAGCAGCTAGTGAAATGGGTTGTTTTTATATTGTTTCCCGCTGGATGGGCGGTCTACTAACTAACTTTGATCAATTGCAAAAATCTATTCAAAGAATGAATGACATTGAAAAGGGTCTTGAATCTGGAAAATTTGATAAATACACCAAATATGAACGTTTGCAGTTAGATAAGGAAAAGACTAGACTCGAGCGATTTTTCGTTGGACTTCAAGGTCTTAAGGGCAAACCAGATTGTGTGTTTGTGGTAGACCCCGAGAAAGAAAAGATCGTGGTGCGGGAATCTTTAAGTGAAGGTGTGGAATTAATTGCTATTGCTGATAGCAACGCCGATCCTCGAAAAATTGATTTGGTGATTCCTGCCAACGATGACTCTAGCAAAAGCATCAAATATATTGTGAATTGTTTAAAGACTGCTTACAATGCTGGTAAAACAGCACGTGAATAGTCATGGAAAGGTTAAAAATGGCAGTAAATACTAATTTAGTAAAACAGTTGCGTCAAGCCACCGGTGCCCGAATTATGGACTGTAAAAAAGCCTTAGAAGAAGCTCAAGGTGATCTTGAGTTAGCTAAAAAATATGTTCAAGAAAAGGGTCTAGCTCGAGCCGAAAAAACCGCTGATCGTGAAGCTGCTGTTGGTTACATTGCCAGCTATACTCATGCTACAGGCCAAATTGCTAGTTTGCTGGAATTACTTTGCGAGACTGATTTTGTTGCTGCTAACGAAGAATTTCGTGATTTAGCAAAGAATTTAGCTATGCAAGTGGCTGCCATGAATCCGCAAAGCAAAGCAGATTTTTTAGCTCAGGATTATATTCGAGGTGAACAAAATGTAGAATTGACCATCAAGGCTTTATCTGGAAAAATCGGTGAAAAAATAGTTTTGGGTCGTTTTGAGCGTTTTGCGGTTGGTGAGCAAGAATAAAAATTGCTAAACACCGTCATGGTCAGCAAGAATAAAAATTGCTAAACTATAAGTTGAAAATTGTTTTATGCGTGATTACTGCC
>JAGOOB010000009.1 GCA_017992725.1 Candidatus Woesebacteria bacterium | reverse complement strand
TCCACAAATAAGTGACAAAATTAAATCTTGGTGAATTGAGAAATATTCTTGTGCCAAACTTCTTAAAAAATTGATTTTAGTGCTGGTCTAAGAATGTTGATTGTGGGTTTGACTGCTTACTTTGTCGGGGAAACAGGACTCGAACCTGCGGCCTTACGGTCCCAAACCGTACGCTCTAGCCATCTGAGCTATTCCCCGCTGTTAGTAACTGTCCTGTCAAAGTGCCGCGGGAGGGAATCGAACCCACACACTATTGCTAGTACGAGATTTTAAGTCTCGCGCGTCTACCAATTCCGCCACCGCGGCGACTGTTAACTCTCAAATTATACCATTTTTTATTAGCTAAAAGACAAGAGTTCATAGACCTTATAAATGTCTCCAGCTCCTACCGTAATCGTCAAATCAAATTTATTTTTCTTAATATAACTAGCTAATGCTTCAAGATTTTTCAGGTATAAAACTTTACATTGAGGAAACTTATCTTGGATAGCTTTCACTAGGGCTTGACTGGAAATACTATCATCCTTTTTTTCTCTAGCAGAAGCAAAAATATCTAAAATTAGTAATTGATCAGTTTCTTGAAGATTGCTTCCCAGCACTTCCACAAAATCTTTAAACAGCGCTTTGGTGCGACTGTAAGTGTGAGGCTGAAAAGCAATCAGCTTTGTATCTGTGGAAAAATATTGATTGAGAGTACGAATCAATTCACTTAATTCATGGGGGTGATGAGCGTAATCGTCAAAAAAACGTTGACCGTTCGCTATTTTGACTAATTCAAAACGACGCTTAGTTGATTGAAATTTACCTAAAGCCTGACAACTTTGTTGCAGGGGAACTTGTAATTCGGCCAGGGCGGCAACAGCGGCTAGAGAGTTCATTAAATTAAACTGACCAGGAACTTTTAATCTGAGTGGCGCTTGTCGGAGGTTATTATTTAATCTTTGATTAACTGTAGCTAAGCTGTGCCCATTTTGAATTTGATAATGTGATAAAAAATAATCAGCGGGTTGGGCCCAAGCAAAAGAAACGATTTTAAGATCGTTTCTTATGGTTTTGACCTCTTGCGCCAGCTTGACTAGTGCTTCGTTATCGCTATTGATAATTAAACAGCCATTTTCTTTGATCTGTAAAAAAAACTTTTTAAAAGTGTTTTTAGTGTCGCTGAAACTGGCATAGACATCAGGATGGTCATAGCTGAGATTGCTACAAACCACCAGCGCTGGTTTCAAAAAACTAAATCGGGCTTGGAACTTTTTTCCCTTCTTCAAAGCATTCGCGTCAACCGCATATTCATCTGCTTCGGCAATAAAATAAGTGGCTTGTGAATTCCATGCTCCGGTTGCTTTGAGACCAATAATTTCACCCACCCCTAAGGAGAAGGAAATGGGGATATTTAATTGTTTTAACACCCAAATAATCATGGCAGTAATGGTAGTTTTACCTCCGACGCCACACACAGCCACTCCTTCTTGTTGATTAAATAAATCAGCGAGAGCTGCTGCTTGAGAAAATACCGGAATCTTGTTGGCAATCGCTTTCTTAACCTGAGGATGATCTATACCCTGATGGGCAGCAGTATAAATTAAACAGTCGGGTCTATTGCCATTTGTGCTTGATAAAAAATCTTCGGCAAAACTCTCGACTGTAATTGCTTTTTCCCGTAAAATCTTAGCGGTGACAAAGTCCTCTTTAACATCACTCCCCCTGACATTTTTCCCTGCATCCAATAAACATTGAGCAATCGAGGTCATGGCGACGCCCTTAATACCCACCAAATAAAAGTTTTGATAATTCAGTAAAGAAGTTGCTTCTTTTTGTGCTGCAAGTTTTTCAGACATAGGGCAGTTTATTTGAGAGCCTTTTTGACTGCTTCTATTTCACTCCATGGTTTTTCGACTGTACCGTAACACATGCTTTTTTCTGGTCCCTTACCTAAAAGAGCAATCAAATCCCCCTTTTTGGCAATTTTTCGCAAGGCGAAATTAATCGCTTCTTGACGGTCAGCAATGGAAATCACTTTGTGGTGATTGTTGCCCAGTGCTTCTTTCATTTGCCGAATAATATTCCAGACATTCTCGGTGCGGGGATCTTCGGCAGTAAAAATTACTAAGTCGGCTAGTTCAGCACCAATTTTACCCATCATTGGTCTTTTCTCCCGATCTCGAAGACCTGCGCAACCATAGATGGCAATTAAGCGACCGCTGAGTCGATCATTTTTCATTTTTTGTCTCAGCGCGGTTAGCGATTCTCTTAAACCCTGAGGAGTATGAGCAAAATCAACCACCACTTGAAAGGGTTGTTGCTGGCCACTTAAGCTCTTTAGATCTAAAAATTCCATTCTGCCACTGACTCCTGGAAAATTTTTTAATCCAGCAATTAATTGTGTTTCATCAACGCCAATTTTTTGGGCAATGGTGATTGCTAGACGAGCATTCATTTGGTTAAATTCCTCAGGAAATCTTTCAAGTAACGCTTCTTCTAGTGGTTGATTAAGTGGATCTTCTTTGCTATAGGTCAACACCAGATGTTTGGAGCTGGGTAATATTCGCTTTAAGCGATAAAAAGATTGATCGTCTTCATTTAAGACCACAATTTTACTTTTTTTCATGATAGAGGCTTTAGCATTTAAGTAATTTTCATAATTAAGGTGATAGTCAAAATGATCACGGTTAATATTGGTTACACCAGCAATTAGTGGGCGAACACCGAACAAACGGTATTGATATGCTCCCTGCGAAGTGTACTCTAAAATTAAGTACTCAATGTTTTCGTTTACCATCTGTCGCATCAAGCGATAAAGATTATCTGGAGGTGGACTAGTGACATGAAAACCAGTTTCAATTTCTTCTTTGCCAATACAAGCGGCAACGGTGGAAACCATGGCTGTTTGATAGCCAGCGGTTTTTAATAAATGATAAAGTAAAGTGGTACTAGTAGTTTTACCGTCGGTACCAGTAATAGCAATGATTTTTAGTTTTTTTTGAGGAAATTTATATTTAAATTGGGCTGGCACGGCTTTAAACAAAGCGGTTTTCAAAAAATGATAAGGTTTTTTTACTTGATATAAAAAAGTAGCAAACATGTTGTTTCTATGATAACACTTTAGTCACAATTTCTAAATAATAGCTAGATTTGTCATATTTCTCAGCGACAATTAAAAAAGATGTTTGTCAAAACTTATAGTGCGATTAATTTAGCTCTTAATGTCAAAACTATTGAAGTAGAAGTTGACACAGTGATTGGCAAGCCCAGCTTTGTTTTAATTGGTTTAGCTAACCGGGCGGTGGAAGAATCCAAAGAACGAATTAGCGCTGCCCTGATGCATTGTGGGGTTAGGATCAAACCACTGAGAACGGTGGTCAATTTGGCTCCAGCAGAACTAAAAAAAACTAGCAGCGCTTTGGAATTAGCAATTGCGGTAGCACTCCTCCTACAATATGGTGAAATCAACATCCATGTCCAGCAAGCCTTGTTTTTGGGTGAGCTGTCCTTGACTGGCGAATTAAAGGCAGTTAAAGGGATTTTAGGCATTGCTTTGCAGGCTAAAAGTTTGGGTTTTAGCCAATTGTATTTTCCAGAAGCAAATTTAAGTGAATTATTGTTAATTAAAGATCTGGAGCTCTTCCCTTTATCTAGTTTGGCCGAATTTATTAGTTTGGCTAAAAAAAATTCGCTAAAGCAATTAACAAGCAAAATTAATCATTTCCAAAATTTAGCGACTCAAAGTGAAGTAAGTAATATTCCAGATTTAGCTGAATTTCAAGAACAGGATCAAGCGAAAAGGGCTTTAAGTCTGTGTGCAGCGGGAGGTCATCATTTATTACTTTTTGGAGAACCAGGGGCTGGAAAAAGCTATTTAGCCCAAAGTATATTATCAATTTTGCCAGATTTAAGTGATGAAGAAATTCTCGAGCTAAGTCAAATTTACTCACTTCTTGCGCCCCTGAAAGCTGGATTAATTAGCCAACGGCCGTTTCGGCAACCCCATCACAGTGTCAGTAAAGCTGCCTTTTTGGGTGGTTTGGATTTTCCTGGTGAAATTAGTTTAGCCCACCTAGGCATTTTATTTTTAGATGAATTTACTGAGTTGCGTCGGGATCTCATCGAGGCTCTCAGACAACCCTTAGAAAATCAATTTTTTAAGATTAATCGAGCAAAACAGGAATTAATTTATCCAGCAAATTTTACCTTAATTGCTGCGGCCAACCCTTGTCCCTGTGGTTTTTATGCCAGTGATAAACCTTGTCGTTGTAGCACCTATGATTTGATCCGCTATCAAAAAAAATTATCAGGTCCAATTTTGGATCGGATTGATCTAAGTATTCGCCTCAAAGCTAGTTCTCAGCGTGAATTATTTTTTGCCTCTGACTCAGCACAAACCAGTCAAAGAATTAAAGAGCAAGTACAATTAGCTAAACTCAAACAAGTTCAACGCTTTAAAAATAGCCCATTCAAATCTAATGCTAATTTAACTAGTGAAGGGGTTAAACAATTTTGTCAATTAAGTAAAGCAGCCAAAAAAACTTTAGATTTAGCCAGAACACAGCTGGGACTTAGTGTGCGCGCCTATTTTAAAACAATCAAAATTGCGCAAACAATTACTGATTTTCAAGATGAAAAAATGATTTCTACTCAAGCAATAGCCGAAGCCCTTAGTTTTCGTCAAACGCCGATTAATCCTAGATGAAAAGTAATAAACCAACGCTTAAAAATAAACAATAACCAGCAAAAAATAAAAAGCGATTGCGATTTAAGACCCCCTTGAGTAGTTTTAGACTAAACAAGCCACTGCAAAAGGCAACTAGCATGGCTGATACGGTTATGGGCCAATTAATTGTTTGCAAATTGGTCGCGCCACCGTTAATTAAGTCAAAAACAAGAGCTCCCAGAATAGTGGGAATTGATAAGAGAAATGAAAATTTAAAAGCTGTTTCGGCTTGAATTTTATTACTCAGTGAAGCAAACAGAGTCATGCCCGATCGAGAAACTCCGGGAAAAACGGCCAGCACTTGTAACAGACCAATTTTGAGACTAGTCAGAAAACTAATGTTTTCCAATTGAGTTACTTTTGGCTTGTCATCCTTTTTATTCAGTATTAAGAAACTAAAAAAATTGAGTAAAGCCGAAATTGAGAGAAAAAAAGCAATCCAGCTAACTGATTGACTAACCTCTGTCAGAAAATCGTTTATAAAAAAGACGACCAGGACTAAAGGTGAAGTGGCCACGGCAATCAGTAAAATTGTCTTTTTAGAAATGTTTTTGATAGATGGCCAGAAAAAAATTATGGTGGCTAGTAGAGTGGCCAAATGCAGAGTGATTTCAAAGCTTAAAGAACCCGAGCTGGTTTGAAAAAAATTTTCAAGTAAGAACAAGTGTCCAGAACTAGAGACTGGTAAGAACTCAGTTAATCCTTGAACCAAACCTAGGAGAATTGCTTGCCAAAAAGTCATGCCTCTATTCTACGCACAAATAGCAATAATTAACAGTGAACATGGCTCATAAGCCGGATTCTGTTTGAATAGTAATGATTTATCTAGGCGCAACTTTATGACCATCTTTCCCGAAGGAAATATAGGGAGTAGATCCATTAAGGTCAAAGTCGTTGTTCGCAGCGGGGAGGATTGCCAAACAATCATTGCTGATTGTCTATCCAAAAGCTTGATCGTTTCAGCTGGCGCTACCCAGTTCGTCGCTGTTGCTCTAACTAGCTAGTGTTGCCACTAGTCGTGATTTTCATCACGCACCCTCTACTCTGCTGTCCGGACTTTCCTGTCAAAGATTTTCATCAATGACCCATTACTCGGCCATGTTCTCTTGTATTATACTAAAAATTCTGCTAATCTGTCAGCTAGATTATTAAAAATAAAGGAAATTATGAGCGATGATTTAGTGAAAAAAGCCTTGGCCAGCGACGAAGATGAAGCTGTAGAAAAAGTTGTAGCCGAAGTCAAAAAAACAGTGACTAGTGATGATGACGAAGTTGAAAAATCTGATCAGTTAGCCGAAACTTTAATCTCATTACAAAATTTAATTGAGCGTCATGCTTTAGAGTTAACTAAAATCGATAGCGAATTAAGCGAAAAAAGGGAAGCTATAAAAAGTGTGTTCGACAATGATACTTTACTAGCCGAAAAAAAAGAAGAACTCGATCAATATAACCAACAATATAAAGAACGTAAAAGCCAAATTCAAAACAATCCTCAAGTCATAGCTCTTAAGGTGGATGTTGCAGATTTGACAGAACAAAAAAAAGATTTAGAAGAAACCTTGAGTAATCACCTAATCAACTATCATAGTCTAACCAATTCGACTAGTTTTGATACCAGCGATGGTGATCAGTGGGAGTTTGTGATTAAAGCTAAAATTAAAAAGAAATAATTTTCTTAAATAATAAAAAACCCGCTTGTTAAGCGGGTTTATTTTTTTGCAAAATCATTTAGGAACCAAGGCGCTGTTGAATCCTGGCAATGGCTGCTGGAGAAACATTCTTTCTCTTTTTTAATGATTGAGCACGTTTCTTTAATCGACTTCGCTCAGCGGTTTTATCAGCCTTAATTCTTGAGGGTTTGGCAAAATAGCGACGGTCTTTAGCGATTTGGACTGTACCAGCACTCGCACTAGCCTTTTTGAATTGGCGAATGACATCAGCTGTTGACTGGTTTTTTTTCGCTTTAATAATTACTGGCAAGTTAATCACCCCCTCTCTGAGTTATTTACTGATTAGAGGGAACCATTATAAGTGATAGAGGGCAATAAAACCAGAGTTAATTTGGAAAACTTTCTAATTGACAACATTTAAGTTTTAATGTTAACTTTGAAAAAGTTTTTTAAAAAATATAAAGCAGTTATGCGTCTGTTAATTATTGAAGATGACTTAATTTTGTCAGATTTGTTAGTTAACTATCTTTTAAAAAGCTACTTAGTAGATTTAACTACTAATTTACATAAAATTGAAAATTTATTTGATCAAAAAAGTTATCAAGCTATTTTGCTCAGTTCTCATGTTTTTTATAGTCAAGAATTGAAAAAACGAGCTGGTCGGGTTTTTGCAAAGACTCAAGCACCAGTATTACTATTGACTAATGGTCAGATTAGTCAACAAGATTTTGGGTTTTTGGGTCAACGATTGATCGATTTCTTACACAAACCATTTGGCAGTGATGAATTAAATTTGCGGCTAGGTGTTATCTTATTTAATTTATCTGGAGAAAAACAAGAAACGTGTCTAAGATATAAAAATTTGTTACTTGATAATAGATCTCACTGTTTGGTGTGTGGCAAGAAAAGTGTTTCATTAACCAAAAAAGAGTTCTATTTACTACAACTTTTTTTTAAAAGACCTAAACAGGTGTTTTCTAAATCTCTTTTGGCCAATTTGGTGTGGGACGATGAGGAAGTAATTTATGGAAATACGATTGCTACACATTTGAGTAGTTTACGCAAAAAAATCAAAAGCATTTCTGGTCAAGATCTGATTAAAACTGCGCGAGGAGAAGGTTATTTTCTAAGCGATTAAAATCTTTGTTTCACCTTTTCAGGATTTTTCCAACCTCCTAGAAGATGAATATGTAAGTGTTGCACTTGTTGCATGGCTTTACCAACATTAATATGAATTTGATAATTGTCACTTATGCCTTTTTCTTGAGCCATTTTTCGGCAAAGTAGCAACATTTTGGCATGTAACTCTTGATTCTCAGGATCTACTTCTTCTAAATTTTGGTAGGCTCGTTTAGTAATTATCAATAAGTGCACTGGAGCTTTTGGGTCATTACTAGAAATAACGATAAATTGATCGTCTTCGTAATGAATGGTGCTAGGCAATTCCCTTTTAATAATTTTAGTAAAAACTGACTCGGTCATGATGGCTTTCTTTCAAACTAACTTTTTTGATGATCTGCTAACTCTTTTGATTATAGGTTTTTTGAACTAAATCGACAACTTGTTGCAGACTAAGTTTGCTAGCCTTTTTTTGTCGCCAACCGTTACTACCATTAAGTAACATTTTGCCACTGGCGTGATAGAACCAACTAGCTGATTGATCTATTTCTTTAATAATTTTGGCCAATTTTTCTAAATTAAAATTACTCCCATCGGGATTTTTGCTGTCAGGTCTAGCTTTAATTCTGATAAAATCTTGCTCTGGGTCTTTACGAATTACCAATTGATAACCTTGAATTTGTGCTAATTTGATGGTGTCGTCATTGCCACTTTCAATGGCCAAACATTTACCAATAGGTAAATTAAATTCTTGACCCCTTTCTTTAATCGCCTCTTTTGCCTTATAGTGTTGAGTTAAAGCGGCATAAGCGTAATCTAATGATTGTAAGCCAAAATTTAATTGGGATTGATCATCATGTAGATTAACATATTCGTGACCATGAATTAACGAATGTAGTGAGAATAAGAAACGATCTTCTTTGGCTTCTGCCCAGTAGATTTCTCGGAAATGATCAATCTCAGTAATGTGATTGACTAGGGCGGCTAAAGCCTGATCATCTTTTTTATCTGGATATTGTTGACAAATATAGTCATAGACCAAAGAACTAGCAGAGATTGATGCTTGGGCTTTTTCAGGTTGATGATGGTCAAATTCACCCAGGCCAGTATCAACGTGAGTGACTTCATGCAATTGGCAATTAAAATTTTTTTCACAGTCCTCTAAGCTAATCGTGTCACCTGGGTCGACGAAAGCTACTTGAGCATTAGCATAATTGAGGGCATCAAATCTTTTAAACAACCAAATACCACCGATTGCATCTAAATCTGGAGCGTGGTGAGTAACTAAGAGTTTTCTTTGTGGCATAGAAACATTATACCAGCAGCTAAAAAAAGAACCCACCGAAATCGCCTAGTAGGTAGATTTCAGTGGGGGTCTTCCTCACCGATAAACATTAGTTAATATATAATCTTTTTTGCTTTTTTAAATAAGAAAAAAAGCTTGATTATTAGGTTTATAATTTTTCTGTTGATTAATAAATTATTTAAATATAGGATTAATTTTTACCGCAATTATTGCAAAAAAGGACTATTTTTGACTATTTATTTATTTTAAGACGACTTAACAATTCATTTGATCCAATTAATTCGACTTTGTTCTGTCCCCGCTCTTGCCACTCGATTTGGTTTTGGTTCCGTTTGGAAACTACTAAACGAATGGGAATCCCGATTAAATCACTATCAGCGAATTTTTCTCCAGCGGAGCGCTGTCGATCGTCCCAGAGAACTTCTACACCCTGCTTGAGTAAATCATCATAAATTTTTCGGGCAAATGTTTCTGTGCCCTCGAGACTAATAAGATGAGCCTGATATGGAGCAACCGCTTTGGGCCAAATTATTCCTTTTTGGTCGTGATGTTTTTCCACAATGACGCCCATAGCTCGACTAATCCCGATCCCATAACAACCCATGATTGGGAATTGTTGCTGACCATTTTGATCAGTGAATTGCAGTTTGAAAGCTTTAGTAAATTTTTGACCCAAATCAAAAACGTTAGCTACTTCACTAGCCCGCGCTTGTTTGAGAGCTGACCCACACTTCGGACAAGGACTGCCGACCTTAACTTTGGCGATTTCTTTATTAATACAATAACTGCAATCATCGCAATATAAAATATCGTCTTCGCCAGCATCAGTGATGACCATAAATTCATAAGAAATCTTATCAGTAAAACTGCCACCACTGGCTTCGGTGACTTTGACTGGCAAATTTAATTTTTCAAAAATTTTTAAATAAACATTTTTTGTTTCTTGATAAAATTTTTCAAAATCCGCCTGGTCAGCATGAAAACTATACATATCTTTCATGTAAAATTCTCGACCACGCAAGATACCTGATTTAGAGCGTAATTCGTCACGATATTTCCACTGAATTTGATAAAGGGCTAGGGGTAAATCTTTATAAGAGCTAATTAGCTCCTTAGCTAAAGGTGTGACAATCTCTTCGTGGCTCTGACCCAACGCATATTCTCGGTTGGTGCGACTTTTTAATTTAAAGAGCACGTCAATTTCATCCCAACCGCCAGTAGTCAACCAATTGGCCTTGGGATGCAGGGCTGGCATTAAAATTTCTTGAGCACCGAGCTCGTTCATCGCTTGCCGGACAATGTTTTCAATGTTTCGCAAAACTCGCAACCCAAGAGGTGTATAAGTGTAAACGCCGGCCATTAATTGGCGTACGAAACCGGCCTGCACTAATAAACGGTGATTAATGGTTTCGGCTCCTGCTGGAGGTTGTTTGCTAGTAGAAAAAGCTAATTGAGACATTCGCATGGATTCTATTCTAAAGGGAAACAAGCTTTTTTACCAGTTCTAGGGAAATTTAATGGAGCAACTCTTGAGCAAAAATTGAACTAATGTCTAATACTTTTAATTTTGCATTCTTTTGTTTTTGTTGGATTGAGTTGGAGACAACGATTTGATCAACTTCACTGTTATTAATTTCTGCTAAGCCATTGCAAAAAACACCGTGACTAGCTACAAAATAAACTTTCCTGGCGCCTTTCTTTTTTAACAAAGCAGCACTTTCAATGACCGTACTTCCTGAAATAATTACATCATCTATTACGACAACCGTTTTATTTTCAACTGATGGTCCGTGAAGATCATGAGCAGTGACTTGACCAGTTTTTAAATCTCGACTTTTATCGATATTAACCATATCTAAGCCAACCTTCTCCGCAAAGATTCTGGCTCTTTTGATTCCGCCAAAATCTGGGCTGGCAATGAGAGCTTGGTTAAAATCGATTGCCTTTTTTAGATAATTAATAAAAATTTCATCCGCAAACAAATGATAAGTGGGAACCGAGAAAAAACCAGGAATACTGGAATTGTGTAAATCTAATAGAAAAACTCTTTCGACAAAATGGTTGGAGATAACATCAGCTACTACTTTGGCAGCAATGGCCTCTCCTGGCCGAAAAACTTTATCTTGAAGTGAATAACCCAGCCAAGGAATAATTAGGGTCACACTTTTTGCTCCTAGGCGCTCGAGTGCATCAATAATTAATAAGGTTTCAATGATATGTTCATCGACCGGAGCATTAAAACTTTGAATTAAACAGACTTCTTGGTTTTTCAATAATTGATTATCATTAATCCAAATTCTTTTTTCATCATTAGCAAATTTGGAAATTTCGATTGGAATCAATTGAAATTTTTTAGATTTTGTCGTTGTACCAAGCTTATTTGCAATTTTTTTTGCAAGTGGAGGGTTGGAGCTACCAGCAATGATATACATTTTTTATTTAATCCAATTAACAATTAAAACGATTTTAATCATCTCCGTGAGGGATACCATAAACTTTTTTCCAGTGTCGCCATTTAGCTGAATCGTCTGAAGTTTCTATACCACCTCTAAGATTGGGTTTACCAAGATTAACTTTAAAATCTGCGTAAGTACACTTTTTTTTCTCTACACAATCACAATAGTTTGGATCACCAACCTCGCACCACTTTCTTCTTTCTTTGGCACTTGCTTGGCAACCGTCAGAAAATTGGCCGTTTTCTTTTGATGTCATATTTGCTTTCTATTAGACTGACTATTATATCAAGTTTAAATCCATAAATAAAGAAAAAAGTTAAAAACTATTTTGCTAGATGACCGACCATCAGTTTATATATTTCCGGATTTTGATGAAGAGAAGCCTTGTTCATGGCTGTAACATACGGATAGTTTCTACTCTCTTTCATGATATCCTGGTTGCCAGTGATCAACCAAACATTTTTAATGTCATTATTAATTGAAGCCTGATAGACGCTTACCCAATTGCCATGAAGGCCATCTGTAATGACGCCAGCGATATTTTCGGTTTTTTTAATCTCGGCAATTCTTTCATCGAAATTACCTATTCCATGTAGAATGACAGTTTCAACGCCTAAATCTTTCAAATATCTTTGATGAATTTTTCCATAAAAGCTTGAATCTTCAATCACAATCATCACTGGTGAAGATTCATTCAAGACTTCTGAGTTTTTTAATGGGGTTTCTTTGGTCATTTGATTAATTTTCAGATGATTGGCAGATCCAATTATCAAAAAAAGTAAATAAATAAATCAAAGTGAGTCGGGAGGGACTCGAACCCTCGACACTCTGCTTAAGAGGCAGATGCTCTAACCAACTGAGCTACCGACCCGATTTTAATTATCTAATTATAACAAAAAGTGCCCCCAGGGGGATTCGAACCTCCATCACTGGTTCCGAAGACCATTACTCTAATCCATTGAGCTATGGGGGCTAAGTTTTTAATTTCTTCAATCCTTTAATCCCTCGGTCTCCAGGATATTATAATCCAAAAGCATCGAAAAAATAGTATAATCTCTCTATAAGCCGAGATGGCGGAATGGTAGACGCGCACGTTTCAGGGGCGTGTGAGCTTTGCTCATGGAGGTTCAAGTCCTCTTCTCGGCACCAGAGTTGTCATTTATAATAAGCAGTTACTGACAGTAAAGGCTCTTTAATTTTAAGCCCGGGTGGCGAAATGGTAGACGCGCAGTCTTGAGGTGGCTGTGAAGCAATTCTTGGAGGTTCAAGTCCTCTCCCGGGCACCAATAGCAGGGGTAATTAGCTCAGTTGGTTAGAGCGCATCGTTTACATCGATGAGGCCATAGGTTCGAGTCCTATATTACCCACAAATTACCCACGACGACTTTGCTTGTAGCAAAAAATCGTTTACAATACAGAAGTTTTAACAACGCCAAGCTAGCCAAGTTGGTCACGGCACATGTCTGAAAAACATGGGATCTTGGTTCGATTCCAAGGCTTGGCACGGTTTAAAAAAGCGAGAGTAGTTCAGTGGCTAGAATGTCTCCTTGCCAAGGAGAAGGTCGCGGGTTCGAATCCCGTCTCTCGCTCCACGAAGTAAAATTTTAAATTAAACACTAAATCAAACCGCCTTTTGGTTTATATTTGATCCAAGTTTCAAAAACAGTTTTTAGCACAATGATGCTAGGAATAGCCAGCAACGCTCCAACTACTCCGAAAATCGTCCCACAGATCAAAATACCTAAAATAACGGTTAAACCGCTAACGTGAATACTTTTTTGCATAACTCTTGGCACGATTAAGTTATTTTCTAGTTGTTGAATAACGATGTATAGTACTGCAGTAATAATGGCTCCTGGCCAACCTAAAGTTACTAAAGCAATGATAATTGCTGGGATGGCAGAAACGGTGGGACCGATATTGGGAATAATCTCCATAATTGCTGCTAGAAGTGCCAGAGGTAAAGGATAGGGTAAGCCGATTAAAGCAGTGCCAATAAACACTAACACACCCACTATCGTCATCGCAATAAACTCTCCTCTAATCCAATTACCTAATAGAAGATTTGTTTCTTGAGTTATTTCCTCAAATTGCTTAATTTTGTTTTTGTCTTGAGTAAGCCAAGAAAAATCTCTAATGACTTGCCCTTTTTCTATAGAAATATATAAAGAAATAACCAAGGTCATAACTACAGTAACGGCTCCAGAAAAAGTTGAACCAACTACGCTAATGGCGGTAGACACCGAATCTTTCCATTGATTAGTAAATTGACTGATATCTTGTAAATTCAACTCAACCGAGTTGGGCACAATATCTATTTCTGCAGGTAATTTAAAAGAACTTAACATGGTAGAAAATTCTCCAACCAGAGGTGGTACGATAAGGGCTAAAAAGATGCCAGCGATGATGGCAAGCAAAAAATAAACCAAAACACTACTAGTTGATCTTTTCCAATGAAACTTATCTTGGATACTGCTGATTGGCTTATTTAAGCCAACACTAATAATATAAGCGATAAAAGTAATAAATAAGACATTTTTAATTTTTCCAACAAACCAAATGCTAGCAAGAAAAAGAAAAATAAAAATTACAATTGACGGTGAAATTTTAACTACCAATTCATCTTTTTGTGGTTTTTCCATAGTACTAATACTATAGCACAAGTTGAAAAGCTTTGGTCAAAAGTTGAGGATCATCAGCTTCCAAATTAATTAAGCCAGGTACTTTTTTCCACCAGGTTGTTTGTCGTTTGCTAAATTGAATTTCTGCCCTCTGCCAAGCCAGTATGGCTTGTTGAGCATCTAATTGATGATTTAGGTATTGCAAGATTTCTTGAAAACCAAGACTACTGGCCGCTGGCAATTCTGGGCTTAATTTAAATTGATGAAGAACGGCTCTTACTTCGTGGACAGCGTCTTTGAAACGTTCGGCCACTCGCCTTTCAATTTGTTCTTGCTGTTTTTGGGTATTTAGACTGAGGTGAAGATTGAGAATATGATTTTCCTGGCGATCATTGTTGGTTGTTTTCTTATTTCCTGCTTGGTTTGCTTGCGCTACTTCGATTGCCCTGATTAAGCGTCGAGGATTTTGTGAATCAGACGAGTTCATGGCTTCAAATTTTTCTCGGTCAAATTGCCTCAATTGTTCCTGCAAAAAACCTAGGGACTTTTTGTTTAATTGTTGACGTAGAGTTGGATTCGGGGAAATTCCCAAAGTATCCGCCGGCTGAATAATTTGTTTGTGATAAAAGCCTGTGCCACCAACCAATATTAGAACGTCGTCTTCGGTCATTTTTGCTTTGAGATTATGATAAAGTTTGGCAAAATGTGCTGGTGACCAAGTTTGCCAAATAGGAATAATACTCACTCCATGGAGACTGATAGCTAATTGTGGGTGAAGGAAATGACGATAGGGTTTTTCTTCAATGATTTGCCAACCATGAGGAATGTCAGCCGCTGTTAAAATTTCTAAACCTTGATAAACCTGTCGCGAATCAACAGAAAGTAAAAAGACGTGCTTGGCAAGGTCTTTTTTGATAATTTCCTCGGCCAGTTTTAAAGCTAATGTTGATTTCCCAGTTGCGGTAGCACCGGTAATTGCAATCAGCTGTTGTTTAATTGGTTTGTTTGGCATCTACACTACTTTTGGTCGTTGCTTAAGATTTTTTTTATTAATCAGTTCATCAAGAATTTGCCAACGGCGTTTTTTTATTGCGTAGGGAACATCATCTCGATAAAGTTGATTAGCACTCGTACCGGGACGAGGTGAATAAATATTGACAAAAGCCAAATGCCAATTAACTTTTTTAGCCAGATCAACAGTATCTGCAAATTCTTCTTCAGTTTCTCCAGGGAACCCCACAATAATATCGGTGCCTAAAACAACATCGGGAGCGGCTTGACGTAATTTTTTGATAATATTTAAATAATCTTCACGAGTATAACCACGATTCATGCGATATAAGACACTATCACTGCCCGATTGTACTGGTAAATGAATAAAACGATCTAATTTATGATTGTTAGCTATTTCTTCGATTAACTGATCGTGAAAATCCCAGGGATTACTACTCATAAAACGCAAGGTTTTGATTTCGTCAAATTGAGAGATGGCTCTAATAAGTTCAACAAAAGGTGGAGTCCCCGAGGGGGTCAAATATTGAGATTGGTTACTGGGTAAACTTTCTCTTTTTAAGGCTGAGTGTAGTTCCATTT
>JAGOOB010000008.1 GCA_017992725.1 Candidatus Woesebacteria bacterium | reverse complement strand
CCAAAGGACTCAAAAGCTACTATTGGTAAAAAATTATCATGATGATCCTTGGAGGTTTTTGCAATACTATAGGCGTCATAACCAATAGCTACTTCTTCCCAATAAGGACTAATTAAAGAATCTAATTTATAAAATCTTAAGAAAATTAGCAAAGCAAATGAGAGAAATAAAAATAGCTTAATTAATTTAAATTTTTTCATTATATTTGTTTAATAAAAATTTGGCTTTAACCTTAATTTTTTTCACAAATTATTTCTAATGCTTCTAATTTCTTTAAGCAAACGTTTGCCAGCAATTAAGTAAAAGCTAGCCAAGTAGGTCACAGCACACAATGCTACCCCTAAAAACAATTTGGCCAACGATTGGCGCCAAACAGACATCCCTAAAATTGCTACCGACACCATCAAAAAAGAAGCCGCTAATTGCGCATTAACGTTTTGCCAAATATCGACGGGCACATATTTTTTAACCAAAATTACCGATAAAATTGAGGTGAAGGAAATTAATAAGGCTGCTAGCGCTACTCCATTAAAACCAACTAACCAAATCAGAATCGGCGTTAAAACCCAAGTTAAAATCGTCCAAAACAACATTAACTTCAGAGTTTGATTAATTTTGCCAATGGCATTTAAGGCATTGAGTAACGGTGTCGAAATGGCCGCCCACAACACACTGAGGGTAAACATAATAAAACTGGGAACGGCGGGAGCCCATTTGCTATAGCGCTCAAAGACCATAATCAACGGCTGAATAAATAAGCTCATCCCAATTAAGATCGGGAAAATGGCTAGGCTAATAAAATAAATTGATTTTTCAATGGCTTTTTTTAAGACCTCGGGATGCGCTTGTAATCTGGAAAATGTCGGGAAGGTAACTGACATCACATTGGATACAGTGAGATTATATGGATACATCGACCAATTTTTTGACCACTGCAAATAGCCAAATTGATCAAGCGGTAAATAAGCGCCTAAGGCTAAAAAATATAATTGATCCTTAATTCTGGCCAAGAAGTCGTTGAGTTGAAATTTCACCCCAAAATTTAATAAGCTTTTCAGCGACTTGCGGTGAATACCCAAGATAGAAATCCACGGTTGAATGATCTGCATGACTAGCACTCCAATTAAGCTACGGGCAATACTGGCGTAAGCGTAAGACAACACGCCATGACCTCGCCAAGCTAAAACAATTAAAATTGCATGAAAAACTAATTGCTCAAAAATTTGGGGCACAATTAATTTGTTAAACTCAAGTTTTCTGGTCAAAATAATTGAGGGAATAGTTTTTAGTGTGGCCAGCGGAAATGAAATCGCTAAAGCCAACAATAACCAGTTACCATCGCGACCAATTTTTTGCTCAAACACTCCAAAATGAATCAACAACAAGACCAGAAGAAAAATAAACCAAGACAATATCTGTTGCACAGTAAATGCGGTTTGATAATCCTCTTGGGTGGGTTCTTCTTTTTTTTGAATTAAAGAGGAAGCTAATCCAATGTCGGAGAAAAAAATCAACAAGGCAATAATTTGGGTAACAATGCCATAAATGCCAAAGTCTTCTGGACCCAAAAAAACGCTCAAAATTAGGGCCGATAATAAACCGATTGCCTGTAAGATGATGGTGCGAATAAAAAAGGAAATTACCCCAGTCAGCGATTTTTTCTTGATGGCTTTTAAGTCATCCTCAGCCAAGGTTTCATCAACGCGATCATTAGCCTGAGTGGTTTCAGCCTTCAACATAACGCCTATTTTAAAGCTTTTCTCAAGCTTTGAAAATGAGCTCTTTTAAAGTATACTTAAAAGATAGACTTTGAGAAATAATACTGTTAAATAAAACTTATGAAAAAAGATCAGTCGCCAAAAAAAGAAAACGTTACCTTAAGCATTGAATATAAAAAACCAAAATTGTTTTGGAGAATAGTTTTAACTATCCTCTTACTTTTTATCATCAGTATTTTAATCAGTAGCGTGGTTACTTACCGGAAAGTCAAAAAATACCGTGATCAATTTTTACAGGGGGCAGCAATTAGTTTAGACAGTTTCGAACAAACAGTTAATACCGTCGCTAACGACTTGGCTACTCTAGCTGAAAATCCCGATCAAGCTATTAAAGAAAAAAATCTTTTAATTTTAGGCGCTGATCAAGTCGAAGGTCGTGATGATGGCGCTTTACTCACCGACACCATGCTTCTTTTACAATTAGATTTAGTCAATAATCAGATCCAATCGGTTGCCCTGCCAAGAGACCTTTATCATCCCGATTATCAAACCAAAATCAATGCCCTTTACTATTACGGTTTAGAGCGAAACCAAGACAATCCTTTGGCCTTCCCCGCTCAAGCTATTAGTGAGTTAACTGGCATACGAATTGATCACACTTTACTGATTGAAATAGCCGCTTTAGAAAACCTGATTGATTTAGTTGATGGGGTGACCATTGAGATCAAAGAAGGCTTCACTGATCCACTCTTCCCTCGAAAAGGGGTCGATGTAAGTGTGGAAACAGATCCCAATCTTCTCTATGAAACTGTCGTTTTTACTGAAGGTGAAGAAACAATGACTGGTGAGCGAGCGCTTAAATATATGCGCAGTCGTAAAAGTGGCGATGATCAAGGTACGGATTTAGCTCGTGGCCAGCGCCAGCAACAGGTCCTGGAAGCTCTCGTCAAAAAGATTTCAGATCCTAATTTTCTGCTCAATGAACCAGAAAAAGTCGGTCAGCTCTATCGCTTTTATTTAGATAATTTTGATCAATCATTATCTGTCACTGAAGTCGCCCGCATTTTGTTTAGTTGGTTAATCAACCATCAACATGATCCAGAAGTAATTGCTCCCTCATTTGTCACTTATAGTATTGCTGTCTACCCAGACAGCGAGGAGGGTTTAATAGTTAATCCGCCGTTATGGCAAACTCAGCAACAGTGGTTATATATGATTCGAGACTTAGACAAATTTCAAGCCAGTCTCCAAAACTTTTTTAACAATTAAGGGTTATTAAGCAAACTAACAATGATCAATCAAAAAAATTTTAATCGCCTGGTCTTTTTTTTACTAATAATGTTAGCTTTAGCTGCTGGCTACTTTCAATCAGCCCTAGAAACTCAAGAACGTCGCTACCAAGCTCTTGATGAACACTGCCAAAAGTTAGAATTGATGCTGACCGCTAGTAACAGTGCCCAATTAGAACTTGAGTTTTAAGTAGAGGACTAATTATGCAGGAAATTATTTATTACCAGCCGCAAGAGGATTTAGCCCTTGCTGAAAACATTTATCGCACTGCCATTGATGGTTTGTATTACGTGAGATATCAAAAATTTATTGATGAAAGAGGACTTTTTGCTCAGGTACTTGAGCCAGCTCGCATTACTCAGCAGATTAATCCTCACTTTACTATTAAACAAGTTAATTTATCTGTTTCAAAAACTAAAGTTGTCCGCGGTATTCATGCAGAAAACTGGAATAAACTCATTACTGTCTTAAGTGGTCGTGCTCAATTGGTCATTGCCGATATCAGGCCACATTCAATTACATATAAAGAAACTATTTATTTTGATTTTAATGCTGATAACAACCAACAGTGGGGTGAGGCTTTATACATTAGTGCTCAATTGGGTAATTCTATTTGTGCCTTACAAGGGCCTGTTTATTATCTGTATGGGGTTGATCAACTGTATCAAGATCGCAATCAGGCTGACGATCAGGCCATTTCTCTCTTTGACCCAGATTTAGCTATTAAATGGCCATTCCCCAAGGAAGAAATGATTATCTCTAAGCGAGATTTAGCAAGCATTACGTTAAAAGAACTCGAAAAAAAGGACTAAGATGGCAAACACTATTTTGGTAACCGGTGGCGCAGGTTTTATCGGCTCCAATTTTATTCATTACTGGCTCAAACATCATCCTGAAGACCATTTACTAAATTTGGACGCCTTGACCTACGCTGGTAATTTAGCTAACTTACAAACCGTAGCTAACCACAGTAATTACCACTTTGTTCAAGGTAATATTTGTGACCGGCCATTAGTTAATCAACTAATGAAAGACGTTGATATTGTGGTGCATTTTGCTGCTGAATCTCACGTAGATCGTTCCATTCTTGACCCTGCCTTGTTTCTAGAAACCAACGTGATCGGCACTCAAGTTTTACTGGAAGCAGCGCTAAAAAATAAGATTAAGCGTTTTCACCATATTTCCACTGACGAAGTTTTTGGCGCCTTACCACTGACTAGCCAAGAAAAATTTAATAAACATACTGCCTACGATCCTCACAGCCCCTACAGTGCTAGCAAGGCTGCAGCTGATCACTTGGTGCGGGCTTATGGTGATACTTATGGTTTGCCTGTCACTATTAGTAATTGCTCAAATAACTATGGCGAATACCAATTCCCCGAAAAAATAATTCCGTTAGCCATCACCAATTTACTGGATGGGCAAAAGGTACCCATTTATGGCGACGGGCTCTATGTCAGAGACTGGCTCTATGTTCAAGATCACTGTCGCGGGATTGATGCCGTGCTTAATCGGGGAAAAGTCGGCGAAACTTATTTATTTGGTGGCTTATATAAAGATATCAGCAATCTTGAGTTGATCAAAATGATTATTAAGCTAATGAATCAGGACGAGAGTGCGATAGCAATGGTCAAAGATCGTCCTGGCCATGATCGTCGCTATAGTGTTGATTTTTCCGAAACAGAAAAAGCTCTTGATTGGCGACCAAGCGTTGATCTAGAAACTGGTCTGAGGCGGACTATTGAGTGGTATCAAACTAATGAAGCTTGGTGGCGGCCACTAAAAGAAAAAAATCAAGCTTATTTTCAACAACAATATGGAAAGACCAATGACTAAACAGCATATTTTAGGGACCGGTTTAAATGGTTTGGTTGGCTCCAAATTTGTCAGTGATTTTAGTGATCGATATCTTTTTGATAATTTAGATTTGCGAGACAAGCAACGCCCAGTCGATATTACCCAGCAACAACAAGTGGAAAGTGTCATCGCTCAATCAGCTGCTAAATTTTTAATTCATTTTGCCGCTTTCACCAATGTTACTGTTGCTTTTGCCCAAAGTGGTGATAAAAATGGCTTGTGTTATCAAGTTAATGTTGTGGGTACCAAAAATATTGCTCAAGCTTGCCAAAAGTTTAACAAACATTTAATTCATATTTCCACTGCCTATGTTTTTAACGGTGAAAAAGAAGGCCTATATACCGAACAAGACCCACTCTCCCCAATTGAATGGTATGGCCAAACTAAAGCTTGGGCAGAAGAAGTGGTGCAATCTACACCGGGTTTAACTTGGACGATTCTCCGCATTGATCAACCTTTTCGCTCAGACCCCTTTGCCAAATTAGATGTCGCTTGGAAACTGATTGAGGGGATGCGGGCTGGTAAAATTTATCCTCAGTTTACTGATCACTATTTTGGTCCAACTTACATTGATGATTTCGCTAAAGTCTTGGACGCTGTCATTCGCTTAAATTTAACTGGTTTGTATCATGCCACTAGTGGTGAACAATGGACTGACTTTGACTTCGCCCGCAGTCTGGCACAACAACTACATATTGATTATCAGGTCGAAGCCGGTAGTTTAGCTAAATATCTTGAAACCAGTCAGCGACCTTATCAAAAAAATACCGCCCTTTCTGTCGACAAATTAAAGTCTGTCTTAGATTTTTCATTGACTCCAATCACCACAGCGATGAGTCACATCTTAGCTTAAATTTCTTGATTGATTTTTGTAAGCAGAAATTTTTTTAGGATCCCCAGAAAGTAAAACTTCAGGCACACTCCAGCCTCGATAATTTGCTGGTCTGGTATATTGTTCAGGTCCAGCTAAGCCCTTGGTGCGGTGTGATTCATCTTGACCACTTTCATCATTACCTAACACCCCTGGTAATAAACGTACTACGGCATCAGTCATCACCGCGGCTGCGGGTTCACCACCGGTTAAAACATAATCACCAATCCGCACTTCCGCATCAACCAAATATTTAGCTACTCGTTCATCAACTCCCTCATAATGGCCACAAATGATGGTTAATTCTGCTAATTTACTCCACTGTCGAGCACTTGCTTGGGTAAAGAGTCGACCCTTAGCCGAAGTTAAAATGATTTTTTTGTTTTTTGTTCCCTTTTTCTGATTAAGGCTGTGCAGCGCTAAATCAATTGGTTCAATCATCATTACCATCCCTGGACCACCACCAAACGGTCGATCATCGGTAGTGTGGTGCTTATCCTGGGCAAAATCACGAAGATTAATAACTTGATATTTGACCAGCTGTTTTTGTTGAGCTCTTTTCAGAATAGAAGAGTCGAGAATATTACTAAAATATTCAGGAAAAATAGTCAAAAAATTGATCTGCATAGCTTTCTCTTACTGGTGTTAACTGCCGCTAATCATTATAATACAAATGTAAAAAATACGAGGAATCCGAAGAAATATGACAATCACCATTATTGGCACCGGTTTCGTAGGAGTGGTTTCGGCAGCAGTTTATGCTTCTCAAGGCAATCAAGTTATCGGTTTAGATATCGATCCAGACAAAATTAATAAGCTAAAAAATGGGCAAGTCCCTTTTTACGAACCAGATTTAAAAGAACTGCTAATCGAACAGCAAAAAAATCATCGATTAACTTTTACCACTTCTTATCAGGAAGCGATTAGTCAGAGTGAGATCATTATCATTGCTGTTGGTACTCCCTCTGCTCCAGACGAAACTGCCGACTTGCGTTATGTGATGAAAAGTGGTGACAGTTTAGCTCCTTATTTGACAGAAAATGCGATCGTGGCCATTAAATCCACCGTCCCACCTGGTACACTGGAAAAATTAACTGAAGTAATAAAAGCCAAGAGCCAAGTTAAGTTCTATGGAGCGTCCCTACCTGAATTTCTTCGTGAAGGCAGTGCTGTTTACGATACGCTTCATCCCAGTCGGATTGTTATCGGAGCAGCTAGCCAGTTTGTCTTTGATAAATTAGATCGGCTCCACCGTCCTTTTAATGCCCCAATCGTTCATTGCAGTGTGGCTTCTGCGCAAATGGGCAAATACACCGCTAATACCTATTTAGCTACTCGCATCACTTTTATTAATGAAATTGCCAACCTCTGTCAAAAGAATGGGGCCGACATTGAGGAAGTCATTCAAATTATTGGCCTAGATCAAAGAATTGGCCAACATTATTGGTATCCAGGCTTAGGCTATGGGGGCTCTTGTTTCCCTAAGGATGTTAAAGAACTAGCTGCCTACTCTAGAACTGTTGGTGAAGAGGGCAACTTAATGAACAAGGTCAATGAAATTAATAAACAACGAATTTTTGATTTATTAAATAATTTTGAAGAAAAAGTTGACGGTTTTGCTAACAAACAAGTGGCAGTGCTTGGTTTATCTTTCAAACCCAATACTGACGACATGCGGGAGGCACCGAGTACCAAAGTTATCCCCTTTCTGATTAGTAAAGGCGCTCAGATCAAAAGCTATGATCCCATGGCTAACTATGTCTCTTTCACTGCAATCAAAGATGAGGCGCATGAGCAAGTCGCAAGTATTGAAGAAGCCATCAAAGGTGCTGACGCAATTTTCTTATTAATCGAGTGGCCAGAGATTATTAAATTTCCTTACCCTGATTATAAAGAAGCTAAGCCACAAACTATTTTTGACTGTCGCAACCAGTTGGACCGAACAGCCATCAAACAAGCTGGTTATCAATATGTAGGGATTGGAAGATCTTAAATGACCAATAAAAGTCAAACTATTTTAATCACCGGTGGCACCGGCTTCGCTGGCAGTCACTTAGTTGAAGCTCTAATTGAACAAGGTTATAGCAATATTCACTTAACATCTTATCGAGATCGACCTGGTTTTCTTAAAGATCTCATTGGTGACGATCACATTCATGCGCTCGATTTAACTGATCATCAGGCAACTATTGAACTATTCAAAAAATTAAAACCACAGCAAATTTATCATCTGGCCTCGCTAGCCAATGTTGGCAACAGCTTTAAACAACAACAATTTATTTTAGAAACTCATTTAAATCTGCAATTAAATGTCCTTAATGCGATGAAGGACTACTGTCCTCAAGCCCGCTTGTTAAGTATTGGCTCCGCGTTGGAATATCAAATTAGTAATCAGCCCTTGGCTGAAACTGCTCCAATTGGGCCCAATGATCCTTATGCCCTTTCCAAAATGATCCAAGATTATTTAAGCTATTCCTATGTTCAGAGCGAAAAATTAGATATTGTCCGAGCACGACCGTTTAATCATATTGGTGAAAGACAGGCGCTGGGTTTTGCTGTCAGTGACTTTGCCAATGAAATCGTTAACATTGAAAACGGGCACAACCCCACTATTAAAGTAGGCAATTTAGCTGCAGTAAGAGATTTAACCGACGTGAAAGATATGGTTCAAGCCTATATTATTTTAATGAACCAGGGAGTGCGCGGTGAAGTTTACAATATTGGGTCAGGAATTGGTTACCGGATGGAAGATATTTTAAAAAAGCTGATTGATTTAGCTAAAATTAAAGTGGAACTGGTAATTGATCCAGCGCGTCTACGACCGATTGATCGACCCGTATTAATCTGTGATAATAGTAAGATCAAAAACTTAGGTTGGCAGCTTCAATATTCAATCGAAGACACTTTAACCAGAGTACTCAATTGGTGGCGTGCTCAAGCCAAAAAAACGACTAAGGAAAGGTAAAAACATGAAAAAAGCTTTTATTACTGGCATTACCGGCCAAGACGGTTCTTATTTGGCCGAATTATTGCTGGAAGAAGGTTATCAAGTTTATGGCTTAACTCGTCGCACTAGTACTCAAAATTTTGCGCGCATTCAAAATATTATCCATCATCCCCATTTAGAATTAGTTTCTGGTGATTTGATGGATCAACATTCACTTACTTTTGCCATCCAAAAGGTTCAACCTGATGAAGTTTATAATTTAGCGGCACAGTCATTTGTCCAAGCTTCTTGGGAACAGCCAATTTTGACCGGTGAGTTTACGGCGATTGGCGTTGCGAGAATGCTTGAAGCAGTACGTTTGGCCGCGCCTAAAGCTAAATTTTATCAGGCCAGTTCGAGTGAGATGTTTGGTAAAGTACGAGAAGTGCCACAAAACGAAAATACACCATTTTATCCTCGGTCTCCCTACGGAGTGGCTAAGGTCTATGGCCATTGGATTACCGTTAATTATCGAGAATCTTATGATATGTTTGCTGTTTCCGGTATCTTATTTAATCACGAATCACCACGACGTGGTTTAGAATTTGTCACCAGAAAAATTAGTAACGGTGTGGCGCGGATTAAATTGGGTAAGCAAGAATCCATTGAACTGGGCAATCTGGATGCTAAACGAGATTGGGGTTATGCTAAAGATTATGTCAGAGCCATGTATTTAATGCTCCAACAAGATCAAGCTGACGATTATGTGATTGCAACTGGCGAAACTCATAGTGTTCAAGAGTTCTTAGAGTTGGCCTGCCAAGCTGCCGGCTTAGATAATTGGCAAAAATATTATCAACATAATCCTAAATATGACCGTCCGGCCGAAGTGGACGTGTTAATCGGTGATGCGAGCAAAGCCAAAAAAGTCCTTAATTGGGAACCAAGTGTTAGTTTTGAAGAATTAGTAAAAATTATGGTTGAAGCAGACCTCCGAATTGAAGAAAAAACTTCTCTCTAACATGTCAAAAGCAGTTGTTATCATCCCCACTTATAACGAAGCCGGAAATCTACCAATTACTATTGAAAAGTTGGCGCAAGTTTTTCAAAAGATCAACAATTGGCAGATGCAAATCTTGGTTGTCGATGATAGCTCACCAGATGGCACGGCCGAGGTTGTTTTGAACCTCCAAAAAAAATACTCTTTTTTGCAATTGTTAGTTAATAAAAAAAAGGCGGGACTCGGTTCTGCCTATCTCAAAGGCATGGATCAAGCTTTTAATCACCTTGGCGCTGATTTAGTCTTTGAATTTGATGCTGACCTCTCTCACGATCCAGCAATAATGCCATTGATGCTTAAAGAAATTGAACGTGGTAGTGATTTAGTATTGGGTTCTCGTTATATTGCCGGCGGATCAATTCCCCAGAACTGGGGATTGCATCGCAAATTTTTAAGTGTCTTTGGCAATTTGTTTATTCGCTTGGTAATGTGGGATTTCTCCATTAAAGATTGGACTACTGGTTATCGAGCGATTAAGAAAGAAGTTTATCAAGCAGTCGCCAATGAATTAGAGTCTGAACGCTTTTTCGGCTATACTTTTCAGATCGGCTTTTTACATAAAGCGAAAAAGAAAAATTTTAAAATTAGTGAAGTAGCTTTTGCTTTTAAGGATCGAGAAATCGGTAAAAGCAAAATAGGACCAGAGTACATCAAAAATACTCTGTTATACGTTATGAAAGTTAGAATCCAAGAAATTGTTAACTCCCGTTTATTTAAATTTGCGGTCACCGGCGCCATTGGCGCTTTAGTGCAATTATTATCGCTATCTCTTTACCGATTTTTATTGCCAGATTTTCAGTATTTATTTCTGACCACTTATCTCGTTGCCACTATCCTCAGCATCGAAACCGCTATCATTAGTAATTTTATTCTGAGCAATTTTTGGACTTTTGCCGATCGCAAACTCAAAAAACAATCAATTCCGAAGAAATTCATTGAGTTTAATTTAACTTCAGGTGGTTCGTTGCTCATTCAAATGCTGGTTGCGGCAATCGGTGAAAATACTTTAGGCTTATTCGATCTTTTTACCTTACCAATCGTCGCCATTAAGGTTGATACTGGCATGATTTTTGCTGTCACGGGCATTTTAATTGGTATGTTCTGGAACTTTTTTGCCTACAACACTTTTATTTGGAAAAAAAAGAAATAATTAACTAGCCAATTTTAAATGAAAAATATTAAAAAATATTTGACTTTTGAAAATATTTTCTTACTAATCATTCTGTTAGTCGCGATTTACCTGCGTTTTTATAATTTAGAGAATACTTTCATGTTCCAGGGGGATCAGGGCCGAGATGCTTTAGTGGTTGCAAATATTTTTAAAGAAAAAGATCCGGTTTTTATTGGCCCGGTCACCAGTATTGGCAACATGTATCTTGGCCCTTTTTACTATTATTTTATGTTGCCTTTTTTGTATTTAAGCTATCCCAATCCCATTGGGCCAGTTTATGCTGTGGCCGCCCTGAGTGTAATTACTGTTGCCTTGATTTACTTGATTACTAAGAAAATTTTTAATCAAAAAATGGCTATTCTAGCTACCATTTTCTTTGCTCTTTCACACATCACGGTTGAGCTGGCACGTTTTAGCTGGAACCCCAATCCAGCTCCTTTTTTTTCATTGTTAATGTTTTATTTTTCTTATCTGGCAGTCAAAAAAGACAGTCGTTATTGGCTACTGGTTAGTGTCATGTTTAGTATCTTGGCACAATTACACTATGTGGCCTTACTGTCTTTGGCTGGTGCTGGAGTCTTTTTTCTTCTCCATTTACCAAAGAAGACAAAAAAGAAAGATCGCCAAAAATTATTGAAATATACTGTTTTATCAATTTTATTATTTCTCCTCTCACTTACTCCACTCATTTTATTTGACTGGAAACACGACTGGCGCAATGTTCAGGCATTTACCAATATTATTACTAAAGAACAAAGTTTTGACTTACAAAGAAAAACTGATCGTCAGGGTTTGGAAACGATTATTAAATTCTTTACAGTTGATCTAAGGAGACAAAGTAAAAAGGTTTTATTTGATAGCACTTTTGGTGATCTGGGTATTAATAACTTGTTTTTTTACCTGACTTTACTATTTGTGCTTGTTTATCTAATTAAAAATAGAAAGAAGCTACCAACGAGCGAGCAATTGCTTTTTAGCTACTTATTAACTGGTTTGTTTGGTCTCAGTTTATATCAACACGAGGTTTATACCCATTACTACGCCTATCTTTTACCAATGATTTATATTTTTTATGCTTGGCTATTAAGTAAAATTAAACCTAAAGGTTTATTTTATGTAATTAGCTTGATCTTTCTTGTCTTTTTTATTAGCAAGAATATGAATTTTTATTCACTGCAAGCGTCCGGTTGGACTATTAATGACGTCAAAAGGGTGGCAACTAGTATTCAGGAGCGAGTCAAAAATGGGGAAAAATATAATTTAGTGTTGTTGTCAGAATCAAAAGATTTGTATGGTATGAATTATCGATATTTTCTCTCGACTATGGACAATCCTCCTGTAAAAATTGAGGATCACCATCAAGCCGAAAAACTCTTTATCATTAACGAAGAAAAAAAAGAAAAAGACTTAATCAATTTAAATATTTACGAAATAGTCGTTTTTCCGGAAAAAAACATTATTGAACAATATCAATTTGAGCCAGGCCCAGAAATTACCGTATTGGGCAAAACAGAAAATAATTATAATAAAGAATAAGATGTCAATATATTTGTCAGTAGTTTTACCCTCTTACAATGAAATGAAAAATATTAAAAGAGGGGTATTAGACGAAGTTTATGACTTCCTCAAAGATTATCCCAAAAGTTGGGAACTGATTTTGAGTGATGATGGCTCCACTGATGGAACTAAAATCGCCCTCAGCGAGTTTGCCAAAAAAGATCAGCGAATTAAATTTTTAGCTAATCCTCATCGGGGTAAAGGCCCAACTGTCAGTGCGGGAATGATGGCTGCCACGGGCGAATGGCGGTTGTTTACTGATTTTGATCAATCAACTCCATTGAAAGAAGTCACTGCCCTGCTCAAATATACCGATCAATATCAAGTCATTTTTGGTTCGCGAGAGATCATTGGGGCTCAACGACAAAAAGAGCCGTTCTATCGTCACCTGATGGGCAGAGTTTTCAATTTGGTGGTGCAAACCTTTGCTGTCCCAGGCATGTTGGACACTCAATGCGGTTTTAAACTATTTTCCCAAGAAGCAACGACAACACTCTTTCCCAAACTCTACGTTTATAGTGGAAAAAAAGAGCGTCACGATGCTTTTACCGGAGCTTTTGATGTGGAATTGTTATATTTAGCCAAAAAATATCAATTTAAAGTCAGAGAAGTACCAGTAATTTGGCAACATCATGCCACCGATCGAGTTAATCCCATCAAAGATTCTTTGTTAATGTTCTTAGATATTATGCGCATTAGACTGGCTGACTTATCTGGCAAATATCCAAATCATGAATCACACTAAGCAGAGAATATTCTTAAAACTACTCAGTAGTTATTTATTGTTATTTTTGATCTGGACTCTGTTTTCTTTTGTTTTCACCGATCCCAATTTAATTCTGATTAACCATCAATATTTTCTTAACTATCAAACTTATTTATGGCAAAATATCTTACCCAACAATCATTTGAGAATATCTTTATATGTGTTTCTCATCATGGCTTTAATTATTAATTATTTCTATTTAATTAAATTCTGGCCCCAAAAAATTAATTATTCTAATAAAAAAATAATTTTTTTAATTTTGGGCATACTTTTTTTATTAATAATCAGTTATAACGCTCTCAGCCACGATGTTTTCAATTATATTTTTAATGCCCGAATACTAGTTAAATATGGGGCGAATCCGCATCTAGTCGTCGCCCAACGATTTAGTGACGATCCCTGGTTGCGCTTTATGCACAACACCCACACCCCTGCTCCCTACGGGCAAGCCTGGACGTTAATTTCAATTGTTCCTTATTTACTGGGCTTTACCAAATTCTTGACCACTTGGTTAAGTTTTAAAGTGTTTGCTCTGTTAGGGATGATCCTTGCCTGCTTCTGTCTAAAAAAATTAATCAAAAAAGATCACAAATCCCCTACTAAGTTAGCTTTATTATTTTTTAATCCGCTAATTCTGTTAGAGACTATTGGTAATGCGCATAACGATTGGTGGATGATGTGGCCGGTCTTGGCTAGTTTTATATTAATTGATCGGTTTAAAACCGCTAAACAATCCAAACTGTTTTACCTAGTAGCAGTTTGTGTTTTAATGTTTTTTTCGATTTTAACAAAGTATGCGAGTTTAATAGCTATTCCTTTTTTACTTTATTATTTATTGAAGGATCAGCTCAATAAACTGGCCTTTTTTAAAAATAAATACTTAAACCAAATTAAATTTTTTTTTGATAAGTATTTTTGGGACTTATTAAGTATTAGTTTTTTCCTACCATTATTAACTGCTCGTTCACAACGATTCTTAACTTGGTATTTAATTTGGCCCATGACTTTCCTGCCTCTATTAAAAAGCCGCTGGTGGCAAAACACTCTAGTCGTCTTTTCCTTGAGCGCTCTCTTGAGTTACCTAGTTGACATCACCTACATCCCGTGGCTTTATTTTGATCAGCCCTTACCCAACGTTCTATTACTCAAACAGTGGCTACTATGGCTGCCACCATTGATTTATAATGGCCTATTCTTGATCAAAAAAATAGGGAATAATGCAAAAAACTAAAAGCCAAAGAAACCATTATTTAATTATCGCCCTGATTTTATTATTCTATTTTGCCATCACTTTATTTCGTTTAAACCAACTGCCAGTATTTGCTGATGAAGCAATCTATATCCGCTGGACTCAATTGATTATCGATGATTGGCAACGCTATTTATTTTTTCCGATGAACGATGGTAAAACACCGTTACAAATGTGGCTGATGATTCCCTTTCAATTTATTTTTAAAAATCAATTATTCGCTGGCCGCTTTCTTTCGGTTCTGGTTGGAGCAGGCAACGTTGTACTGATCGGCCTAATTAGCAAAGAAATGACTGCAGGCGACCGACAAAAAAAATTCAGCCAATATATTGCCATGATTTTAACTAGTATTTTACCATTTACTTTTTTTCACCACCGGATGGCTCTCACTGATGCTTTATTATTTTTAAATCTCAATTGCAGTTTTTACTTTACCTTGAAATATATAAAACAACCAAAAATTACTGATCTACTTTTATTAATTTTAAGTTTTTTCTTAGCTTTATTTAGTAAATTAAGTGCTCTGTTATTTATCCCCAGCCTAATTGTCTTGATTCTTTATGCCAATAAGCTTTCATGGAAAAGCTTACTCAAAAATCTAATTTATATAGGAGCTGCGCTAGCCGTTGCTTTTCTTTTATTTTATAGTTGGCGTTTTTTACCAGTTTTTCCGCAACTTTTTCGGAGAGGCAGTGATTTTCTGTATCCTGTGGAAACTTTATTTCACCAAGAAATTTTTAATATTTTCTTGGGTAACCTAAATTTTTTTATCAATCAATACGCTATTTATTTTGGCCTCGGCATTTTAATTTTAGCCATTGCTAATTTTAATAAAAAAAACAAGAAATTGCTTGGGCTTTTAGTTTTAATGTTTTTGGCCTTTATTACACCGTTAGCTCTATTGGGAAAAATCATTTATCCGCGTTATTTGCTTCCCAGTAGTCTTTTTATTATCCTAATTGCTAGCATTAATTTAGCCAATTTATTATCAGCAAAAGAAAAAATCTATCATGTCTTAGCTGGTATTTTAATTTTTTTAATAGTTCTACACAGTGGTAAGTTTATTTTTCCTAGTTATTTTAATATTGAGCAAATTCCCTTTAGTCAAGCTGACCGCGTGCAATATTTGGAAGAGTGGTCAAGCGGACAAGGTATTTATGATGTTAGCCAATTGATGCTACACACCAGCCAAAATCAAAGTTTAGCCGTGGCGACAGAAGGTTTTTTTGGCACCCTTCCTGATGGTATTCTGATGTATTTACACCGACAAAATGTCAATAATCTACTAGTAGAAGGCATTGGGCAACCGATTCACGCTATTCCTGACGATTTTCTCACTAAAGCTAAGAATTATGAAAGTCTATGGTTGGTTGTCAATTCTCACCGCATCACCATGGATACAAGCCATGCCCAACTAATTGCGACATATTGCCGACCCAACCGAGCGCCCTGTTTACAAGTTTGGGATATGAGCTATTTACTCGAAAATAATTAATTTCACTCAAAAATTTTAGTTTAATTTTAACTTTTTCCCATAAACTGGCTCTTATTATTTATCCCAAGAAAGGAGAATTTTCATGAAACATTTCTCATATTTTGATTTTTTTAAGCATGCAGCTAGTACTCCTTTATCTAATATTTTATTGAATAGTCAATTGGCCCTCAGTGATCAAGAAAATAAAGAAAAAAGCCTAAAAAGAATCTTGTTAAGTGCCAATTACCTTAAAGATTTGCTGGATAATCATGAACAGAAAAAGCGTGAATTATTTTTAGTGAACGATGCGTTAGTAGAAATAATCTTGTTAAATCAATGTTTTCATCAAGAGGTTGCTTATTGCAAAAAAATTCACCAAAGTCACAATATTAAACTTAGTGGCAATAAATTACTTTTCCAAGAAGTGATCAATTGCCTATTAAACAATGCTATTGAAGCTTATCGCAGCAATAG
>JAGOOB010000057.1 GCA_017992725.1 Candidatus Woesebacteria bacterium | reverse complement strand
TACTTGCTCTGTTACTTTACAAAATTAGTGAAAGGTTTTTTTATGTCTAATGCTCAAAATGCTTCATCAACTTGTCAGTGCCAAGGTTGTCAATGCGCAGATAATGCTTCTTCCAATACCAAGAACTCTTTTCCTTTAATTGGCGATAAATTTCCGGATTTAGAAGTACATAGTACTCACGGACGTTTATCTTTCCCCAAAATTTTGTTGGGTAAGTGGACAGTCTTGTTTAGTCATCCTGGCGATTTCACTCCAGTTTGTACTACCGAATTTGTTTCCTTTGCCAAATTCGCCCCAGAGTTTAAAAAAATTAATACTCAATTAATTGGTTTATCCATTGATCAAGTTTTTTCTCATATTAAATGGGTGGAATGGATTAAGGAAAATTTAGATGTTGAAATTCCTTTTCCCATCATCTCAGACAATACTGGTCGGGTGGGCAGGTTACTCGGCATGATTCATGAAAAGCAGGGAACAGACACAGTACGAGCGGTCTTTATTATTGATGATCGAGCCGTGATTCGTTTAATTCTTTACTATCCGCAAGAGGTGGGACGTAATATGTCAGAAATTTTACGAGCTGTCAAAGCCTTACAGTATGCGACAGCCAATAAAGTGGCAATGCCTGCTAACTGGCCAGAGAATGAATTGATTGGGAACCAGGTGATTATTCCACCAGCCAAAACTGAAGCTGAGGTTAAAGCCAGAGCTGGTCAAAAAGATTGTTATGATTGGTGGTTCTGTCACAAAAAAATGACCATCAAAAAAAAGTAAAAAGTTTAGGTAATGCCCAACGATTAGCCAAGCTCAAAGTTATTGATTGAATAACTCAAAGTTACTGATTGAATAAGATTTTTCATTTGTCCAATGACTTGAACTGGCTTATAATATCTACTTGAGCGCGCCCATAGCTCAGCTGGATAGAGCGTTTGTTTGCGGAACAAAAGGCCAGAGGTTCGAATCCCCTTGGGCGCACTTTAGACAAACTTATCTTGAAGATTTTTCACATTTGTTGAGTTTTTGTTGGTTTTTTTGCTTTATTAGTTTAAAATATCGATATTATGACAAATCATAACGTGGGAAAAGAGAAATCTTTAGATCAAACGCAGCCATCAATTGAAGAAACGGCTTCTCTTAGGCAATTATTGGTTAAAAATGATATAGATTTCTCCTCTTTCCTCGGAGAGATTGTTCGGCTAATTAAAGAGGAAGAAAAATTTTTAGATCAAGTGCATCCATCAATTAAAGAAAAGATTTCTATCAGGCACTCACTGGCTGAAAAAGGTATAGATCTCTCCTCTTTTCTTGCAGATCTTGCTGAAGTTGTTCGGCTAGTTGAAGAGAGAGAGAAATCTTTAGATCAAGTGCAACCACTAATTGATGAAAAGGGTCGTATTATGCGAATGCAAGCTGAAACTGGTAAAAACTTTTCCACTATTCTGGCAGATCTTGATCGGCGAATTAAGAGTGCTCTTAGTGGCAAAAGCCAAGAGAATGAATAAGTTTTGTAAGAAAATTTCTGGCTCACTATCAAAAAAGGAAGGGTCGCATAGTGGCTATTGCATCAGCCTCGAAAACTGACGCCCTTTGGGCATCGCGGGTTCGAGTCCCGCCCCTTCCGCCAAGTATTTTCCCATAATTCGGAATCAATTCTAAAGTTAATTGACGTATCTATTGAAAGTTGGTTAGTGCCTTAATTGTATTCTTCAAAACATTTAAAATCTGACCGCATAAATATTTTTAGCTTTTATCAAAATAATTTTACCTCAAGTTTTTCACGGTGCTTTAGTTTAATCTTTTTTTTCCGTTATAATTCTCTCATGGTAAAAAAACAAAAAAAACTAGGGTTGGCTCTGGGTTCTGGGGGTTGGCGAGGTTTAGCTCATATTGGTTTAATCAAGGAATTACAAAAAAATAATATTGAAATTAGTTATATAGCTGGTAGTAGTGCTGGTGCGCTGGTGGGTGGTATGTATGCCGCTTTTGGGGATATTGAGAAAGTAGAAGCAATATTTCGTGAAAATATGAGTTACCGTCGTCTGCTTTATACTTTTTCTGATCCAAAACCAAGGTGGGGGGTTTTTGGTGGTGACAAAATGGAAGATCTTTTCAAGAAATATTTGGGCAATCGGCGCATTGAAGATTTAAAAATTCCCTTTTGTGCTTTGGCTTGTGATTTATTGACCGGCAAAGTAGTCGAGTTAAAAAAGGGGAACCTGAGTAAGGCTATTCATGCTAGCGCAGCGGTGCCATTTTTTTTACAACCAGTACAGTGGGGCAAGATGCGTCTGATCGATGGGGGGACGGCTGTGCCGATACCAGTGAAAACGGTTAAACAGATGGGCGCTGAAGTAGTGATTGCTGTTAACTTACAAAAGAATCATTTTCCGATGACTGATCATAAAATTTCTGCGTTTAAGACAGTGCTAAAAACTTCTCAAGTGATGCTTTATCATCTGGCGCAATATAGTCAACAACCAGCCGATTTAGTGCTCTATCCAGATATTGATGAAAAAGGAGATTACAATAATCCTTTTGTGGGATTTGTAAATCGAGGTGATGTTTTGGATGATGGAGAGAAAGTAGTTAGAGACAATATTCAAAAAATCAAAGAATTATTAGCTTAAATTTAATGAATAATTAATAAATTTAATGAATAATTAAATTAGCTGATGGTTGATGAATTAAAATGATGCAAATTGCCAAACAAATTGTAGCTGATATAAAAAACCAGGCTAATCAGGAAAAGGCTCAACAGCTACAACGGTTTTTCAAGACTGGTCCCGGAGCGTATGCTGAAGGCGATCGGTTTTTAGGTTTAACAGTTCCACAGCAACGAGTGATAGTCAGGCAATATCGAGAGCAGATTGCTTTAAATGATTTATCCGATTTGATAAAAAGTCCCTATCACGAAATTCGTTTAGTTTGTTTATTATTATTGGTTGAACTTTACCAAAAAGCCCACAGTCAAAAAGAAAAAAAAGAATTAGTTAATTTTTATCTGCAAAATACCGCCCACATTAATAACTGGGACTTAGTTGATTTCTCAGCTGATAAAATTTTGGGACAATATTTGTATGCAGAACATCTTAAACAGAACCGAACAACCGTGCAGCAAGTGCCTGAATTATTAATTAAATTAGCCACCTCAGATATTTTGTGGGAGAGACGGATTGCCGTGTTATCCACCTTTCCTTTTATCAAAGGAGAGGAATTTTTGCCCACTTTCGAACTAGCCAAAATACTAATCAATGATCAAGAAGACTTAATACAAAAAGCCGTCGGTTGGTTATTAAGAGAAGTCGGCAAAAAAGATGAAAAAGCATTAACAGATTTTCTTGACCAATATGCTTTGCACATGCCACGCACCATGTTGCGCTACAGTATCGAGAAATTTTCGGAACAGAAAAGACAGCATTATTTAAAGAAAAGTTAATCGGGCTGGTGAATATAAAAAATTTGATGTTGCTCTGGTAAATTTTCTGCAATATATTT